>NZ_JBVHQM010000009.1:0-301081 GCF_055567415.1 Streptomyces sp. NPDC026575
ATCAACGAGAAGGGCGACTTCATCTCGCTGCCGATGCGCACCTACTCCTCCGGTATGGCCGCCCGGCTGCGGTTCTCCATCGCCGCCGCCAAGGACCACGACGTGCTGATGATCGACGAGGCCCTGGCCACCGGCGACCGCGCCTTCCAAAAGCGCTCCGAGGCCCGCATCCGCGAGCTGCGCAAGGAAGCCGGCACGGTCTTCCTGGTCAGCCACAACAACAAGTCCATCCGCGACACCTGCGACCGGGTCCTGTGGCTGGAACGCGGCGAACTGCTGATGGACGGCCCCACCGACGAGGTCATCAAGGCGTACGAGAAGGAAACGGGCAAGTAGCCCCACTCGCACCGGAAGGCCCCCGCGCGTCCGCCTCGCGGGGGCCTTCGGCGTGAGGTGAGGGCCAACTCGTGCTGCGCCGGGGTGAGTTCGGGCAAAGTGGAGGCCGGCCGGATCGCCATCCAAGGGCTCGGTACCCGCGCGGACCTGTACGAGAGGCACGGCGTAAGCTGTACGGGTACCGAACAGCACAAGTGGTATAGGTCGGGCGATGCTCACCTAAAAGGGTGACGATGGCTCGATCAGGGCGCGTCGCGGGGTGCGGCGTGTCCGAAATGGGATGTTTTAGCTTGGCGGTGTAGAACGGGAGACGTGACGGCAATGGCTACTGGTTCGCTCCGGCACCGAAATGCGCCGGGCAGCCCCCGGTGAGCCGAGACAACGAGCGGGCGCGTCGCGCCTTCGTCGGAAGGGTGGCGACGGGTGACGGGCGGGACCAGACGCGCACCGTGCTCGATCAGGCCGCACACGAGAACTTCCCGGTCGCGCCGTTCTTCCTGCCCCGCGTCTGGCGGGCCGATCTGATGGCCGTCTACGGCTTCGCGCGGCTCGTCGACGACATCGGCGACGGCGATCTCGCGCCCGGCGGCGGCGACGCCGTACTCCTCGGCCTCGACCGCGCCCAGGCCGGGGGCACCTCCCGCTCCGGCGAAGCCGAGAGTGGCGGAGACCGGCACGCGCTGCTGGACGCCCTGGAGGCGGATCTGCACCGCGTCTTCAGCGACCGCGCGCCCGGCCCCAAGCACCCGCTGATGCGCCGCCTGGGCCCGACCGTCCGCCGCTGCGAGCTGACCCCCGAGCCCTTCCTCGACCTGATCGAGGCCAACCGCCAGGACCAGCGGGTGAGCCGCTACGCCACCTACGACGACCTGGTGGCCTACTGCGAGCTGTCGGCCAACCCCGTCGGCCGGCTCGTCCTCGGCATCACCGGTACGTCCAGCCCCGAGCGGATCCGCCGTTCCGACGCGGTCTGCACCGCCCTGCAGATCGTCGAGCACGTCCAGGACGTGGCCGAGGACCTCGGGCGCGACCGCGTCTACCTCCCCGCCGAGGACATGAAACGCTTCGGCGTCACCGAGGCCGATCTGGCCGCCCCGAGCGGGGGCGCATCGGTGCGCGCACTGATCGCGTTCGAAGCCGAACGCGCCCGTGACCTGCTGAATGAAGGCACCGCGCTGGTGGGTAGCGTCCACGGCAGACTCAAGCTGCTGCTGGCCGGATTCGTGGCCGGCGGACGCGCCGCACTCCAGGCGGTGGCGGCCGCCGAACACGACGTACTCCCTGGACCGCCCAAGCCGACCAAGCTCAGCCTGATGCGCGAGCTTGCGGCCGTACTGCGAAGAGAGGGGTGAGCCGGACCGTGGAGGCAACCGCACACGCGTCCGCGCCGGTGCTCGCTGCGTACCGCTACTGCGAGGCCGTCACCGGTCAGCAGGCGCGCAACTTCGCCTACGGCATCCGGCTGCTGCCGACCGACCGGCGGCAGGCCATGTCGGCGCTCTACGCCTTCTCCCGCCGGGTCGACGACATCGGCGACGGCAATCTGGAGACCACCGCCAAGCAGCAACGCCTGGAGGACACCCGGGCGCTGCTGGCCCGCATCAAGAACGGCCTGGTCGACGAGGACGACACCGATCCGGTGGCCGTCGCGCTCGCCGACGCCGCCGCGCGCTTCCCCATCCCGCTCGACGCGCTGGACGAGCTGATCGACGGTGTGCTGGCGGATGTGCGCGGCGAGACCTACGAGACCTGGGAGGACCTCCGGGTCTACTGCCGCTGTGTCGCCGGAGCCATCGGCCGGCTCTCGCTCGGCGTGTTCGGCACGGTGCCGGGTGCGCCGGACGCCGAGCGCGCCCCCGAGTACGCCGACACGCTCGGTCTCGCCCTCCAACTGACCAACATTCTCAGGGACGTTCGCGAGGACGCCGGCAACGGCCGTACGTACCTGCCCGCCGAGGACCTCGCCAAGTTCGGCTGCTCGGCCGGGTTCGCCGGTCCCGTCCCGCCGCCCGGCTCCGACTTCGCCGGCCTGGTGCACTTCGAGGTGAAGCGGGCCCGCGCGCTGTTCGCCGAGGGCTTCCGGCTGCTGCCGATGCTCGACCGGCGCAGCGGCGCCTGTGTGGCCGCGATGGCCGGCATCTACCACCGCCTGCTCACCCGGATCGCGTCGGACCCCGAAGCGGTGCTGCGCGGCCGGGTGTCGCTGCCCGGCCGGGAGAAGGCGTTCGTCGCGGTGCGCGGGCTGTCCGGGCTCGACGCGCGGGCGATCGGGCGCCGGCAGGCCGTCCGGAGGCGTGGATGATGCGCCGGGCCGCGAACGACAGCGGTGACCCCGCGCCAGCGCGGCGGGCAACCCTCCCCGAGGCGACTGCGTCCATGACACACGTACGGGGGGAGGCCACATGACATCGCACGCCACCGCCGCGGTCGTCATCGGGGGCGGCCTCGCGGGCACGACCGCGGCGCTCGCGCTGGCCGACGCGGGGCTGCGGGTCACCCTCGTCGAGGGCCGGCCCCGCCTGGGCGGCCTGGTCTTCTCCTTCCGGCGCGACGGCGCCGCCGGCGAGCTGAGCGTCGACAACGGCCAGCATGTCTATCTGCGCTGCTGCACCGCCTACAGCGGGCTGCTGGAGCGGATCGGGGCCACGCATCTGGTGCCCCTGCAGGACCGGATGGACGTACCGGTCCTGGACGCCGACCGGATGCGGCTCGGCCGGCTGCGCCGCACCGCCCTGCCGGTCCCGCTGCACCTCGCCAAGAGCCTCGCGGGCTATCCGCACCTGTCCCCGGTGGAGCGGGCCGGCGTCGTCCGCGCCACCCTCGCGCTCAAGGGCCTCGACCCCGCCGACCCGGCGCTGGACGGCGTCGACTTCGGCAGCTGGCTGCGCCGTTACGGCCAGTCGCCGCGCGCCGTCGAGGCGCTGTGGGACCTGGTCGGGATCGCCACCCTCAACGCCCGCGCCGCCGACGCCTCGATGGGCCTGGCCGCGAAGGTCTTCAAGACCGGGCTGCTGTCCGCCCCGGGCGCCGCCGACATCGGCTGGTCCCGCGTCCCGCTCGGCGACGTCCACGACGGCCTCGCCCGTACGGCCCTGGAGAAGGCCGGGGTGCGCCTCGCCCTGCGCACCCGCGCCGGGGCCCTGACGCGCACGGACGACGGCTGGCGGGTCTCGGTGGACAACGGCCCGCACGGCAGCGAGCAGCTCACCGCCGGCACCGTCGTCCTCGCCGTACCGCAGCGCGAGACCCACGCCCTGCTGCCCGACGGAGCACTGGCCGGCAAGGACCGCCTGCTGGACATCGGCACCGCCCCGATCCTCAACGTCCATGTGGTCTACGACCGCAAGGTGCTGCGCCGCCCCTTCTTCGCCGCGGTCGGCTCCCCGGTCCAGTGGGTCTTCGACCGTACAGAGGCATCCGGGCTGGCCGGCCCCTCCGAAGGGTCCGGGCAGCCCGACGGGGCCGGCTGCCAGTACCTGGCCCTCTCGCAGTCCGCCGCGCAGGAGGAGATCGACCAGCCGGTCGCCAAGCTCCGCGCCCGCTACCTGCCCGAACTGGAGCGGCTGCTGCCCGCCGCCCGCGGCGCCAGGATCCGCGACTTCTTCGTCACCCGCGAGCGCACCGCGACCTTCGCGCCCGCCCCGGGCGTCGGCAGGCTCCGCCCCGCCGCCCGCACCCAAGCCCCCGGCCTGTTCCTGGCCGGTGCGTGGACCGCCACCGGGTGGCCCGCGACCATGGAAAGCGCTGTCCGCAGCGGCACCGCCGCCGCCCGCGAAGCACTCACCGAACTCGGCTTCCCCCAGGGCCAGTTGCCTCAGGAGGCGGCATGACCACGAGTACCAGCGCTCCCACGAGCACGAGCATCGGAAACAGAGGAGAAACCGTGAATCCGGCTTCCCCAGCTATCGACACCGAGAGCGTCACCGCGCTGCTGGAGCGCGGACGGACGCTCGCCACTCCCGTGCTGCGTGCCGCCGTGGACCGGCTCGCTCCTCCCATGGACACCGTCGCCGCCTACCACTTCGGCTGGATCGACGCCGCGGGCAACCCCAGCTCGGGGGACAGCGGCAAGGCGGTGCGTCCCGCGCTGGCCCTGCTCTCGGCCGAGGCCGCCGGCGCGGCCCCCGAGGTCGGCATCCCCGGCGCGGTCGCCGTCGAGCTGGTGCACAACTTCTCGCTGCTGCACGACGACCTCATGGACGGCGACGAGCAGCGCCGGCACCGCGACACGGTGTGGAAGGTGCACGGCCCCGCGCAGGCCATCCTCGTCGGCGACGCGCTGTTCGCCCTCGCCAACGAAATACTGCTGGAGCTCGGCACGGTCGACGCCGGCCGCGCCACCCGGCGGCTCACCCTGGCCACCCGCAAGCTGATCGACGGCCAGGCGCAGGACATCTCCTACGAGCACCGCGAGCGGGTCACCGTCGAGGAGTGCCTGGAGATGGAGGGCAACAAGACCGGCGCGCTGCTGGCCTGCGCCGTCTCCATCGGTGCGGTCCTGGGCGGCGCCGACGACCACACCGCGGACACCCTGGAGAAGTACGGCTACCACCTCGGCCTCGCCTTCCAGGCCGTCGACGACGTACTCGGCATCTGGGGCGACCCGGAGGCCACCGGCAAGCGACCCTGGAGCGATCTGCGCCAGCGCAAGAAGTCGCTGCCGGTCGTCGCCGCGCTCGCCGCCGGGGGCCCGGCCTCCGAACGGCTGGCCCGGATCCTGGCGGCCGACGCCAAGAAGAGCGAGACCGAGATCGCCGACTTCACCGAGGAGGAGTTCGCCTCCCGCGCGGCCCTCATCGAGGAGGCCGGCGGCCGCGAGTGGACCTCCCAGGAGGCCCGCCGCCAGCACGCCACCGCGATCGCCGCGCTGGACGAGATCGAGATGCCGGAAAAGATCCGCGCACAGCTCGTCGCACTCGCCGACTTCGTCGTTGTACGAGAGAGATGATCACGCTTCGACACCGAATAGATCGCAGTCGCCGGCCGGTGCCATCCGGGCGCCGGCCGACGGAATCCCTGAGCACGCTTTGACAGTTCACTGCCGAAGGGGAAGCCATGACAGCGACGACCGACGGAAGCACCGGGGCGCTGCCGCCCCGGGGCCCCTCGGCCAGCGACACCACCGCTGAGACAACCGAACCGACCCACCGCACGGATACCGCCGTACTCCAGGACACGGCGGAGGCGGCCCGGCGCGCGACCGCCCGCGCCACCGACTACCTGCTGTCCGTCCAGGACCCCGCCGGATGGTGGAAGGGCGACCTCCAGACCAACGTCACGATGGACGCCGAGGACCTGATGCTCCGCCAGTTCCTGGGCATCCAGGACCCGAAGCTCACCGAGGCCGGGGCCCGCTACATCCGCGGTGAGCAGGGCGAGGACGGGACCTGGGCCACGTTCTACGGCGGGCCCGGCGAGCTCTCCGCCACCATCGAAGCCTATGTCGCCCTC
Organism: Streptomyces sp. NPDC026575; assembly: GCF_055567415.1. Taxonomy (NCBI): domain Bacteria; kingdom Bacillati; phylum Actinomycetota; class Actinomycetes; order Kitasatosporales; family Streptomycetaceae; genus Streptomyces; species Streptomyces sp. NPDC026575. The sequence continues at coordinate 5,788 of NZ_JBVHQM010000009.1, forward strand.
CGGCTCGCCGGGGACGAGCCCGACGCGCCCCACATGGCCAGGGCCGCGGCCTGGATCCGCGCGCAGGGCGGTATCGCCGCCGCCCGGGTCTTCACCCGTATCTGGCTGGCGCTCTTCGGCTGGTGGAAGTGGGAGGACCTGCCCGAACTCCCGCCGGAACTCCTCTACTTCCCCAAGTGGTTCCCGCTCAACATCTATGACTTCGGGTGCTGGGCGCGGCAGACCATCGTGCCGCTGACCATCGTCTCGGCCAAGCGCCCGGTCCGCCCGGCGCCGTTCGCCCTCGACGAGCTGCACACCGACCCCGGCAACCCGAACCCGCCCCGGCCGCTCGCCCCCGCCACCAGCTGGGACGGCGTCTTCCAGCGCCTGGACAAGGCGCTGCACCTCTACCACAAGGTCGCCCCGCGCAAGCTGCGCGGCGCCGCGATGCGCTCCGCGGCCCGCTGGATCATCGAACGGCAGGAGAACGACGGCTGCTGGGGCGGCATCCAGCCCCCGGCCGTCTACTCGATCATCGCCCTGCACCTCCTCGGCTACGACCTCGACCACCCCGTGCTGCGCTCCGGCCTCGCGTCGCTGGACCGGTTCGCGGTCTGGCGCGAGGACGGCGCCCGGATGATCGAGGCATGCCAGTCCCCGGTCTGGGACACCTGCCTGGCCGCCATCGCTCTGGCCGACGCCGGACTGCCCGCCGACCACCCGCAGTTGGTCGCGGCCGCCGACTGGATGCTCGCCGAGCAGCTCGACCGGCCCGGCGACTGGAGCGTACGGCGGCCCCAACTCCCGTCCGGCGGCTGGGCGTTCGAGTTCGACAACGACAACTATCCGGACATCGACGACACCGCCGAGGTGGTGCTCGCGCTGCGCCGTATCGACCACCCCGACCCGCAGCGGGTCCAGGGCGCGGTGCGCCGCGCGGTGCGGTGGAACCTCGGCATGCAGTCCAGGAACGGGGGCTGGGGAGCGTTCGACGTCGACAACACCAGCCCGCTGCCCGACCGCCTGCCGTTCTGCGACTTCGGCGAGGTCATCGACCCGCCGTCGGCCGATGTCACCGCCCATGTCGTGGAGATGCTCGCCGACGTCGGCCGTACGCACGACCCGCGCACCCGCCGCGGGATCGCCTGGCTGCTGGCCGAGCAGGAGCCCAGCGGCGCCTGGTTCGGCCGCTGGGGCACCAACTACGTCTACGGCACCGGCTCGGTGCTCCCCGCGCTCGCCGCGGCCGGCATTCCCGCCGCGCACCCGGCGGTCCGCCGCGCCGTGCGCTGGCTGGAGCGGGTGCAGAACGACGACGGGGGCTGGGGCGAGGACCAGCGCTCGTACCAGGACAAGGAGCGGTGGGCCGGGCGCGGCGCCTCGACCGCCTCGCAGACCGCCTGGGCGCTGATGGCGCTGCTCGCGGCCGGCGAACGGGAGAGCGAGGCGGTCCGGCGCGGTGTGCGTTGGCTGATCGGCACCCAGCGCGAGGACGGCTCCTGGGACGAGCCGTACTTCACCGGCACCGGCTTCCCCTGGGACTTCTCCATCAACTACCACCTCTACCGCCAGGTCTTCCCGCTGACGGCTCTGGGCCGCTACCTCCACGGGGGACCGGCCGCCGCAGCAGTGGAGGTCTGATGCCGAGACGGCCCCCCGCGGACGCGGACCCGCCGCTGCTGATCGCCTGTGCGCTCGGCATCGAGAGGTTCGCGCTGCGCGGGGGAGCGGGCCGGCCGGCGGGGGAGGAGGCGCCGCGGCCGGTCGTGCTCCGTACGGGCATGGGCCCCCAGGCGGCCGAACGCGCCATCGCCGAGGCGCTGGGTGCGGACCCGGTGACCGCGCGTTCCCCCGTCGTCGCCAGCGGCTTCTGCGCCGGCCTCGCCCCCGGGATGCGCCCCGGGGACGTGGTCGTCGCCGAGGCCACCCGCGACCACCGGCCCGGCGCGCCGGACCTGCCCTGCCGCGACAACGGCCCGCTGTTGCGCGCGCTGCGGCAGCGCGGCCTGACCGTGCACAGCGGACTGCTGTGCGGCTCCGACCACGTCGTGCGCGGCGCGGAGCGGGCCGCGCTGCACGCCTCCGGGGCGCTCGCGGTGGACATGGAATCCGCCGCCACGCTCCGCGCGGCACAGCGAGCCGGCGGTCGTCCGGTTGCGGCCGTCCGGGTGGTCGTGGACGCTCCAGAACATGAACTCGTACGCATCGGCACCGTGCGCGGTGGAATATCAGCCTTCCGGGTGCTGCGCTCGGTACTTCCTGTTTTCTATGAATGGCACCGTTCTTTGCCGCTCCCCTGGAGGTGAGCCAGATGGCCATGCCGCTCCGACAGTCCATCAGGGTCGGGACCTATCTCTTTGAACAGAAGATGATTCGCCGGCGCGAGAAGTTCCCGCTGATCGTCGAACTCGAACCGCTCTTCGCGTGCAACCTCAAATGCGAGGGCTGCGGGAAGATCCAGCACCCCGCGGGGGTGCTCAAGCAGCGGATGCCGGTGGCGCAGGCGGTGGGCGCGGTACTGGAGTCCGGTGCGCCGATGGTCTCCATCGCCGGCGGCGAGCCGCTGATGCACCCGCAGATCGACGAGATCGTACGGCAGTTGGTGGCTCGCCGGAAGTATGTCTTCCTGTGCACCAACGCGATGCTGCTGCGCAAGAAGATGGACGAGTTCACCCCCTCGCCCTATTTCGCGTTCGCGGTGCACATCGACGGAATGCGTGAGCGGCACGACGAATCCGTCGCGAAGGAAGGCGTATTCGACGAGGCGGTGGCGGCCATCAAGGAGGCCAAGCGGCGCGGCTTCCGGGTCACCACCAATTCCACCTTCTTCAACACCGACACCCCGCAGACCATCATCGAGGTCCTCAACTTCCTCAATGATGACCTGAAGGTCGACGAGATGATGCTGTCGCCCGCCTACGCCTATGAAAAGGCCCCCGACCAGGAGCACTTCCTGGGCGTCGAGCAGACCCGGGAGCTGTTCAAGAAAGCCTTCGCCGGCGGCAACCGGCGCCGCTGGCGGCTCAACCACAGCCCGCTCTTCCTGGACTTCCTGGAGGGCAAGGCGGACTTCCCGTGCACGGCCTGGGCGATCCCCAACTACTCGCTGTTCGGCTGGCAGCGCCCGTGCTACCTGATGAGCGACGGCTACGTCCCGACGTACCGGGAGCTCATCGAGGAGACCGACTGGGAGAAGTACGGCCGCGGCAAGGACCCGCGCTGCGCCAACTGCATGGCGCACTGCGGCTACGAGCCGACGGCCGTCCTGGCCACCATGGGCTCCCTCAAGGAATCCCTCCGGGCGGCCAAGGAGACCGTCGCGGGCAACCGCGGATGACCCCATGAGCGGGGGAGCCCACGTCCTGGGGCTCCCCGCCACCACGGCCGGCCGAACGAGCAGAGGGGGACCCCTGTGACGATGCTGGAACACATCCGGGAACCGCGTGACCTCAAGGCGCTCCCCGAGGCGCGCCTGCCCGAACTCGCCGAGGAGATCCGGCACTTCCTCGTGCACGCCGTCGCCCGCACCGGCGGCCATCTGGGCCCCAACCTCGGGGTCGTCGAGCTGACCATCGCCCTCCACCGGGTCTTCGACTCGCCCGCCGACCGCATCCTGTGGGACACCGGCCACCAGTCCTACGTCCACAAGCTGCTCACCGGCCGTCAGGACTTCTCCAAACTGCGCGCCAAGGGCGGGCTCTCCGGCTACCCCTCCCGGGCCGAGTCCGACCACGACGTGATCGAGAACTCCCACGCCTCCACCGTCCTGGGATGGGCCGACGGCCTGGCCAAGGCCAACCAGGTGTGCGGCAGGGACGACCACGTGGTCGCCGTCATCGGTGACGGCGCGCTGACCGGCGGTATGGCTTGGGAGGCGCTCAACAACATCGCCGCGGCCAAGGACCGCCCGCTGATCATCGTCGTCAACGACAACGAGCGCTCCTACGCGCCGACCATCGGCGGCCTGGCCGACCATCTGGCCGCGCTGCGCACCACCGACGGCTACGAGAAGGTCCTGGCCTGGGGCAAGGACGTCCTCCAGCGCACCCCCGTCGTCGGGCAGCCGCTCTACGGGTCCCTGCACGGTGCCAAGAAGGGCTTCAAGGACGCCTTCGCACCCCAGGGCATGTTCGAGGACCTGGGCCTGAAGTACGTCGGACCGATCGACGGCCACGACATGGAGGCCCTGGAGTCCGCGCTGCAGCGCGCCAAGCGCTTCGGCGGCCCGGTCATCGTGCACTGCCTCACCGAGAAGGGCCGCGGCTACCAGCCGGCCCTGGAGGACGAGGCGGACCACTTCCACACCGTCGGCATGATGGACCCGCTGACCTGCGCGCCGGTCGCCCCGCCCGGCGCGCCCTCCTGGACGTCCGTCTTCGCCGACGAGATGCTCCGCATCGGCGCCGAGCGCGAGGACGTCGTGGCCGTCACGGCGGCCATGCTGCAGCCGGTGGGCCTGGGCAAGTTCGCCGAGGCGTTCCCGGACCGGGTCTGGGACGTGGGGATCGCCGAACAGCACGCCGCGGTCTCGGCCGCCGGGCTGGCCACCGGCGGACTGCATCCCGTCGTCGCGGTGTACGCCACCTTCCTCAACCGCGCCTTCGACCAGGTCCTCATGGACGTCGCCCTGCACAGGTGCGGGGTCACCTTCGTCCTGGACCGGGCCGGTGTCACCGGCACCGACGGCGCCTCGCACAACGGCATGTGGGACCTGTCGGTGCTGGGCGTCGTCCCGGGGCTGCGGATCGCCGCGCCGCGCGACGCCGACCAGCTCCGCGCCCAGCTGCGCGAGGCGCTGGAGGTGGACGACGCACCGACCGTGATCCGCTTCCCCAAGGAGGCGGTGGACGATCCGATCCCGGCCGTGGACCGGGTCGGCGGTGTCGACGTGCTGTACCGCACACCGCATCCGGACGTGCTGCTGGTCGCGGTCGGCGTGATGGCCCCGGTCTGTCTGCGGGTGGCCGAACTGCTCGCCGCGCGCGGCGTGGACGCGACCGTCGTCGACCCGCGCTGGGTCAAGCCGGTCGACGACGCCCTCCCCCGGCTCGCCGCGCGGCACGCGATGGTGGCGGTCGTCGAGGACAACAGCCGCACCGGCGGGGTCGGCTGGGCCGTCGGCCAGGCTCTGCGGGACGCCGACGTCGATGTGCCGCTGCGCACCTTCGGCCTGCCCGAGCAGTTCCTGCCGCACGCCCGGCGCGGGGAGCTGCTGGCCGACCTCGGCCTCACCCCGGCCGAGATCGCCGGCCGGATCAGCGCCGCGCTGGCCCGTAAGGAGAGCACCCCGTGACCGGTTTCGATCTGACCCGGCTGCTCGCCGAGCGCGGCGCCGAACGCTACGACCTGCACACCCGCCACCTCAACCACCAGCTCCCGCGGATGCTGCGCACCATCGGCTTCGACAAGGTCTACGAGCGAGCGCAGGGCGCGTACTTCTGGGACGCCGACGGCCAGGACTACCTGGACATGCTGGCCGGCTTCGGGGTGATGGGCCTGGGACGGCACCACCCCGTCGTCCGGCAGGCGCTGCACGACGTCCTGGACGCCCAGCTCCCCGACCTCACCCGCTTCGACTGCGCACCGCTGCCCGGACTGCTCGCCGAGAAGCTGCTGGCCCACGCGCCCCACCTGGACCGGGTCTTCTTCGGCAACAGCGGCACCGAAGCCGTCGAGACCGCCCTGAAGTTCGCCCGCTACGCCACCGGCAGACCGCGCGTCCTGTACTGCACCCACGCCTTCCACGGCCTGACCACCGGCGCGCTCTCCGTCAACGGCGAGGACGCCTTCCGCGACGGCTTCGCCCCGCTGCTGCCGGACACCGCCGTCGAGATGGGCGATCTGGCCGCGCTGGAACGCGAACTCAAGCGCGGTGACGTGGCCGGCTTCGTCGTCGAGCCCCTCCAGGGCAAGGGCGTCCACCCCGCCCCGCCCGGCTTCCTGCGCGCCGCACAGGAGCTGCTGCACCGCTACAAGGCGCTGCTGATCGCCGACGAGGTGCAGACCGGCCTGGGCCGCACCGGCGACTTCTTCGCCTACCAGCACGAGGACGGCGTCGAACCGGACCTGGTGTGCGTGGCCAAGGCGCTCTCCGGCGGCTATGTCCCGGTCGGTGCGACCCTCGGCAAGGACTGGATCTTCAAGAAGGTCTACTCGTCCATGGACCGGGTGCTGGTGCACTCCGCCAGCTTCGGCGCCAACGCCCAGGCGATGGCGGCGGGCCTGGCGGTGCTCACGGTGCTGGAGGACGAACAGCTCGTCGCCCACGCCCGGCACACCGGTGAGCTGCTGCGCTCCCGGCTCGCCGCGCTGGTCGGCGAGTACGAGCTGCTGCACGACGTACGCGGGCGCGGCCTGATGATCGGCATCGAGTTCGGCCGCCCCAGCTCGCTGGGCCTGCGCAGCCGCTGGACGATGCTGCAGGCGGCCCGCAAGGGCCTGTTCGCGCAGATGGTGGTGGTCCCGCTGCTGCAGCGGCACCGCATCCTGACCCAGGTCTCCGGCGACCATCTGGAGGTCATTAAGCTGATCCCGCCGCTGATCATCGGCGAGCCGGAAGTGGACCGCTTCGTCGAGGCGTTCCGGGCCGTTATGGACGACGCCCATGGCGGCGGCGGCCTGCTGTGGGACTTCGGGCGGACGCTGGTCAAACAGGCGGTCGCCCACCGCTGACGACGCTGGTGGGGGTGCGATGGTCGCCGGGACGACGGTGCGGTCGGTCAACACGATGACGGCGCGCTGGGCGCGGGAGGCGGTGGGGAAGCAGAGCACGGTGCTGACCGCGGCCGGTGTCTGGCCGCTGCTGGCCCTGCTCGCCGGCCCGGCTTCCGGCCCGGCGGGTACGGAGCTGGCCGAGGCGCTCGGCACCGATCCGGAGCAGGCGGTCCGCGAGGGCGCCGCACTGCTCGCCGCGCTGGACGCCGCGGACGGCGTCGACGCGGCGGTGGGCCTGTGGGCCCGCCGCACCCTGGCGCTGCGCCCCGCGTGGCTGGGCGGTCTGCCGCCCGGCGTGCACGGCGAGCTCACCGACGACCCGGACGCGGACCAGGCGGCGCTGGACGACTGGGCGCGCCGGCACACCGACGGCCTGATCGAGCGGATGCCGGTGCAGGTCACCCCCGACATGCTGCTGCTCCTGGCCAGTGCGCTACTGGTGCGCACCACCTGGGTGCGGCCGTTCGACGCGTTCCCGGGCCGGGTGGGCGAAGGGCCCTGGGCGGGGCGGGAGCTGACCTCGCTCAGCCGCTCCGGGCCCGACGTGGACCAGGTGCGGGTGCACACCACACCGGCCGGTCCGCTCACCGACGTCACGGTCGAGGGCGACAACGGCCTGGACGTGCATCTGCTGCTCGGCGGGCCCACGATGCCGGGCGCCGAGGTGCTGGACCATGGCGTCGCGGCGCTGGGCGGCAGCTACCCTGCGGTCTCCGGCGCGGCGCTGGGCGCCGGGGCGGGCCCCGGGCTGACGGTGACGACGGTGCCCAGTGACGACCCCGCCCCGCGGTTCCAGCTCACCACCGCGGCCTTCACCGTCGACGCCGACCACGATCTGCTGAAGCGGCCGGACCTCTTCGGTCTCGCCAGCGCCTGTGACACCTCCCGTGGGCACTTCCCCGGGATCAGCGACACTCCGCTCGCGGTCGCGGCCGCCCGCCAGACGGCGACCGCGACCTTCGGCCCGCTGGGCTTCCGGGCGGCGGCCGTCACGGTCCTGCCGGCTGCCGCGGGCGCCGCACCGCCGCCCCCGCGCCACCAGGCGCTGCGGATCGCGGCCCGCTACGACCGGCCCTTCGGCTTCCTCGCCGTGCACCGGGCGTCGGGAACGGTGCTGGTCGCGGGCTGGGTCGCCGAGCCGTGAGCGCGGGGGCCGGCCGGGCCGGATTGCTGGAGAACTCGTAGGCGTCGATCGTGACCCGGAGTCCGCCACACGGCCGTCCGCGGCGGGTCAGCCCTCCAGCAGCCGGTCGCGCAGCCGCTCGCGGGTGGCGGGCGCCAGCTTCAGGCCGTCGGTGAGGTAGCTCTCCGTGGAGCCCCAGGTCTCCTCGATCGCGGCGTAGGCCGCGGTGAGGTAGTCGGCGTGCGCCCCGAACAGCGGCGAGAGCAGCTCCAGTACCTCCGGGGACATCCCGACCGCGGAGTTGTCCGAACGGCGGATCTTGTAGCGGCGGTGCGGCTCGTTGGACTTGAGGTAGTCCTCCTGGATGGCGTCCCGCTCCACGCCGACCGCCAGCAGGGTCACCGCGACGGACAGGCCGGCGCGGTCCTTGCCGGCCGCGCAGTGCATCAGCGCCGGGACGCTGTCCTCGGCGAGCGCGTGCAGCACCCGGCTGTGGTCTTCGGTGCGGGTGGTGATGATGTGCCGGTAGGTCGCCGTCATACGGGCCGCGGCCTTGCCGTCGCCGAGCAGGGAGCGCAGCTGCCCCAGCTCACCGTCGCGCACCATCGTCCAGAACTCCGCGCCGTCGGCCGGGTCGGTGAGCGGGATGTTCACGTTGCGCACGCCGGGCAGCGCGACATCGGGGCCCTCCAGCTTGATGTCCGAGGCATTGCGGAAATCGAAGATGGTGTGCAGCCCGAGGCCGGCCAGAAACGCCGCGTCCTGTTCCGTGGCGTGGGCGAGGTGCCCGCTGCGGAACAGCCTGCCCTCCCGTACGCGACGCCCGTCCACGGTCGGCAGCCCGCCCACATCGCGGAAGTTGCGGACCTCCGCGAGCTCGGGCTGTGCCTGGGGGACCTGCGGCGTCTGCGTCACGGGCGCTCCTTGAAGTCGGCCGGCGACGCTGCTTGTCGACGGCGCGGGCACAACCGACGATACGACACTGGTGCAATAGTCAATCAAGCCGCGATGGTGGTGTGTGGAAGCGCGGGACGGCGCTCGGCGCGGCGAGTGATCGATCATTATTCCAACTTGAGAAGAATTTGACCTGGTGGCATTAATCACCTCCCGTCAACCCCTGGTTACGGTGGCGTAGGTCACTTCTGAAGGTGAAGTATGTCCTGACGTGGCAGACGATTCGAAGAACATCAGCAGCGGCGCCAGGAGCGCTGCAGATGAGTCGCAAGACTTCATCACCGGCGCCCACGGCGCCATCGGGTCGTACGCAGCCGTCGGGGACAGCTTCACAGAGGGGGTCGGGGATCCCGGCCCTGACGGGGTGTACATCGGTTGGGCGGACCGCCTCGCGGTCCTGCTCTCGGACAAGCAGGCGGAGGGGGACTTCCGCTATGCCAACCTCGCCGTCAGGGGGCGGCTGCTGGACCAGATCGTCGAGGAGCAGGTGCCGCGGGCGAAGGAGCTCGCCCCGGCTCTGGTGACGTTCTGTGCCGGCGGCAACGACATCCTGCGGCCCGGCTCGGACCCGGACGCGGTCGCCGAGCGCTACGAGGCGGCGGTGGCCGATCTGCGGCAGACCGTCGGCACGGTCCTGCTCTGCACCGGCTTCGACACCCGCGGTGTCCCGGTGCTCAAGCATCTGCGCGGCAAGATCGCGACGTATACGGCGCATGTGCGGGCCATCGCGGACCGGCATGACTGCCCGGTGCTGGACCTGTGGTCGCTGAAGTCGGTGCAGGACCGGCGGGCCTGGAGCGAGGACCGGCTGCATCTGTCGGCCGACGGCCACACCCGGGTGGCGCTGCGCGCGGCCCAGGTGCTCGGTCTGCGGGTGCCGGCCGACCCGGACCAGCCGTGGCCCCCGGAGGCGGAGCGGTCGGCCGCCGAGGCGCGGCGGGACAACATCCACTGGGCGCGGGAGCACCTCGTGCCGTGGATCGGCCGCCGGCTGCGCGGCGAGTCCTCCGGCGACCATGTCGAGCCCAAGCGGCCGGACTTGCTTCCGCTGTAATGCGGCCGCGGCCCGACGGCGGGCCCGCGGCATGACCGAGGCCCCGCTTCCGCAGGTGCGGAAGGGGGCCTCAGTTGTGTGCCGCGGTGCCCTTGTACGGCAGGTCCGCCCAGACGACCCGGCCCGCACCGCTGTCGGCGGGCCGCGATCCCCAGCCGTCGGACAGGGCCCCGACGAGGAACAGGCCCCGTCCGCACTCCTTGTCCACGCTGCCGGGCTGGACATGCGGCGCCGAAAGCCCCGGCCCGCCCTGGTCCGTGATCTCTATGCGTATGTGCGTCCCGACGAGGGACAGCTCGCAGCCGACCTTCTCGCTGTCGGTGTGCCGTACCGCGTTGGTGAACAGCTCGGAGACCACCAACTCCACGTCGTCGCGGACCTGTTGATCCGCGCCCCACTCGCACAGCAGCGCACTGGCGCGTCTGCGCGCCTCGGGAACGGACGTGCGTCGCGCCGGCAAGTGGAACGCGTCCTGCGGGTACTGGGCGACGAAGCCGCCACAGCGCCCTAACGAAGAAGCGTTGTTGGAGGAAGCCACGTCGTAACTATGTGCGATGTTGGTCACCGATGGCAAGGATCACTCTGTAATTTGCAGAATCGTAAATGCAGTCTGTTCGTTAATAGTGACGGCATGACACACTGCTGATCACTGACATCAGTTGGAGGCGATCGGACGTGGCGGACCCACGGTCGGCAGGCGCACCGACCGTCCTGCGGGTGGTGCTCGGCAAGCGGCTGCAGGACCTGCGCGAAAAGGCGGGACTCTCCTTCGAGCAGGCCGCCGCGGCGCTCGATGTGACCCACGCCACGATAAGGCGCATGGAGAAGGCCGAGGTCGGCCTCAAACTCCCCTACGTCGAGAAGCTGCTGGCGACCTACGGCGTCAGTGACGGCGACGAGATCGAGGGCTTCCTGTCGCTGGCCCGCGAGGCCAACAAGCCGGGCTGGTGGCACCGCTTCCGCGATGTACTGCCCGAGTGGTTCAGCGCGTTCGTCAGCCTGGAGGGCGAGGCCAACCTCATCCGCGCCTACCAGCCGCACTACGTCCCCGGGCTGCTGCAGACCGAGGACTACGCCACCGCCGTCCTGCGCGCCGGTATGCCGCACGCCTCCGCGGCCGACATCGACCGCATCGTCGCGCTGCGCATGGAACGGCAGGCCCTGCTGACCCGCGAGAACGCGCCGATGCTGTGGGTGGTCATGGACGAGACCGTCCTGCGGCGGCCGATCGGCGGACCCAAGGTGATGCGCGACCAGATCAGCCGGCTCATGGAGGCCACCGCACTGCCGAACGTGCGCCTGCAGCTCATGCCCTTCGCCGCGGGCCCGCACCCCGCGATGTACGGGCCCTTTCACATCTTCCGCTTCCCGATCCCGGAACTCCCGGACATCGCATACGCGGAAAGCCTCGTCGGAGCCGTGTACTTCGACCAGCGCAACGACGTCTCGCAGTTCCTGGAGGCCCTGGACCGGATGTGCGCGCAGGCCGCGCCGGCACACACCACAGAGGCCATTCTGGGTGGCTTTCGCAAGGAGATCTGAACCCCCCATGGATCGCATACGCATCTACAACGGCATGCCCGCCAAAGAACTGGGCACAGAGGGCTGGCACAAACCATGGAGCGGTGGGAACGGCGGCGAGTGCGTCGAGGCGATGCGGCTGGGGGACGGCCGCATCGCGCTGCGCCAGTCGACCGATCCGGACGGCCCGGCCCTGATCTACACACACCGTGAAATGGTGAGTTTCATCGAGGGCGCGAAGGCCGGCCACGCCGACTTCCTGCTCTCCGCCGCACCGGGCCGGTGCACCGAACGGAGGTCGGCATGAGCGAGCAGAACACCTCCCCGGCGGCCCCGGACCCGGAGGCCCCGCAGATCGGCCCGTACGCCCCGGGGCCGGCGCACTCCGGCTTCGCGGCCGAGGAGATCGACACCAGCCGTCCGCACCCGGCGCGGATGTACGACTACTACCTCGGCGGCTGGGACAACTACGAGGTCGACCGGGTGGCCGCCGAGCGGGTCATCGAGGTCCACCCCCAGGTGCGGCTCAGCGCCCGCGCCAACCGCGCGTTCCTTCGCCGGGCGGTGCGCGAACTGGTCGCCGGCGGCATCCGCCAGATCATCGACATCGGCACCGGCATCCCCACCTCGCCCAACACCCACGAGGTGGCCCGCGAGATCGCCCCCGACACCCGCGTCGTCTACGCCGACAACGACCCGATCGTCGCCACCCACGCCGGGGCCCGGCTGACCAACACCGCGCACACCGGATTCGTGCTCGGCGACGTCCGCGACCCCGAGGCGGTCCTGGCGCACCCCACCGTCCGCGAACTGATCGACTTCGACCGGCCGGTGGCGCTGCTGCTCGTCGCCGTGCTGCACTTCGTCCGGGACGACGAGGACCCGGCCGGCATCATCGCCACCCTCGCCGAGGCGCTCCCCGCGGGCAGCCACCTCGTCCTGTCGCACGCCACCGACGAGCCCTACGAGGCGTACGAGGGCGGCCGCACGGACGAGGTGGCGCGGGCCGGTGTGCAGGACGTCTACAAGAGCGCCACCGCCACCCTCAACCTGCGGTCGAAGGCCGGCATCGAGCGGCTCTTCGGACCGTTCGCCCTGCTGCCGCCCGGCGTCGTACGGGTGCCGCTGTGGCGGCCGGACGGCGCGGTGCCCGGCGCCGAGGAGCTCAACAACACCATTTTCTACGGCGCGGTGGGCCGCAAGGGCTGAACACCGGCCACCGGCGGGGGCGGCAGGCCGCGGGCGGCGCCCGGCGGCCTACGCCCCCGCCGGGGAGACCTGGGCCTCCGGCGGTTCCGGGAGCCCCGGCGGCTCCACCACACGTGCCGTCAGGGTCGGGGCGACCGCCGGGGGGTCGGCGACCGCGCCGCGCAGATCGTCCGGTCCGACGAGGGCGGTGTGCGTCCCCGGCGCGGTGCACGCATGCGCTCCCGCGACGGCGCCCATCCGCGCGCACTCCTCCAGCGGCCGACCCGCCAGCCGGCCGTAGAGGAAACCGCAGGTGAAGGCGTCGCCGGCGCCGTTGCTGTCCACGACGGGGCCGGGCGGGGCCACGGCCGGCACGAGCCGCGGGGTGCGGTCGTCGGGCGTGAGGAGGTACGCGCCGCCCGCGCCGGCCGTCGCGATCACCGCCTCGGCGCGCCCCTGGCGGAGGATGTCGCGCATGACGGACCCGATCCGTTCGCCCGCCCCGGCCGTACTGAGGAACACCAGGTCCGAGCGGAGCGCGAACTCCCGGTGATGTTCCGTCAGACCGTCCCAGTCGTGCAGATCGGTGGAGACGGGGAGGCCGAGCGCCTCGATGTCGTCGTAGACGAAGCGCGCGAAGTGCGTGATCGACAGATGGACGTGCCGGGCCCGGCGCAGCGCGGGGAGGTAGTGCTCGGCCGGCATCCGCAGCTCGCGCGGGTCGCGGGCGTCGTGGAAGGACATCCGGCGGCCGTCGGGGGAGACGAGGTTGACCGCGCGCCGGGTGCCGTGCGGGGAGAGCAGCGGACGGAAGTCGACGCCGGTGCCGGCCAGCCGCTCGCGGACCAGGCTGCCGGGATGGTCGTCGCCGATGAAGTCCAGGAGCCCGGTGGCCAGCCCGAGCGCCGCGCAGCCCAGCGCGACGCCGGTGCCGGTGTGTCCCGCCCACTCGCGGATGGGCGCCACCGGGTGGGAATCGGCGAGCGGCACGGGCAGCGCGCCGACCGGCACGACGGTGTCCACGCCCGTCCCGCCGAAGACGAGTACGTCGTATGCGTCATACGGCTCAGAATCCTGCTGGAATGTCACAAGCGTCCTTGAATCTCTTGCTGGTGAGGCGAATCCCTTGCTGGTGAGACCGTTTGCGGACCGGGTGCGTCCACTGCCGGGGAGTCTAGACGCAGGGGCGCCGCAAATCGGGATGTCAGGGACTGGGGTGGCACGAGGGAGGAAAGGATTCGCAAGAAGTCGTGCGGATCGGTGGCCGGGCGGGCCCGGCAGGGGAGCGAGGCGGGGATGGCAGAGCACTCCAATGGCGGGCGCACCGCGATCGTGATCGGGGGCGGGCTCGCCGGAATGCTGGCCGTCACCGCCCTGGCGGGACACATCGAGGCGATCACGGTCGTCGAACGCGACCGCTATCCGCAGGGCCATGCCTTCCGTAAAGGCGTTCCGCAGGCCCGCCATCTGCACCTCCTCCTCAGCGGCGGTCAGCGGGCGCTGGAGGAGCTGCTGCCCGGCACGGTCGCCGCGCTCACCGAGGCGGGGGCGCGCAGTCTGTACCTGCCGCGCGACATCCTCACCCGCACGCCCACCGGTTGGCAGCGCCGCTTCGATGAGCGTCGCCATCGCATGCTGAGCATCACCCGGCCGGTGCTGGACGCGGTCGTACGCGAGCGGGCGCTGCGGGCGGCCGCCGGCTCGACCACCCGGGTGAAGGTCCTGGAGGCGACCGAGGCGATCGGGCTGACCGGGGACGCCGGCCGGGTGAGCGGGGTGCGGGTCCGGTCACGGGACGCCGGGCCGGGCGAGCCCGCCGAACGGACGCTGCCCGCCGCGCTCGTCGTGGACGCCTCGGGCCGGGCCTCCCGCGCGCCCCAGTGGTACGCCGAACTGGGCCGGACCTCGCCGCACGAGGAGTCCGTGGACGCGGGGCTCGCCTACGCCACCCGGATGTACCGGCCCAAGGACCCGGACACCGCCCCCGACGCGGGCGTCAACGTCCCCGGCTGGCCGGAGTGCCCCCGCGGCGCCGCGTACATCCCGGTCGAGGACGGCAACTGGCTGCTGACGCTGTCGGGGGTGCGCGGGCACCATCCGCCCACGGAGGAGGCCGAGTTCACCGCGTTCAGCGCCACGATCGGCGACCCGTACATCCACGAACTGCTCGCACAGGCCGAGCCGCGCTCGCCGGTGCACGGCTTCCGCGACACCCGCAACCGGCGCCGGCACTTCGAGCGCCCCGGTGCCCTGCCCGAGGGGTTCCTCGTCCTGGGGGACGCCGCCTGCACCTTCAACCCCATATACGGGCAGGGCATGTCGGTCGCCGCACTGGGCGCGCTGGCGGTGCGCGACACCCTGGCGGGCGGTGGCGGCCTGCGCCCCGGTGCCACCGCCGCGGCGCAGCGGGCGGTGGCCCGCGCCGTGGAGCCCGCCTGGCTCGCCGCAGTCGGCGCGGACCGCCCCTACGCCGATGGCCAGGACGCCGGGGCGGGCCTCGGCGAGCGGCTGAGCACGTGGTACCTCGACCGACTGTTCGCCCGCGCCGCCGTCGACCGCGTCGTCGGCGACGCCTTCCGGGACGTCTTCTGCCTCACCGCCCCGCCCACCCGGCTCGTCGCCCCCCGGATCCTGCTCCGCACCCTCCTGCTGCCCCGCCGCCCCGGACTCCCCGCCCCGCCCACGGCCGTCGAGGGGGCCTGAGCGCGGCCGGAGCCGGCCCGGAAAACCGGCTGCGTCCGCCCGCGGACCTGCGGGAGGGTGAGACATGGCATGGACGACGACCCGTGACCCTGGTGCGTTCGAGGCCGCCGCGGGCGAGTTCCTGCGCGGGCGGCCGGCCGAGCACACGGTGCTGCTGACGGTGGTGTCCGCCCTGCGGGAACTGGGCCGGGACAGGTACGGGGACGACGCACCGTCGTTCGGATGGTGGCGGCGCGGCGGGGGCGCGGTCGGCGCCGCGTTCGTCTGGACCCCGCCGCGTACGGTGCTGCTCTCGCCGATGCCGGACGGTGCCGCGGCCGAGCTGGCGCGGGCGCTGGCGCAGGAGTCGGGCGGTATCCCGGGGGTGAACGGCGCGCGGGCGGCGGCCGAGGTCTTCGCCGCGGCCTGGCAGGAGCGGCGCGGGGGAGCGGTGCGCCTCGCCAAGCGCCACCGCCGCTACCGGCTGGGCGCGCTGACGCCGCCGGACCCCGCACCGCCCGGTGCGGCCCGCCCCGCCACGCCCGCCGACCGGGAACTCGTGCTCGCCTGGTCCACCGCCTTCGCCGCCGAGACCGGCGGCCCGCCGCCCCGCGACTCCCGTGCGGTCGACGACCGCATCGCCGGCGGCCGCTGCATGCTGTGGGAGACCGGCGGACGGCCCGTCGCCATGGCCGGGGTCACCGCCACGCTCTGCGGCATGGCCCGGGTCGCCCCCGTCTACACCCCGCCCGAGCTGCGCGGACGCGGCTTCGCCGGGGCCGTGACCGCCGCTGTCTCGGGCGCCGCCCGGGCCGCCGGTGCCCACGAGGTGCTGCTCTTCGCCGACCTCGCCAACCCCACCAGCAACGCCCTCTACCAGCGGCTCGGCTACCGCCCCGCCGAGGAGCATGTCGCACTTGAGTTCGAGTAGGGGGTTTGTGGATGCTCTGCTCCCTGGGGGCGCCGGGGCCCGCCTGCCCTGCCCACCAGCCCGGAAGACGCCCGGCAAGACCTCCGGGAGGACCTCCGAGAAGGCAGCTGAGAGGACACCCGGGAAGACCTCACGGCCCTGCCTGGAATGCCGCGGCCGGTCGCGCGGTTCTCCTCTGCGGGTGATGGTGTTGAGTCCGGGTGTCGCGGTGCGGAGAGCGTACGGCGGCGCCCCGTGGCGCGGTGTGCCGGAACCCGCCGCTCGCGCGGCCCGTTCACTTCGCGACTGCCCCGACCATGGAGGTGCCGTGACCGGTTCCCGACCCCGCCGCACTCGACTTTCCGCCCTGCGCCCCGCAAGCTTCGGCGCCGAGCCCACGGGAGAGCGGCTGGCCAGGATGCGCAGATCACCGCAGTTCGTGGACGGACAGTTCCGCAATCCGGCGCCCACCAGGCAGCTGCTCCACGGCTCCGCGCTGCCGATGGCGCGTACCCAGATGAGCCGCGAGGGGCGGCTGCGCCGGGCGCCGGTCGGCCGGATCCCGGTGCACCGCCCGACCGCCGAGGACTGGGGCCGGCCGCCCGCCTCCGGGCTGCGGCTCACCTGGATGGGCCATTCGAGCGTGCTGGCCGAGATAGACGGGCGGCGGGTGCTCTTCGACCCGGTCTGGGGAGAGCGCTGCTCGCCCTTCACCTGGGCCGGACCCAAGCGGATGCACCCGGTGCCCGTCGAGCTGGACGCGCTCGACCCGGTCGACGTCGTGGTGATCTCGCACGACCACTACGACCATCTCGACATGCCCACGATCCAGGGCCTGATCCGCACCGGCGCGGCCTTCGTCGTCCCGCTCGGGATCGGCGCCGACCTGGAGTTCTGGGGCGTCCCTGAGGAGCGCATCACCGAGCTGGACTGGCACGAGGCCACCCGCATCGGCGGTCTGACCCTCACCGCCACCCCCGCCCAGCACTTCTGCGGCCGCGGCCTGCGCGGCCCGCAGCACACCCTGTGGGCCTCCTGGGTGGTCGCCAGCCCCCAGCACCGGATCTACCACAGCGGCGACACCGGCTACTTCTCCGGCTTCGCCGAGATCGGCGCGGCACACGGCCCGTTCGACGCGACGATGATCCAGATCGGTGCGTACAGCGATTTCTGGCCGGACATCCATATGACTCCGGAGGAGGGGCTGCGGGCGCACGCCGACCTGTCCGGCGGCAGCCCGGAAGGGGTGCTGCTGCCGATCCACTGGGGCACGTTCAACCTCGCGCCCCATCCGTGGTCCGAGCCCGTGGAGCGCACGGTCGCGGCGGCGCGGCGGCACGGCGCGAAGGTGGCCGCACCGCCACCGGGCAAGCCGTTCGAGCCCGCCGACGAGCCGGTCGTGGAACCCTGGTGGCGGGCCGTGGCCGTGCCGCCGGTGCAGGGCTGGCCGAGTTGGCCCCCGGCGCGCGTCGCACCGGCGAGCGCCGTCCGCGAGCCGTCGGAACTGTCGCGACCGTCCGGACCGCCGGAAGAAGCGTCCACGGAGGCGTCAACTCCCTCTTTGTGAACGGGGGTTCGGATCGGCTCGTACGGGCGTGCGTGCCCCGTCCACCCAGGGAGGTGGCGCGGGGTAGCGAAACGCCGAAGTAGGTCCGAACCCCACCCCCGCAACAACTAGCGTGCGTGCTCCGTGAACCGCCGACGGCCGATCCGGAGGGCGTCCATGCCTACCGCATTCCCCCAGGGGCCCCAGACGTCCCAGGAGGCTCCAAGGTCCCCGGAGATCCAGGATTCCCCGGGGGCAGCCCCCGTTCCCGCTGTCAGGCGGCGGGAACGGGAGGGTGGACGACACGGCCGCGCCTCCTTCCCCGAGTCGGCCGCCGACTCGGCGATACGGTCCCGTCTGGTCCGGCTCACCGCCGTCCCCTGCCTGCTGACCGCGGTCGTCTGCACCGCCGTCGCCGCCTTCGTCGTCCAGGCCGGCGGCGCCCGGATCACCAGCCGGGAATGGGTGGTGCTGTCCGGCGGGCTGGCCATCGTCTGCGTCATCGTGCTCACCGCGAGCGCGGCCGCCAACTCCGAGGCCCGCGCCACGGTCACCCGCTACGTCCGACTGCGCCAGGTCTGCGCCCGCAGCCAGTCCGACCTGTACGACCTGCTGGACCGGGTGCGCCAGGGCGAATGGCTCCAGCGCCGCGACCCCGAGGCGCCCCTGGCACCCACCGGCGACACCCTCGACCTGCTCGCCCACGAAGTGGCCGCCGCGGGCCGGGCCGCCGAGTCCGCCGTCATCGACGCGGTCGCCATCGCCCGCAGCAACGCCAGCGGCAGCGAGCAGAAGGTCGAGGTCTTCGTGAACCTCGCCCGCCGGCTGCAGTCCCTGGTGCACCGTGAGATCGAGCTGCTGGACGAGCTGGAGAACCAGGTCGAGGACCCGGATCTGCTCAAGGGCCTGTTCCACGTCGACCACCTGGCCACCCGCATCCGCCGGCACGCCGAGAACCTCGCCGTCCTCGGCGGCGCCATCTCGCGGCGCCAGTGGAGCCGCCCGGTCTCCATGACCGAGGTACTGCGCTCCTCGATCGCCGAGGTCGAGCAGTACCCGAGGATCAAGCTGGTGCCGCCGATCGAGGGCACCCTGCGCGGGCACGCCGTCGCCGACGTCATCCACCTGCTCGCCGAACTCGTCGAGAACGCCACGATCTACTCCGCCCCGCAGACCCCCGTCCTGCTGCGCGCCCAGCTCGTCACGGCCGGCCTCGCGGTCGAGGTCGAGGACCGCGGCCTGGGGATGTCGGCGGACGAGCAGACGCGGATGAACGCGCTGCTCGCCGACCCCGACCACGTCGACGTCGACGAGCTGCTGAGCGACGGCCGGATCGGGCTCTTCGTGGTCTCCTCGCTCGCCCGCCGGCACGGCATCGTCGTCCGGCTGCAGAGCAACATCTACGGCGGTGTGCAGGCCGTGCTGATCCTGCCGCAGGGACTGCTCGGCGCGGACTTCGCCGACGGCGAGGCGGGCGGTGCCGGCGCGCCGCGCATCGGTTCACCGGACACCGACCCGGCCCGCGAGCACGGCGGGTACGACGGCGGCCACGACCCCGAGGACGACGCCGGCCACGACCGCCAAGCACCCCACGACCGCGGCGGCGACGGCCCCCGGACCGCGGCGATCCCCGCACCCGCCCCCGCCCCCGACGACGCGCTCGGCACCCCGCAGCGCGGCTACGGCGACCTTGCGGCGCCGGTTCCCGCCCAGGTCTCCGCGGACACCGACACCGGCTCCGGCGCGCTCCGCCACCGGTTGGTCCACGCGGCGGGCACCCACCGTCCCGAAGCCGCCCTGCCCGACGCACCCACCCCCGACCCGCACCGCCCCGAAGCCGCCCACGGCGCCCCCGCCGGCCCCGGCCCGGTCGTGCTGCCGCCCGCGCCGCCCGCCGTCGACAACAGCGCCCGCCCTCGGCTGCCGAGGCGGCGCAAGCAGACGCACCTCGTCCCCGAGCTGCGCGGCGAGCCGATCCTGCCGTCCGCGGCGCGCCGTACGGGCCCCGAGCCCGAGCACGACCCCGGCCTGATGGCCGCCTTCCGGCGCGGCTTCAGCCTCGCCGACGACAGCCACGCCGGCCCCGCCGGCGACGACGGCACCACCCCGGCCCACGGCGGCGACCCAAGCGGCCCGGCCGGCGGTGACCCGCTCCACAACCCTGACCACGAGGCCCCCACGGCCCGCCCCCGAGGAGACGACCGCAACCATGGTGAGTGATGTGCGTGCACAGACGCAGCTGCAGAGCAGTCAGCACACCGACCTGTCCTGGCTGCTGACCGGGCTCGTCCAGCGCGTGCCGCACGCCCGCAGCGCCCTCCTGCTGTCCTCGGACGGCCTGGTCAAGGCCGCCCACGGCTTCGACCCCGACAGCGCCGACCACATGGCGGCCCTCTCCTGCGGCCTGTACTCCCTCGCCCGCAGCGCCGGCGCCCGCTTCGGCGAGGGCGACGACGTCCTGCAGGTCGTCGTCGAGCTGGAGTCGTCGTTCCTGTTCGTCTCCACCGCCGGATCGGGCGCCTGCCTGGCGGTGCTCGCCGGGCGCGAGGCCGATGTGGCGGTGCTGGGCTACGAGATGTCGATGCTGGTCAAGAGCGTCCGGCCGTACCTCGCCACCCCCGCGCGCCACCAGGCGTCCGCGGGCGGCCGTTGACCGCGGCCGCGCGCCGGGGGCAGCGGGGCGGGGAGGCGTGGTACGACGACGCCGCGGGCCGGCTGGTCCGCCCGTACACCATCAGCAACGGCCGGACCCGTCCGACGGCGCACTTCGACCTGCTGACCATGGTGATGGCCACCGGCCGCCGGCCCGTCGCCGGGCAGGGCCCCGAACACGCCCAGGTGCTGGGGCTGTGCGGCGGGCCGGTGTCGGTCGCCGAGATCGCCGCCCACATACGGCTGCCCGCCGTGGTCACCAAAGTGCTCCTCGCCGACCTCGTCGACTGCGGGGCGCTCACCGCGCGGGCCCCCGCGGCCGTTTCGGCCGGGCCCGCGTCCCGTACCGACCGAGCCCTGCTGGAGGCGGTGCTGAATGGACTTCGCAAACGACTGTGACACCCGGCAGGCGGACGCCCCGGCCGATCTCTTCCCCACGGCCCTGAAGATCCTGGTCGCGGGCGGCTTCGGGGTCGGCAAGACGACGTTCGTCGGAGCGGCCAGCGAGATCGAGCCGCTCAGCACGGAGGAGCTGCTCACCCAGATCAGCGTCGGCACCGACGATCTGGCGGGCGTCGAGGAGAAGCAGACCACGACCGTCGCCATGGACTTCGGCCGGATCACGCTCGGTCCCCGGCACATCCTCTACCTCTTCGGGACGCCGGGGCAGCAGCGCTTCTGGTTCATGTGGGACGAGTTGTCCAGCGGTGTGCTCGGCGCGGTCATCCTCGCCGACACCCGCCGCCTGGACCAGTGCTTCGCCGCCGTCGACTTCTTCGAGCGGCGCGGCATCCAGTTCATCGTCGCCGTCAACGAGTTCGACGGCTCCTACCGCTACGAGCCGGAAGAGATCCGCAACGCCATGGACCTCGCCCCGGAGACCCCCGTCGTGCTCTGCGACGCCCGCCAGTGCAGCTCGGCCACCCACGTCCTGGTCTCGCTCGTCCAGCATCTGCTCACGCCCGTCCTCGCCGCGACCCCGGAGCCGCCATGAACCACCCCGCCTCCCGCGTCCCGTACGTCTCCTACGACCCGACGCGCCATCTGCTGCTCACCCCTCAGGACGACGAGGCTCCGGCGCGGGTGGCCCGGCTGCGCGCCCTGGGCATCGGCGACACTCCGCTGCCCGCGTTCGACGACTTCGCGCGCAGGCTCGCCCGGACCACCCGGGCGCCGTACGCGATGGTCAACTTCATCGACGAGCACCGGCAGTACTTCGCCGGCCTCTACACGCCGGCCCAGGACCAGGCCGTCGAGCTGGGGCCGGCGCCCGCCAGCGCCCAGCCCGGCCGGGAGATGGACCGCGACCACGGCTACTGCCCGCATGTCATCGTCCGCCGCAAGGCGCTGGTGCTGGAGGACGTCTGCGACTATCCGCGGTTCGCCGGCAACCCCGTCGTCGACGAGATCGGCATCCGCTCCTATCTGGGCGCGCCACTGATCGACCGCACGGGCATGGCGCTGGGCACCGTGTGTGTCGTGGACCTCGAACCGCGCCCCTGGGGGCGGGAGGGGCTGGCGACCATCAAGGCGAGGGCCGCCGAACTCGTCGAGCAGATCCACCGCATGGAGCAGCGGCAGAGCGGTACCGGCTGATCCGCCGCGGTGGCCCGGGCGGTGGCCGGTCCGGGGCCGCGGCCCCGGGGCAGGGCCGGCCGCTCACCTCAGGCGGGCGCACCACGAACGCCGCCGGGCCGGTCCGGTGCGCTGTTCCGGCACCGTGGCCTGGACGTCCTCGACCGGGGCCGGGTCCGCGGGGGCATCGGCGGTGTCCTCCTCCGGCCACTGCGACGGCTCCAGCCGCAGCAGCTCCGCGAGCCGGGCGGACCACTCGCCCTTCGTCTGGCCCAGCGCGATCTCGCCCAGGCGCAGCAGCTGGACGTCGGAGGTGCCGGCCGGCGCGAAGATGTGGTGGGCGTCGCGCAGGAAGCGCTCGACGGGCCGGTTGGTGAACAGCCCGCACGCGGCATGGATGTCCATCGCGTCGCGCGCCGACTCCAGCGCCGACTCCACATTGACCAGCTTGGCGTTCATCAGCTCCGCATCGCACGGCAGCCCCCGGTCCAGCAGGTGCACCGCGTGGTACGCGGACAGCCGGGCCAGCAGCAGCCGCGACTGGATCCGTCCGAGCTTGAGCTTGATGTTGCCGAGGTCGGCCAGCGGTCTGCCATAGCGCTCGCGCTGCGCGCAGAACGTCGCCGTCTCGTCCAGCACGGCCTGATGGATGCCCAGCGAGACGGCGGTCAGATTGGGCCGTCCGTACAGCACGCTGGAGGAGTACGCGACGGAGAGCCCGTCGCCCTCGCGGCCCAGCAGATTCGCCGCCGGGACCCGGCAGTCGTCGAAGCACAGCTCGCCGAAGCTGAAGCCGTGCAGGCCCATCGCGGGCTGCTGCGGTGCGACCCGGAGACCGGGGCTGCCGGACTCGACGAGGAACGCCGACAGCCCCTTGGAGCCCTCGCCGGTGCGCACGACGACACCGTGCAGATCGCCGACATGGCTGTTGCCGACGTAGCACTTGCGGCCGTTGAGGAGGTAGTCGTCGCCGTCGCGGACCGCGGTGCTCTCCATGCCCAGGACGTGGCCGCCGGACTGCGGTTCGGTGACGGCGATGGTCGGCAGGCAGTCCCCGGAGGCGACGGCCGGCAGCCAGGACTTCTTCTGCTCCTCGCTGCCGAAGTGGACGATCTTGGCGACGCCCAGCTGGGACGCCTGCACCATCGCGCCCATCGCGGCGCTGACCCGTGAGAGCTCCTCGATGATGAGGGTCTTGGCGACATGCCCGGCGCCCATTCCGCCGTACGCGCGGTGCACCGTCGCGCCGACCCAGCCCTGACGGGCGATCAGCCGCGAGAGGTCACGGCAGACGGCACGGCTCGCCTCCATCTCCGCGATCCGGGGGCGGACCTCCCTCTCGGCGAAGTCACGCACCTTCTGCCGGAGTCCCTCATGCCGCTGGTCGGTGAAGTAGCGATGCAAGACGAGCCCTCCTCCGCGATCTTCCCCGTGCTGGTCGCACCCCGCCCGGGACCGCCCTGGCGGTGCCGTACGCGGTGAACGTTCCGGAACGTGATCTATCGCTTACCGGGTGCAATACCCGTTGGCATACCTGTTGCGGACCGCGCAAAACATCAACCGGGGGCATCGGCGGCAGGAGTGGGAGCGCGAAGCGCGGGCGCACCACCCCGGCCCGATGAATGGGGTGGCGCGGTTCCCGGAGCCCAGGAACCGCGCCACCCCACACCACCCGACCGCCGGGCGACGGGCGTCAGTGCCCGTGGTCGCAGCAGGACTCACGGCGCTGCTGCCGGCCCACCTCCAGCCAGTCCGCCACGGACGACCGCAGCGCGCGGGCGGCGGGCGCGGGGAAGGAACCGACCAGCTCCCGCTGCTCGAACAGCCGACCGCCGCGCAGCACCCCCGAGGTCCGCACCAGCGAGTCGAAGTCGCTGAACGGATCGCCGTCCACCAGCGTCATATCGGCCAGCTTGCCGACCTCCAGCGTGCCCAGATCCCGCTCGGCGCCGAACACCCGGGCGGGCAGCGCGGTCGCGGTGCGCAGCGTCTGACTCACGCTCAGACCGCCTCGGTGCAGCGCCCGCAGGCACAGGTGCAGGCCCAGTCCCACCGGCGTCAGCGGCTGGTCGGTACCCAGCGCGACCAATCCGCCGCCGCTCAGCACCCGCCGGTAGACGCCGACCTCGGTCTCGATGTCGGTCAGCTGCGCCGCGGTGGGGCGCTGCCCGGCGTTCTCCCGTACGAGCGCGGAGTCCCAGGGCGGCATCAGCCGCCCCACCCGCACATCGTCGGCCAGCGCCGGATCGTCACCGAGCAGCGCCTCCGCCGAGAACGGGGTCGCGAGAAGGTGGAAGTCGCCCTTGGCGTAGACCTCCTCGACGTCCTGGTAGGCGTGCCCCGCACGGGACACCGCATGCCCGAACTCCAGGCGCTGGGTGGCCTGCAGATGGGTGGTCAGGTCCTGGCCCAGGTGGACGCCCGGGGTGAGCAGATGGCTTCCGGAGCGGACCCCGAGCCGGTCGTGGGCGAAGCGTGCCGCCTCCTCCATCACCCAGCCCGGCGCCCGTACGTAGGTCTTGACGAAGTCCCAGTCCAGCGCGGCGCCGCGGGCCAGCGACCGGTGCAGGCCCGCCCGGGTGCGGTGCGCCCGCCCCATGCTGTAGGCGACCCGTCCGCCGTCCAGCAGCTCCCCGCAGGTCAGCAGCCGCGGCCCGGCGAGCGCACCGGCGGCCACCGCCTCCCGGATGCGGACCTGTTCATAGGAGAAGCCGCCGCAGGAGACCGCGGTGGTGATGCCGTACGCCAGCTGCAGCGCGGTCTGCCGGCCGCCGTACGTCGTCTGCCAGGGGTGGGTGTGCGCGTCCCACAGGCCGGGCAGCACGGTCCGCGCGGAGGCGTCCACCCGGCGGGCCGCGCCGGACCGCCGCGGGCGGTGCGGTTCCACGGAGGTGATCCGCCCGTCCCGCACCACCACATCGACGTCCTCGCGCACGGTGTCGCCGGTGCCGTCCCAGAACCGGCCCGCGTGGACGACGGTGTCCCGGGCGCGCGACGGCCGGTGGGCGAGGGTGAGCGGGACGCTCCGGGCCGGGCCGCCGGTCACCGGGATCAGCCGCAGCCCGCCCGGCGAGAGGTAGAGCAGGGTGCCGGAGTCGCCGGACCACGACGGATGGTCGGCGCTCTCGTCGGTCAGTCGCCGCGGCGCCCCGTCCGGCGCACCGTCGGGCCGCACCGGCAGCACCCACAGCGCGGACTCGGCGATCAGCGCCATCCAGCGGCCGTCGGGCGACCACACGGGCCCGGAGTCGTAGCGGTCGGAGATCGAGACATGCTCGGCGAGCGCGAACAGCCGGTCCTCGCCGGTCTCGGTGTCCACGACCCGGATGACGTTGTAGCCCTCGCGGAAGCGGCGGTTGAGGCGGTTGCGGTCGCAGTAGGCCAGATAGCGGCCGTCCGGCGACCAGCTGGGCCGGCCGGGCAGCCCGCCGGCGCCCATCGGCGCGGCCAGCACCCGCTCCCCGCCGTCGGACAGCGTGCGTAGGACGAGATTTCCGCTCATGTCGAGCGCGGCCAGCCGCCCGCCGTCCGGGGACAGCGCCGGCTGCACCCGGCCCCCGGTGGCCAGCACCGTCTCCTCGCCGGAGGCCAGGTCCCGGCGGCGCACCGCGAACAGCCCGTCCCGGTCGTCGGCGTACAGCAGCGCCCGCCCGTCGCGGGACCAGCTCGGCGCCAGGACGTAGCGGGTGGCGTCGGCGCGGACGATCCGGCGTGGCGCACCGCCGCCCGAAGTGGGCGCCACCCACAGCGAGTTGAGGGCGGCGAAGGCGACCCTGCGGCCGTCGGGGGAGAGCGCCGGCAGATGCACCCCGCGCACCGGGCCGGAAGCCGTCCGCTCGAAGCCGTAGTCCTTGACGCGGTAGCCGGGGCGGTCCAGGGGCATCCGGGCGGTGAACGGGATGGTCTCGGCCCGCCGCGGGGCATCGGGCCGGACGATCCGGAACTGCCCGCCGACGGTCAGCAGCAGCTCATCGCGCGAGACCCAGCGCGGCGGCACCGGCTCCACATCGCCGTCGACCGCCACCGGCGCACCGTCCACCACCAGCGCGCAGGTCGGCCCCGGATAGTCCGTGGTCCGCAGATAGGCGAGCCGTCCGGCGGGGGACAGCGCCGGCACCATCACCTGGGCGGCCGAGGCATCGGTGTGCTCGGTGCGCACCGGGCCGCGGCCGTCGGCGGGCACCGAGACGACCGTATGGCAGGCCAGCGTCGCGCCCGCCGCCTGACCGCGTACGAAGAAGATCCGTGAGCCGTCCGGCGACCAGCACGGGTCGAAGTCCTCCCAGGCGCCGCCTTGATGCGGGCCGTCCTGGCCGGGCAGTCCGGTCACCCGGGTCAGCCGCCCGGTCTTCACCTCCAGCACCCACAGGCGGTAGGCACTGCCCGCCACCGCGTCGCCGCCCCGCTCCGAGGCGAAGGCGATCCGGGTCCCGTCCGGGGACCAGGCGGGACCGCGGTCGTCCCACGGGCCGTCGGTCAGCTGCCGGAGCCCGGAGCCGTCGGTGGCGAGCGTCCACAGATGGAAGTTGCCGCCCTTGTAGGCGCACAGGGCGATCCGGTGGCCGTCGGGGGAGTGCACCGGACGGGTGGGCTCCAGGTCGGGCGGGGTCAGCGCCACCGCGTCGCCGCCGGCCCGCGGCAGCGACCACAGCACGTTCTGAATCTCGGCGATCAGCCGGTCGCCGGCCGGTGCGAGGGAGGCCGCGCCGTTGGTGGCGGCCGTGAAGGACAGTACGGCGCCTGGGGCTCCGGCGCCGCTCGCCGCGGCGCTGGGCGCGGCGACACCGGCCAGGCCCGCCGCGGCGGCCGCCGAGGCGGTGCCCTGGAGGAATCTGCGCCGGGAGAGCGGCCAGGGGCGAGGGGGCTCGGCCGGAAGAGGGGTGCCGGGCGGTTCGGGGGAGTTCTCGCAACGGTCCGCGGTGTCCAACGGTCCTCCTGTGTCAGGCGGTTGTGTCACTGGTGCCAGGAAAGAACCGGCTGATCGTGTCACGCCGCGCGGCCCAGTGGTCAACTCCGTTACGCGCGCCCCATGGCGCACCGCCGCCCGGAGCGCAAGAGTGGGCGCCGACGACTCGTCAGCCACCGCCCCGGCAGTCAGGAGAGGCCATGCAGCAGGACTTCCACCAGGCGACGGACGGTGCGCGGATCGCCACCTACACCTGGCTCCCGGAGTCCGGGCATCCGCGCGCCCTCGTCCAGATCGCCCACGGTGCGGCGGAACACGGCCGGCGCTATGACCGCTTCGCCCGCTTCCTGGCCGGTCTCGGCTATGGCGTCATCGCCTCCGACCACCGTGGCCACGGTGCCACCGCCGCCTCCACCGGGGGCCGCGGTGTGGTCGGTGCGGACGCCTGGCGCGCCATCGTCGCCGATCTGAAGGGCATCGGCGACCACGCGGCCGCCGCCCACCCCGGCACCCCGCTGGTCCTGCTCGGCCACAGCATGGGCGCGATGCTGGCCCGCGACTACGCCCAGGAGTACGGCGCCGACCTCGCCGGCCTGATCCTCACCGGCACCTTCCGCACCCTGCCCGGCCTGGACCTCGTCGGCGCCGGCACCGAGCTGGAGGCGGAGGTCGCCGCCCGCGGCCGCGCCGCCCTCTCCGACTTCATCCCGCGCAACTTCAGCTCCTTCAACGACGCCTTCCCCCACCGCACCGGCTTCGAGTGGCTCTCCCGCGACCCGGCCGAGGTGGACGCCTACGCCGCCGACGAGGACTGCGGCTTCCCGTTCTGCGCCGGCCTCGCCCTGGACTGGGTACGCGCCATCCGCAAGGTCAACGACCCGGCCAACCTCGCCCGCATCCCGCGGGGCCTGCCCGTCCACGTCGCCGTCGGCGACCTCGACCCCTGCCATCAGGGCATGACCCTGGTCCACGAACTCCTGGAGGACTTCCGCTACCTGGGCACCCGCGATCTGACCTGGAAGGCGTACCCCGGCGCCCGCCACGAGATCCTGAACGAGACCAACCGCGACGAGGTGCACGACGACCTGGCGGCCTGGCTCGGCAAGCACATCTGAACCGGCCGCGGAGCGCCGCGGGGCCCGCTGTCGGCGCCCCGCGGCACGGCCGGGAACCTCACCGCAGGAACCCGGCGATCCGCTCGCGCAGGCCGTGCGGGTCCAGTCCGTGCGCCGCCAGATGCTCGTCGAGCTGCCCGTAGCGGCGCAGCTCCCGGCGGCCGACGCCGAGGCCCAGCACCCGGTGCGCCCGGTCCTGCAACGCGTCATTGGCGAAGCGCGTCGAGGTCCCCGCCAGATACGGCTCCACGACCACCACGTCCGAGGCGTCGGCCGCCCCGGTCGCGGCGCGCAGCGACGCGGTGTCGAAGGGCCGCACGGTCGTCGCGTACAGCACGGTCACATCCAGCCCCTCGGTCGCCGCGAGCACGTTGTCCAGCATCGGGCCGACGGCGACCACCACCCCGCGGCGCCCCTGACGAACGGTGTGGAACCCGATCCCGTCCACAGGCCGCGGCGCGTCGTTGACCTGCAGGGACAGTCGTACGTAGACCTTGTCGTCACCGGCCGCCGCGGCGTGCCGCAGCAGCGTCTCGGCCTCGTCCGGATGCCCGGGCACATGCACCGTCCAGCCGTCGAGCGTGTCGAGCAGCGCCACATCGCCGGGCGCCATATGGGTGAAGCCGCCGCTCGGCCAGTCGTAGGAGGCACCGGCGCTCACCAGTACGCCGCCCACGCCCTGGTGGCCGAAGTCCAGCTTGACCTGCTCGAAGGGGCGCTCCACCAGGAAGCTGGCGAAGGTGTGCATGATCGGGCGCAGCCCGGTGAGGGCCAGCCCGCCGCCCACCCCGACCAGCAACTGCTCCCGGATGCCGACGTTCACCACCCGGTCCGGATGCCGCCCGGCCGCCCCGGCGAAGCCGTCCACGCCGATGTCGGCGAGTACGACCGCCAGCCGGGGATCCTCGTCCAGCAGCCGCGAGGTGACCGAGGCGAAACGCTCACGCATGGTGTCCATCACTGAATTCCTCTCGAAGTCCTGATCGATCGAAGTCCCGATCGGTGTCCTGGCGCCCGGGCGCGGAGCCGGGCGGGCGGTCAGGCGCCCTTGGGCTCCACCCGGGCGACCACCGCGTGCGGACGGTCCGGGTGCGGCGCGCTGAAGGCGGTGTGGAGCGCCTCGTGGTCGCGGCCGTCGACGGTGGCCGCGGACCAGCCGGCGGCCTCGAAGCGGGAGGCGATCCCGCCGCGCCACCCGTGCGTGGCGGAGGAGTTGTCGATGACCAGCGTGTGCAGCCGGTCCAGACCCGCGGCGCCCGCGTAGGCCACCGCCTCGTGGTTGCTGCCCTCGTCCAGTTCGGCGTCGCCGATCAGCACCCATACGGCCGGCTCGGTCAGGCCCTGCGCCCGCAGCCCGAGCGCGGTGCCGACGGCCAGCGGAAGCCCGTGCCCCAGCGATCCGCTGCCGATCTCGGCCCCGGGCACCAGCAGCCGGTCGGGGTGGTGGCCGAGCGGGGAGTCGTAGGAGCCGAAGCCCGGCAGCAGGTCGACGGGGAAGAAGCCCTTGGCGGCCAGGACCGCGTAGTAGGCCATCGGCCCGTGGCCCTTCGAGAGCAGAAAGCGGTCCCGCTCGGGGTCCGCGGCGGTGGCGGGGGAGACCCGCAGGACGCGGTCGTAGAGGACCCAGAGGGCGTCGAGGGTGGAGGTGGCCGCCGGGCCGTGCTTCTCATCGCCCGTCATCAGGCTCATCAGGCGGGGCAGTTCGTCGAAGCCGATCTGCGGTGCCGGTGCGGCCGGCGCATGCGTCGTCGTGTTCGTCATGTCGTCGAGCGTGCAACCTCAAGTGCGCTTGAGGTCAAGCGCCGGACCGCCGGCCCTCGGGCCCGCGGTCCGGTGCGGCCGGAATCAGACCTGTCCCGGCTTGAAGACGTCCTGCTCGATCAGGAGCTTGTCGATCCGGGCCTTGTCCACCCGGTTCGTCACCTCCTCCACCTCCTGGCGGTCGCGTACGCACTTGGCCAGCGTGAAGGCCGAGGACACCACGAAGACCAGGCCGATGGCGAGGAACCCGCGCTCCCACGGTCCCACCGGCAGCTTGATGATCCCGATCACCAGCGCCGCCAGCGACAGCCCGAAGGAGATCGCGGCCTGCACGAAGAAGGCCGTCGTCGTCGGCCGCTGAATCGATGGAGTAGTCATGCGCGTAGCGTGGCGGCGCGGTGACACGGACGCATGAGTACGGGTACTCATCCTGTCCGCCGGGCCGCCCGCGCCACGGGGCCGGAATATGGCAGCACCCACCCTCTGACATGCGGTATTGTTCTCGTGCGCGGTCAGCCGGGACATCCCGGCCGGAACGGGCATCGGGACGTGGCGCAGCTTGGTAGCGCACTTGACTGGGGGTCAAGGGGTCGCAGGTTCAAATCCTGTCGTCCCGACCAGCGACTTTTCGCAGGTCGGAAGCCGTCTTCTCGGAAACGAGGAGGCGGCTTCTTCGTGTTCTCGCCGCGCTCCTCGGTCTCCTCGACCTCCTGGTTCTCCGCGCTCTCTGTGCCGTCTTCGCTCTCCTGGTTCTCCTTGCTCTCTCCGGCTGTGCGCGTCCGGCGCGGGTCCGCCGCCGCATGCTTGCGCGCTCACTCAACTCCCCGTTAAGCCCGCTGAGCCTCACTGTCCGTAAGTGGACTGGTGCGGCGCGTTCGTTGCATGACAGGATGCGCAACACAACGGGGGCGGCCTTAACTGTTCGTTGGGCCCGGTCGATTGGGGACGGTCAGCATGGGCGTGGGGGGCGAGGGCCGGTCCGACGGGGCGGGCGGTGCGCTCGCGGAGCGGCTCAACCACCTCTTCGCGAACATGCACCCGCCGGGGGCCCCGTACACCAACGCCTTCGTGGCCGACGAGATCAGCGGCGGGGTGGAGGAGTACGGCGGGGTCACGGTCACCGAGCAGTATCTGTCGATGCTGCGCAACGGCCGGCGGGCCAATCCCAGCCCGGAGCTGCTGCGGGCGCTGGCCAAGTTCTTTGCCGTGCCGGTCGGTTATCTGCTGGGAGACCTCTCGCAGCCGCAGGCCGCGCGGGTGGAGGAGGAGGTCCGCTTCCTCGCCGCGATGCGGGACCGGCGGGTGCGGGCCATCGCGCTGCGCTCCGTCGGGCTGCCTCCGGAGGTGCAGGACAGCCTGACGACGATCATCTCCCAGTTCCGGCAGCAGATGAATCTGCCGGCCGACCCGCCGGAGCAGGGTGGTGACCGGCGCGGTGAGTGACGCGATACGGACCGCGGAACGCGACCAGGTCTTCTCGTCTTGGGAGCGGACCGGAGACGAGGACGGGACGAGCATGCGAGTGGGCCAGATACGCAGGCGGTGCAAGCGGCTCATCAAGGAGCTGGCGCTGCCCGCCGCGACCGATCTGCGGGGGATGTGCGACCTGGTCGCCGCGCGGGTGGAGCGGCCCGTCCATCTGGTGCCGATGAGCCTGGGCGGTGTGGTCTCGGGCATGACGGCCGTCACCGACGACGGCTACTGGATCTTCTACGAGCTGCAGACCTCGCCCTGGCACCAGGCCCACATCGTGCTGCACGAGCTGGGCCACCTCCTGCTGGGGCACGCCCAGGACCCGGTCGTCACCGAGGACGCGCTGAAGGTGTGGACGCCGTCCGTCGATGTCACCACCGCCCTCCGGCGAATGGGGCTGACGACGGGCCTCGCCCGGCACCACGGCTATGACAACCTCGCCGAGCGCGAGACGGAGGTGCTCGGCACGCTCCTCATGGAGCGGGTGGCGCCGTCCGCGGCCGACCAGGAACTCCCCTTGGAGGGACCGGCTGCCGAGCTGGCGGCGGCGCTCGGACCGGCCCTGCAGCACATCCGGCGGGAACAGGACGCACCCGCGGGCGGCGCGGACACCGCCGGCGCCGGCGCGGGCGCGCCCAAGGACGGGGGCCGACGTGTTTGACGTCATCTATCTGTCGTTCGGGCTGGCCGCCTGGGCGATCGTCGGATACAAGTCCGTCGCCTGGTTCCGCGACCGCAGTAACGCGGACCTGGGGCTGGCCTGTGTGATGACCGGAGGTGTGGCGACGGTCTTCCTCTTCTCCGCGCCGAGCCTCTACCGCGCCTTCGACCGGATGGTCGGCGTGGCCAACCTCGCGATGGTCTTCCTCTACTCCTCCGTCGTGGTCTTCGCCGCGGGCGCGTTGGTGCTGCTGCTGCGCTGGACGGCGGGCGAGGGGACCCAGGCCCGCGCCCGCGCCCGGGTCAGGGCGCGCGCCACCGTCGGCGGTGTGGCCGCGCTGTGGGCGGTGGCCGTCACCGGCTTCGCCGTCGGCCGGCCGGACGCCGTCGAGCACCCCCGCGACTTCAGCACCGCCTACACCGACTCCCCCGGGGTCATGCTGTTCCTGGTGCTCTATCTGGCCATCTTCGGATCGAGCCTGGCGGGCCTGGGGACGCTCTGCCCCCGCTACGCCGCCCGGCTCGGCGGTACGCATCTGGCGCGCGGCCTGCGGGTGCTGGCCGCGGGCTGCTGGCTGGGCCTGGTCTACTGTGCCTGCAAGGTCGTCGGCTTCGTCCTGTCCTGGACGGGCCACCCCGCGCTCTGGCTCTCCAACGGGGTGGCGCCGCTGAGCGCGTCGGTCGCGGCGATTCTGGTGCTGGCCGGCTTCGCGCTGCCGGCCGCCGGTCCGCGGGTCGCCGCCTGGCGCCGGCTGCGCCGCCTCGCGCCGCTCTGGCGGACCGTCACCGCCCAGACGCCGGAGGTCACGATGGAACCCCGGGCGTGGTCGGTGCGCTGGCCGTTCGCCGACCTGGAGTGGCGGGCCAACCGGCAGATGGCCGAGATACGGGACGTCCAGCGCGGAATCCGCCGCCATGTGGAGTCCGACGCCGTCGACATCGCCCGCGAACGGGCCCGTGCGGTCGCCCTGGACGACCGGCAACTGGCGGCCGTCGCCGAGGCCGCCGCGCTCCGCCGCGGCCTGGAGAACCGCGCGGTCGGCCACGTCCCCGCCCACGGCGCCGACAGCGTGGTGGTCGCCACCGCCTCCGCGCAGGCCGAACTGGCCGCCGAATACGAGCACTTGGCGCTGGTCGCGGACGTCTACCACTCGCCGCTGATCGAGACCGTGCTGACCGAGTTGCGGCAGCGAAGCGCGATGGCGCGCGGCTGACGCCGCCACAGACGGGGTGGCCCGGCACGGGGGTCCGGGCCGCCCGGCACGACGGAGGCGGCACCGGTCCGCGAGGACCGGTGTCGCCCCCTACGTCGCCTGTTGGCGCCAAGCACCCGGGCCCCGCCGTAGGGGGGCCCAAGGGCTGTCCCGCCAGGGGTTACGGGGCAGCCCTTAGAGTCGGGCGCATGCAGAAATCCGCCGAGACCGGCCCCGACGCTCCCCTGGACACCACGCCCCTGCTCGACGATCCGTATGCCGCCTACGCCGCGCTGCGCGAGGCCGGGCCGGTGCACCGGATCACCGGTGCGGACGGGAACCCCGCCTGGCTGGTGACCCGTTACGAGGACGTCCGCAGCGCGCTCGCCGATCCGCGGCTCTCGTTGGACAAGCGGCATGCGGCCCCCGGCGGCTTCCGCGGCTTCGCGCTGCCGCCCGCGCTGGACGCCAATCTGCTCAACATGGATCCGCCGGACCACACCCGGATCCGCCGTCTGGTGGTCAGGGCCTTCACCCCGGGCCGGGTCGAGGCGCTGCGCGAGCCCGTACGGCGGGTCGCCGAGGGGCTGTTGGACGCGATGGAGGAGCGCGGCGGTCCGGCGGATCTGATCGCCGACTACGCGGGGCCGCTGCCGATCACCGTGATCTGCGATCTGCTCGGCGTCCCGCAGCGCGATCGCCGCAACTTCCGGGCGTGGACGGACCGGCTCATCACCCCGGACCCGGCCCGACCGGAGCTGATGAAGCAGGCGATCGGGGCGATGCTGGAGTTCTACACCGGACTGATCGCGGCGAAGCGTGCGGAGCCGGGCGACGATTTGCTCTCGGATCTGATCGCGGTGCGCGATGAGACGGACGGGGAGCGGGGCGGCGACCGGCTCACCGAGGACGAACTGACCTCGCTCGCCTTCCTCATCCTCTTCGGCGGATACGAGAACACCGTCCACCTCATCGGCAATGCCGTGCTCACCCTGCTCGACCACCCCGAACAGCTCCGTATGTTGCAGCGAAATCCAGCCGAACTACCCGCCGCGGTCGAGGAGTTCCTGCGCTACGACGGTCCCGCTCCGCTGGCGATCCGGCGCTTCCCCAAGGAGGACGTGGAAATCGGGGGCGTACGGATCCCGGCGGGGGAGAGCGTGCTGCTGGCGATCGCGTCCGCGAACCGCGACCCCGCCCGTTTCCCCGACGCCGACGCCTTCGACCGCGGCCGGGACCTCTCCGGGCACCTCGCGCTGGGCCACGGCATCCACTACTGCCTCGGCGCCCCGCTGGCCCGCCTGGAGGCCGTCACCGCTCTGGAGGCGCTGCTCACCCGCTTCCCGGGGCTGCGACTCGCCGTTCCGCGGGGTGATGTGCGGCACCGTCGAGCACTTCGTGCGCGTGGCCTGATTTCGCTGCCTGTCGCCTGGTAATCGGCAAACGAACACGCTTTTGAAGCGCAGCCGTTCGTCGATGCGGTAGAAATGTTCCTGAGACCCGCCCGGTGTGCATCCCCCGTCGCACCGGGCGGGTCCTTCTTTGCAGGTGTTGCAGATGCGACACGCCCGGCGCCCGGGGATCCATTGGCCCGTCTGGCTCACCCGCTGTGCGAACGGGGCGCTCCCTACTTAGCGTTACCGCATGGCAAGTGACGCGCGTGTGTCCAAGAAGGCGGCCGCAATGGCCCTCGTGGCCGTCGTGGGGGTGTCCCTGACGTCCATACCGGCTGCCGCCGCCGGGCCGACGGCCCGTCAACCCGCGAAGACCACCGACGGGGTGCAGGCGGTCGCCGCCCCCGGTGCACCGAGCCTGCCCAGCGGGCTGAGCGCACTGTCCTGGATGGTGGCCGACGCGGAGACCGGCAATGTGCTGGCCACCAAGAGCCCGCACCGCAGGCTCGCCCCGGCGAGCACCCTCAAGACGCTGTTCGCGGTGACCGTCCTGCCGAAGTTCTCGGCGGACACCGTCCGCCAGGTCAGCTCGGCGGACCTCGCGGGCCTCGGGGCCGGCAGCAGCGTCGTCGGCGTCCAGCACGGCCGCCGCTACACCGTCGCCGACCTGTGGCGCGGGGTCTTCCTGCGCTCCGGCAACGACGCCGTGCACGTGCTGGCCGCGATGAACGGAGGCTGGCAGGCCACCGCCCGCGAGATGCAGCAGACCGCCCACGAACTCGGCGCGCGCGACACCACGGTGAAGTCCCCCGACGGCTATGACGCCCCCGGCCAGGTGTCCTCCGCGCACGACCTGACCGTCTTCGCCCGTGCCGGGCTCGCCCAGGAGGACTTCGCGCGCTACTGCTCCACCGTCCGCGCCCCGTTCCCCGGCCCCGGCGGCACCACCCAGATCGAGAACACCAACCGCATGCTGGTGGGCTCGCACGGGCTGCCGCGCTACCCGGGCATCATCGGCGTGAAGAACGGCTACACCTCCAAGGCCGGCAACACGCTGATCGCCGCCGCCCGCCGGAACGGCCGCACGCTGCTGGTGACCGTGATGAACCCGCAGTCACAGGTGGCCAACGGCGTCTACAAGGAAGCCGGCGCCCTGCTGGACTGGGGCTTCCGTACGGCCGGCAACGCGGAACCGGTGGGCACGCTGCACGCCGTGAGCGCCGCGTACGACACCGGCGCCCCCAGCGCCCGCGGCGCCGCACCCTGGCGTCCCGCCCTCGTCCTCGGGGCGGGCGCCGCCGGGATCGTGGTCATGGGGCTGGGAGCCATGCTCGCCCGGTGGCGGGATCCGCGCGGCCGCGGCCGCGCGGGGTAGGCCGGACGGCTCCGCGCGTCCCGGCGGAGCCCGAGGTCATGCCTCGCCGGCCGGGCAGTTCCCGGCCGCGCCCTCGGCGGTCCGCAGCCGGGGCGCGGCCCCGGCCGCCGACACGGCGGCGCCCGGAGCGGTCAGACGACCCGTCAACTCCCCGGCCCAGGACAGCAGTCCCCCGATATCGATCCCGTAGGGGGCGGTGTCCGCGTACGGTCCGATGGCCGCCGTCCCCCGGTCGAGCAGCGCGGTGGCCCCTACGGCATTGCCCCGGGCGGCATGCGTGAGTCCCACCGCGAGTTGGGCGAGTCCCCGCCACAGTTCGCGCTCCGCCTCGGGCGCCGCCTTCCAGGCGTCCTCCAGCACCTCATGGGCGTGAAACGGCATCCCGGCGTCGAGCAGCCGCTGCGCCTCGGCCAGTGACTGCGGGGGCGTACGGACCACCCCCTCGGGCTGCCGGGCCACGCCGGGGGCGCCGTAGGGCAGCGGGCGGCCGAGACCGTCGCGCGGCCGGGCGTTACGGGCCCGGCCCTGCTCGTCACGGTCCCGGCGGGGTTCGTGCCGGGGCTCCTGGGTGTCGTTCACCCCTCAATTGTGCGCCCCGGGCGGCGCCGCGGTCGCCCGCGCGCGGCTGTGCGGGGCAGTCCCTAAGGGACCCGTACGGGTGACGAGGCGTCCGGCACGGTGAGCGAGGGGCTGCCGCCGCCGTCCGCCGGTACGGTCCAGACGTCGAAGGGGCGGCCCTCGCGACCCGGCAGGGCGTAGGCGAGGGTGCGGTCGTCCAGCCAGGCGGCCTGGTCGTCGACGCTGCGGGACTCGGCGAGCGGGTGCTCGCGCAGGGTGCGCAGGTCCAGGACGTACAGCCGCCAGGGATCGCCGGCGCCCGGGCGGACCCGCTTTTTGAACGCGAGGCGGGTGTTGTCCGGCGAGAGCGAGGGGCACTCCACGTTCTCGCGGATCGTCCGCGCCGTCCATCTGCGCATATCGCCCTGGACGAGGTAGGTCCTGCCCTTGGTCGAGACGGTGGCGTAGAAGCGGTTGTCGTCGCGGGCGAAGGTGACACCCCAGTAGTTGACGTCGGGGGAGTGGTAGCGGCGGCCGTCCAGGGTGAGCGGGATCTCCTCCATGTTCTTGATCAGGTAGCCGGTGCGGGTGTCCAGGATCGAGGTGCGGGTGGAGAACGCGGTGGTGGCGTAGGAGTCGCCGGTGGCGAACATCGTCCACGACAGCATCCGCCCGGAGGCCGACACGCGGGCCCGGTTGGGGATACCGGTGAGCGCGATCCGCCGCTTCTCGCGCAGCCGCCGGTCCAGCACGACGGCGTACGACCGGGGCGGGATACCGGGGCGGCGCTGCAGGCACAGCCCCGTCCCGGCCGCCGCGTGGAAGCGCTCGCAGGCCGGCCCGCCGGTGGTGCGGTGGCCGGACCGGGGCGCCGAGGCCGAGGAGGCCGCGCCGGTGCGGCCGTCCGGCGCGGGGAGCCGTGCCACCCGGCCGGCTCCGGCGCCGGTGCTGCGGAAGTACAGCCGTCCGTGGTCGAGGCCGAAGGCGGAGGCGGGGTCGGCGGGTTGGGCGCGCCGGGCGGCGCCGATCGTGTAGACGACGGCGACGGTGGCGAGGACCGCGGTGGCGGCCACTACGGCGACGATCCGGGCCCGGAGGGAGACCGCGGCGAGCCGGGCGGGCGGGGAGGGAGCGGGGCGGGACGGGGTCATGCGCGCGGCTGCCTTTCCGGGCGGTCCGGTGGGTTCGACCCGGCCGGGCGGTCCCGGCGGGGGAGCAGGACGGCGGCCGCCACCAGCGCCGCGGCCAGTGCGAACACGGCGAGGAGCAGCGCGGGACGGGTGCCCCACAGCGTCCAGGCGGCGCCGAACCCGGCGGCCGCCAGCAGCCGGCACAGCGCCTGGCCGGTCTGCAGCAGGGCCATCCCGCTCGCCCGCCGTGCGGCCGGCAGCACCGGGCCGGCGAGCGCCATCAGCACACCGTCCGTGGCGGCGTAGAAGACGCCGAGCAGCAGCAGGACACCCACCAGCAGCACCGGCCCGGCGTCGGTCGTCAGCAGCAGGGCATAGCCGGCGAGCAGCGCCGCGTGCCCGCACAGGAACGGCACCCGGCGGCCGATCCGGTCGCCGAGCCGCCCGGCCGGCACCGCGAGCAGCAGATACACCGCGGCCGCCCCCAGCGGCAGCAGCGGGAACCAGCTCACCGCGAAGTCCAGCCGCCGCTGGAGCAGCAGGTACAGGAACGAGTCGCCGATGGTCGCCGCGCCGAGCAGCGCCGCCGCCGTGAAGATCCGCCGGAACGCGGGGTCGCGCAGCGGCGCCAGGAGCCGGGGGCGGGGCGCGGCGGCGGGCGCCTGGTGGTGGCCGGGCGCGGCGGCCGCTGCCCGGGTGTGCGGCCCGGCGCCCGGCGCCCCGTGGCCGGCGGCCACGGCGGCTCTACCGGGCACGAACGCGATCAGCAGCAGCACCCCCACCACCCCGACGCAGAAGCTCACGACGAACACCGCGTCGTAGGCGTCGGCCGTGGCCCACAGCAGGGCGAACGCCGCGAGCGGGCCCAGCAGCGCGCCGGTGGTGTCCATCGCGCGATGCACGCCGAAGGCCCGGCCGAGCGCGTCCGGCGGGGCCTGCAGCGAGATCAGCGCATCGCGCGGGGCGGTGCGCACGCCCTTGCCGATGCGGTCCGCGGCGAGCGCGGCGCCGATGCCGAGGGTGCCGCCGCCGGCGAGCAGCAGTCCGAGCCGGGACAGCGCCGAGAGCGCATAGCCGGCCCCGGCGACGAGCTTGTGCCGTCCGCCGCGGTCCGCCGCGTGCCCGCCCAGCAGCCGCACCAGCGCGGTGACGCCGTTGTAGAGGCCGTCGAGGAAGCCGAACTGGAGGGGAGAGAGCCCCAGTTGGAGGACGAAGTAGAGCGGCAGCACGGCGGTGACCATCTCGGAGGAGATGTCGGTGACGAGGCTGACCGCGCCGAGAGCCAGCACCGGCCCCCCGACGCGGCCGCGCCTCACCTGTGTCGCCGTCGCGGCCGCGTCCGTGGTCGCGAGATACATCGGTCAGACCGCCCGTGGGTCCCGTCGGCCGGTCAGTGGCACTGGTAGGCGGGGCTGCGGTCCTTCGTCTTCCCGTCCGTGCCCACCAGCTCCCAGGAGAAGCCGGTGTCGGTGAAGTTCAGCTTCACCACGCCGAAGGTGTCGGTGAGCCGCTTCTCGCTGTTCGGCTGGACCTCCTCGATCTTGTACGGGTTGGCTCCGCCCATCCCGGCGAGGAGCTCGACGATTCCGTTCTCGTCGGCCTTGCCGTTTGCGTCCTGCGGTGCGAAGCGCTCGTAGTGGTGATCGTGGCCGTTGAGGACCAGCTCGGCCTTGGCATCCTGGAGCAGCTTCCAGACCGGGCGGCTGACCGGGTCGTTGCCGTGCTCGCCGGAGGAAAAGAGCGGGTGGTGCCAGTAAGCGGCCACGCACTTCTTGGAGTTGGCGGCGAGGTCCGCCTTGAGCCAGTCGGTCTGCGCTCCGTCCAGGCTGTTGGAGTCGAGCGCGATGAAGTGCCAGTTGTCCTGGTCGAAGCTGTAGTAGCTCTTGCCCTTGGGGTAGGCGACCGAGCCGAAGTAGGACTGGTAGCCGGCCAGTTCGCCCTCGGGGTCGTACGTCTCGTGGTTTCCGGGGGCGGGGTGGGTCTTGCTCTTGAAGGCGCCCCAGCTCGTGTCGTAGTAGCGCTTGAAGTCCTTGAGCCGGGCGTCGTCGTACTGGTTGTCGCCCATGGTCAGCACGAACGCCGGGTCGATCTGCTTGACCAGCGCCGCGGTCTTGGGGTGTTCGCAGTCGCTGTCGCTCGCCGTGCACCGCTCGGCGATATCGCCGGCCGCGACGGCGGTGAACCCGGCGGCGTGCGCGCCCGCCGCCCGGTCGGGCGCGGCATCGGCGCGCCCGGCGTTCGACCACAGGGCCACCCCGCCGACGAGCGCGAGCGCCGCGCCCGCGGCGGCGGGGATGCCCCATCGGCGGCCGCCGGTCGGGGTCTTGCGCCGCTGCGGCGGCTGTACGGGCTTCTCGGCGCGGGGGGAGGTCATATCCGTCTCCTGGGTCGGCGTGGGGGAGCCGTTCCCGGAAATCCTGACGTTCGACCATGTACGCGTCAAGGGATGCTGGGCTTAATCGTTAGGAAACTTTCCTACCGTCCGGCCCGACGCAGACCCGCTGGACGCGGCCGCAGCCGGCTCACCCCAACTCGACCTCGAAGAAGCAGAGATGGTCCTTGATCTGCGCGACCTCGGGATGCGGCTCAGGGTAGGCCCAGGCGATGTCCTGCGGGCCACCGGGAAGTGACCAGTAGGAGGCGGTGCCCTTGAACGGGCAGACGGTGTGGGTGTCGGACGGGGTCAGAAGATCGGTGCGCACGTCCTCCGGTGGGAGGTAGTAGCGCACCGGACAGCCGGTCTCGGAGAGCAGCAGCGGGCGGCGGCTGTCGGCCAGCAGCTGCCCGCCGACCCTGACCCGGACGTGGTCGGTGCCCTGGTCGATCTCGATGCGGTGGCCTCGGACGGTGCTCATGGTCGTGTCCCTTCGCTCGCGGAGGAGCCGCTCCCGGCCCCTCCTGCCGTTGCGACCTCCAGCGTAGGAGTGCCCACCGACAATCCGCCCGCACGGCCGGGCCGCCCCGGGATACGCCGCCCCCTCGCCCGCCGGATGCGGTCGGTGACCTCCCCTGCGCCGTCGGTGACCCCGGTTGGACCCTCCGCAATCCGGGTGAATGTGGCAAAGTGACGGCATGGCTGACCGGGCAGTGAAGCAGCCCACCGTGTCGGTACCGGACGACTGGCCGGCCCACCCGGACCTGACACTTGCCCTCAACGGCATGGGCGGCTTCGACTGGGACCTCGACAGCGGGCTGATGCACATGGACCCGCCCGCCCTCGACGTCTTCGACCTGCGCCCGTCCGAATACGACGACCGCCCCGAGAGCCTCGGCTCCCGCGTCCCGGCCCATGAGTCCGCCCGGCTCGACGCCCTGGTCGCCAGGGCCCTGAAGGACGGCAGCGACTCCTACGGCGCCTACTTCCGGGTGCGGCTGCGCGACGGGCGGCTGCGCTGGACCCACGCCCAGGGCAGCATCCGCCGCGACGCCACCGGCCGGCCCCGCCGGATCATCGGAGTGGTCCGCGACGCCAGCCACGAATACACCCACGCGGCCGAGCGGCTCGCGGTCGATGAGGAGCGCCGCCGGCACACCAGCGTCGTCGAGCGCACCACCGCCGCCCTCGCCCACGCCAGAACCGTCGGCGAAGTGATCGCCGTGCTCGCCGGCGAACAGGGCCTGAGCCGGCTGGGCGCCGAGAACGTCATCCTCGGGCTGGTCGAGGCAGGACGCATCCGGCTGGTCTCCGAAGGCAAGGCGGGCAGCTACGTTCCCGATCTTGAGTACACGCGGGTCGGCGACGAGTTCCCGATGAGCGAGGTGGTGCGCACGCTCACCCCCCGCTACGTGCACAGCCGCGACGAGTTCAAATACGGCTACCCCCGGCTGTGGCCCGCCATCGAGCCGCTGAACGTCAACTCCGCCGCGTATCTGCCGCTGATCGCCCAGGGCCGCCCGATCGGTGTGATCGGCCTGTTCTTCGAGCGCGAGAGCGACTTCCGCGACCAGGAGCGCAACGTCCTGGTGGCGCTCGGCAGCAGCATCGCGCAGAGCCTGGCGCGGGCCATGCTCTACGACCAGGAGCACGAGATCGCC
This sequence comes from Streptomyces sp. NPDC026575, assembly GCF_055567415.1. NCBI lineage: Bacteria > Bacillati > Actinomycetota > Actinomycetes > Kitasatosporales > Streptomycetaceae > Streptomyces > Streptomyces sp. NPDC026575. The sequence continues at coordinate 47,289 of NZ_JBVHQM010000009.1, forward strand.
GCCGGCCTCCAGCAGGCCATGCTGCCGCGCCGGATACCCGGTATCCCCGGCGCCCAGGTCGCGGTCCGCTACCGCTCCGCCCGTATGGGCCGGCACATAGGCGGCGACTGGTACGACGTGATACCGCTGCCCAACGGCCGGGTCGGGGCCGTGATCGGCGACGTCCAGGGCCATGACACCCAGGCGGCGGCGCTGATGGGACAGCTGCGGATCGTCCTGCGCGCCTACGCCGCCGAGGGGCACTCGCCCGCCACCGTCATGGGCCGCGCCTCCGCCTTCCTCAACGAGCTGGACACCGACCGCTTCGCCACCTGCACCTACGTCGACGCCGACCTGAGCACCGGCGCGGCCCGGATCGTGCGGGCCGGCCATATCGACCCGCTGCTGCGGCACGCCGAGGGCATCTGCCGCCGGCTGCCGGTGGCCGGCGGGCTGCCACTGGGCATCTCCTCCGAGTTCCGGCGGCTCGACTACCCCGTCACCACCGTCCAGCTCGCCCCCGGCGACACCCTGCTGCTGTGCACCGACGGCATCGTCGAACAGCCCGGCACCGACCTCGACGAGGGCATGCGGGAACTGGCCCGAGAGGTCCGCGACGGCCCCCAGGACGTCCAGCAACTCGCCGACCGGCTCTGCGACTCGGCCGGCACCCGGACCGGCGAGGACGATATGGCGCTGCTGCTGCTGAGGCGGCTCGGAGCACCCGAGCACGACACCGTCGGACGCTTCCGCCAGCACATCGCCCCCGCCGACCCCGAAGGACTCTCCGCCGCCCGGCACATGATCCGGGCCGCGGTACGCGCCTGGGGCGCGGCCGACCGCTCGGAGGAGATCGAGCTGGTCGCCGACGAACTGATCACCAACGCGCTGCTGCACACCGACGGCGAGGCCGTGGTCAACATCCGGATGCCGCACAGCGTCGAGCGGTGCCTGCGGCTGGAGGTCGAGGACCACTCCAGCAGCCTGCCGCGCCGCCGCGAACCGGGCGAGGCCGGAGTCTCCGGCCGGGGCCTGCTCCTCGTCGACCGGCTGGCGGATGTCTGGGGTGTGGAGCCGCGCGGTGGCGGAAAGTGCGTATGGTGCGAGTTCAACTGCCCCTGACCGGGATGGCGTCGAGCCAGCCGGGCGAGCAGCGGGGGAACGGGCGCCGAGGCATCGGCACGGTCGAGTGAGGACGGCATTATGGCAACGCGGGCCGCGGAACAGCGCGAGGAAGCCCGCCGGGTGGCGGCGCGGCTGGAGGCGGAAGCCGTCCGCAACGTGGCGTTGACCTGGGTGGACAACGCGGGCATCGCCCGCGTCAAGACCATTCCGGTGGCGCGGCTGGCGGATGCCGCCGAGCGCGGCGTCGGAATGTCGCCCGTCTTCGACGTCTTCACCTCCGACGACGCCATCACCGAATCCGACCACCTCGGCGGGCCCGACGGGGACCTGCGGCTCTTCCCCGACCTGGACCGCGTCACCACCCTCGCCGCCCAGCCCGGCTGGGCCTGGGCACCGGTCGACCGCTACGACCAGCTCGGTGCGCCGCACCCCGCCTGCCAGCGGCTGTTCGCCCGGCGGATGGCCGAACAGGCCACCGAGGCCGGCCTCGACGTGCGGATGGGCTTCGAAACCGAGTGGGTGGTCACCCGCGCCCCCGACAAGCACGGCCCGGCGGCCGCCGGCGTCGACGAAGTGCTCGACTACCCCTGCGCGGGCCCCGCCTACGGCATGACCCGGCTCGTCGAACTCTCCGACTACCTCCGCGATGTCACCGAGGCGCTGACCCTCCAGGGCATCGACGTGCTCCAGCTCCACCCCGAGTACGCGCCGGGCCAGTTCGAGGTCACCACCGCCCCGGCCGACCCGGTACGCGCCGCCGACGACGTGGTGCTGGTCCGCGAGACCATCCGCGCGGTCTCCGCCCGCCACGGGCTGCGGGCCTCCTTCGCCCCCTCGGTCGTCGCCGGGCAGGTCGGCAACGGCTGCCACCTCCACCTCGGCCTGTACCGCGACGGCCGGAGCCTGCATCGCGACCCCGACGCCGCATGGGGCCTGGCACCGGACGCGGTGGCCTTCCTCGGCGGCGTCCTCCAGGCCCTGCCCGCCCTGCTCGCCATCGGCTGCCCGTCACCGGCCAGCTATCTGCGACTCCAGCCCTCCCGCTGGGCCGGCGTCTACCAGTGCTGGGGCGTGGAGAACCGCGAGGCGGCGCTGCGCCTGATCACCGGCGCCCCCGACGACCCGGACGGCGGCCACGCCGAGGTCAAGACGTTCGACGCGGCGGCCAACCCCTACCTCGCCGTCGGGGCGGTGCTCGCCGCCGGACTGCACGGCATCACGTCCCGGACCGGGATGCCAGCGCCGCAGACCGGGGACCCGGGCACGCTCGGCGTCCGCGAGCGCGCCCGGCGCGGCATCGTACGGCTGCCCGCCACACTGACCGAGGCCGCCGACCGGCTGGAGAAGTCGGCGCCGCTCCACGAGGCGATGGGCAAGGTGCTGCACGGCGCGGTGCTCGCGGTCCGGCGGGCCGAGGAGGAGCACTTCGCCGAGAGCGAGCCCGAGGAGATCGCCGCCGCCACCCGCTGGCGCTGGTGATGCCCGCGGACGCCCCGGGGCCCGGCCCCCGCTTCGACGACGGCCTGCCGCCGCTGGTGGACCACCACTGCCACGGCGTGCTCCGGCACGAACCGGACCCCCGGGCGTTCGCCGGTTACCTCACCGAATCGGACCGGCCGCCCGCGGCGGGCACCACCTTCTTCGACACCCAGGCCGGCTTCGCCGTGCGCCGCTGGTGCCCGCCGCTGCTCGACCTGCCCGCGCACTGCCCACCCGAGAGCTACCTCGCCCGCCGCCGCGAGCTGGGCCCCGACGAGACCCGGCGCCGCCTGCTGCGCGCCACCGGAATCGGCGCCTACCTCCTGGACACCGGCCTGCCGGGCGACCTGACCGGCCCGGCCGAGACGGCCGAGGCGGGCGGCGCCACCGGGCACCCGGTCGTCCGCCTGGAGGCGCTGGCCGAACGGGTCGCGGCCGCCGCGCACGACACCGAGGAGTTCACCGACGTCCTCGCCGGCGCGGTCCAGGCGGCCGCCCGCACCGCCGTCGCCTTCAAGAGCGTCGCCGCCTACCGCCATGGGCTGGCCCTCGATCCCGGGCCACCGGCCCCCGACGCCGTACGCGCCGCCGCCCGCTCCTGGCTCGCCGCCGGCGCACCCCGCCTCACCGACCCGGTGCTGCTCCGCCACCTGATCTGGCTGGCCGTCGCCACCGGCCGCCCCCTCCAGCTCCACACCGGCTTCGGCGACCCCGACCTGCGGCTCGACCACGCCGACCCGGCCCTGCTGACCGACCTGGTCCGGGCCACCGCCGACACCGGCACGGACCTGGTGCTGCTGCACTGCTACCCCTACCACCGCCAGGCCGCCTACCTGGCGAGCGTCTTCCCGCACGTCTACGCCGACGTCGGACTGACCCTCACCCACACCGGCCCGAGGGCCACCGCCGTACTCGCCGAGTTCCTGGAGCTCGCCCCCTTCGGCAAACTGCTCTTCTCCACCGACGCCTACGGCCTCCCCGAGCTGTACGTCGTCGGCAGCGCGCTCTTCCGGACGGCGCTGTCGGGCGTGCTGGGGGAGTGGACGGCCGCCGGGGCGTGGTCCCCGGAAGACGCCCGACGCGTGGGCGCCATGATCGCCGCCGACAACGCACGCAGGGTGTACGGCCTCCCGCCTACCGCCCCGTAAGGGGCACCGGCCGCGCGCGCCCATTCCCGCCCTGCCGTCGGTCGTTCCGCCGCCGCGTGCTTTACTGCGCCGCGTGGCCCTTACATCTACCAACGACGACACCGGCCCCGACAAGGGCGAACCCCCCCTGCGCTCCCGCGTATTCGCCGATCTGACCCCGCTGCGCACCTCCCCGGACTACCGTCGCCTGTGGTGCGGCAACACCATCTCCTGGATGGGCCAGCAGATGACCGCCCTCGCGGTCTCGCTGCAGGTCTACGCCATCACCGGCTCCACCTTCTCGGTCGGCCTGGTCGGCCTGTGCTCGCTGGTCCCGCTGGTCGTCTTCGGGCTGTACGGCGGCGCCGTCGCCGACACCGTCGACCGCCGCAAACTGGGCCTCTACAGCGCCGCGGGCGCGACCGCGATGTCCATCACGCTGGCCACCGCGGCGCTGGCCGGCTACCACCGGGTGTGGCTGCTCTACACCGTGGTCGCCCTCCAGGCCGTCTGCTTCGCGATGAACTCCCCGGCCCGCACCTCGATGATCCCGCGGCTGCTGCCCACCGAGCAGCTGCCCGCCGCCAACGCCCTCAACTCCCTGACCAGCAACCTCGGTCTGATGGGCGGACCGATGCTGGGCGGTGTCATCGTCGGCCTGTGGGGCTACCAGGCGGCGTACCTGATCGACGCGGTGGCCTTCACCGGGGCGCTGTACGCGATGTGGCGGCTGCCGTCGATGCTGCCCGACCACGGGGACGGCCCGCGGCGCCGGGCCTCCGTACTGGACGGACTGCGCTTTCTCGCCACCCGCCCGAACCTGCGGATGACGTTCTTCGCCGACATGGCGGCCATGGTGCTCGCCCAGCCGCGTGCCCTGTTCCCCGCGGTCGCGGTGCTCTGGTTCGGCGGGGACGCCAAGACCGTCGGCCTGCTGGTCGCCGCGCCCGCGGTGGGCGCCGTACTGGGCGGGCTGTTCTCCGGCTGGCTCGGCGGGATCCGCCGGCACGGCCTGGCCATCCTGATCTCGGTGGCCGCCTGGGGCGCCGCCATCGCCTGCTTCGGGCTCTCCCGGCACCTGTGGCTCGGGCTGTTCTTCCTGGCGGTGGCCGGCTGCGCGGACACCATCTCGATGGTCTTCCGCAGCACCATGCTCCAGGCCGCGACCCCGGACGAGATGCGCGGCCGCCTCCAAGGCGTCTTCATCGTCGTCGTCGCGGGCGGCCCCCGCCTGGGCGACTTCCTCGCCGGCTCGACCGCCGACCTGACCTCCCCGGCCACCGCGGTCATCGGCGGCGGCCTGGCATGCGTCCTGGCGGTCACGGCACTGGGGCTGGGCCGACGCGCGTTCGCACGGTATGACGCGCGGGACCCGCGGCCGTAGCGATTGGTTGTGCCCACGTTTTCGGCTTTCCCGCCGTGGGGGTTTCTCTGGGTTCGCCTGCGGCGGGCGGGGTCCGCTGCGCGGGGCTGTTCGGCTGCCGGTGACGGTCCTCCGGGGCAGGGGTTCCGGACTGCTTCGCTTTACGTCCGGAACCCCTACCCCTCCGGCCCGCCCCCTCCCGTTGAGGGTGGGAAAAACCGTGGGGGTGAACGTCATCCCGTATGCGCAGGCAGTGGACGGATTCGGCCCGCCCCCACCGGACCGTCTTCCCACCCACCCACGGGAGGGGACAGACCGTAGGACGGAGTCCGTAGGGCTGTCACCGCACCCGACACACAAACGCCCGCCGCAGGCGAAACGGCGAGAAGCACACACGGCGCCGCAGCCGACAACGTGGGAAGCAGGCCAAGCGCAGCGAAACGTGGGAAGCAGCCCAAGCGCCTAGCGTCAGAGCAGTGACGCAGCCAGCTCCGGTTCCTCGAAGCCTGTGTCGTCGAAGGGGTAGAGCGGGCGTCGTACCTTGTGGTGGCCCAGGCGGAGAAGGTCCTGGTCGACGCCGCCGGGGGTGAGGGCGAGCAGCCAATCGGCGGCCATGGCGTGGAGTTCGGGTTCCAGGTAGCCGATCTTGACGACCAGCAGGTCGTAGGCGAGCGGGTCCAGGGGGCCGAAGTCGGCCCGGGTGTGGAACGGTTTGCGGCGTTCGGTCAGGACCACCGTCACCCCGCCGCGGGTGACGGCCGCGGACCGGCCGCCGCCGTCGTAGGCCGGATTGCCGCGCGGTGTGCCGGAGTCCGGACCGGGCGGGTCGTCGAGGGCGGTGACCGTACCGGTCAGCTCGTACGGTTCCGCGTGCGGGCCGGTGCCCGCGCTGAACCGGCCGCCCACGCCGATCGTGACCTCGGCGCCCACCCCCGCGTCGAAGCAGACGGCGACGGCCTTCGGGTCGGTGATGCCGGGGTGGAGGGCGGTGACCCGGCCGCTCGCCAACTCCTCGTGGGCCAGGAGCCGGCCGAGCATATAGGCGAGGTCGCCCGCGCCGCCCGCGGTGGGGTTGTCGCCGGAGTCGCTGATGACGAAGGGGCGGGCGGGGGAGGCGACGGCGCGGGCGATGCAGGCGTCGGCGTCGCCGGTCGGTCCGACGAACGTGAAGTCGCGGCGTACGGACCAGAATTGGCGGGCCAGCGACTCGGCCTGGGCGGTGGCGAGCCGGGGATCGTCCGCGGTGACCACCACCGCGGCTCGACAGCGCTCCTCGTCGGCCCAGGCGTACCCCACCCAGATCGCCGCGTCGACGACCCCGTCGAGCGCCTCGACCGAGGCCAGTTGCCCGTAGAGGGACCTGGCCGGTTCGAGACGGGTGCTGGTCTTCTCGCCGGGGAGGAGGACGGGGATCTGCACCCAGGCGCGGTACGGGCGCCCCTTCCCGGCGGCCAGCCGTCCGACGAGCTTGCGGGCGGCCCGCTCCCGGGTGTCCCAGGCGTCCTCGTGCGGCGCCATACGGTGCGCGGTGAGCAGATCGAGGCGCTCGGCGAAGCGGCGCGAGACATTGCCGTGCAGATCCATGGCGGCCGAGATGAGGGTGCCGGGGCCGGTGGCGGCGCGTACCGCGTCGGTGAGGTCGGCCTCCGCGTCGTCGAGCCCGACCACGCTCATCGCCCCGTGGATGTCGTAGACCAGGCCGTCGAGCGGTCCCGACGCCCGGATCCGGTCGACCAGTTCGCCCTTGATGCGGTCGTACGTGGCGCGCTCCACCGGGCCGCCGGGCACCGCGACGGCGTGCACCAGTGGCACCCACTCGACCAGCTCGGCCAGTTCGTCGTCCGGACGGGTCCAGGTGTAGCGGTCGAGCAGCGCGCCCTCCCGGGTGACGCGGAAGTCGTCGTACGTCGAGCGATGCGGGCAGAACTGGCTGGATTCGATGGCCATGCCGCCGATGCCGATGCGCAGTCGGTGCCGCGAGCCGGGACGAGGGCCGGTGGGTGAGGGCACGGTGCCTCGCTTTCCGTCGGAGGGGCGTGCGGGCGGGTTTCTGGGGGACGGCGGGCTAGGGCCTGTCCGATGGGTCAGGGCCGTGCCAGGCGTCGCGAGCCCGGCCCTGACCCATCGGACAGGCCCTAGGTGAGGGAGGCCGTGCGGCGCAGTACGGACTGCCCCGCGCCCAGCAGCCCCGCGTCGGGGCCGCAGGCGGCGGCGTCGATGGTGAGTTCGCTGGTGGCCATCGGCAGACAGCGCTCGTAGAGCGTCCCGCGTACGGCCGCGACCAGCGGCTGCGCGCCGGCCAGCGCACCGCCGAGGACCACCGCCTCGGGGTTGAAGAAGTTCACGACGACGGCGAGCACCGCGCCGATGTCGCGGCCGGCCTGCCGTACGAGGGTGGTGGCATGCGGTTCGCCGTTCTCGACCAGGCGCAGGATCTCGGCCGCGGAGTCGACGGCGAGGCCCTTGCCGCGCAGCGCCGCGGCGATCGCGGCACCGCTCGCCACCGTCTCCAGGCAGCCGATGTTGCCGCAGGAGCATGGCAGATGGGCGGAATCGTCCACCCGGACATGGCTGATGTCGCCGGCCGATCCCCGGGCCCCGCGGTGCAGCCGGCCGTCGCTGATGACACCGGAGCCGATACCGCGGCCCGCCTTGACCACGACCAGATGGCGCCGTGCCGGGTGGGCGGCGCGGTGTTCGCCGAGCGCCATCATGTTGGCGTCGTTGTCGAGCAGCACCGGCAGGCCGAGGCGGTCCGCCAGCCGGTCGCGCAGCGGGAACAGATGCCAGCCGGGCATCCGGGACGGTGCGATGATCCGCGCGCCGTCCGCGTCGACCGGGCCGGGGAAGCCGACCCCGACGCCCCGGACCGTACGGCCGGCCGCGCGCTGCCGCTCGGCGAGCAGATCCAGCCGCTCGGCGAGCGCTTCCAGGGCGGGTTCGGGCCCCGCGGTCAGATCGAAGGGGTGGTCGTCGGTGTCGAAGCAGTCGCCGGTCAGACCGACCGCGCCGGTACGGATGTGCCGGCTGCCCAGGTCGGCGGCGAGGGCGACCGCGCCCCGGTCGGCGATCCGCAGCAGCCGCGGACGGCGGCCGCCGCGCGAGGCGCCCTCGCCGGATTCGGTCAGCAGCCCGGCCTCGACGAGTTCCTGGACGCGGGTGGAGACGGTGGACGCGGCGAGCCCCAGCTCGCGTACGAGGTCCGCGCGGGAGGCGGCGGAGCCGTTCGCGACGAGTTCGAGGACGTGCGCGGCGGAGCCGGGCGGCTCGTCGGAGGCGGTCATCGGGCGCCTTTCGCCGGGAGGGAGGGGAGGAGAAAGGGGAGGGGCTGGGGCGAGTTCGTTTGGTCGTCGTAGGAAGGTGGGAGGTCAACTCGGTGACAGTAGAGCGCGGTTGGTGGGCTTTCGCCAAGGTCTTGACTTCTTTTCGCGGCCCTCCGTACTTTGCTCGCACTCTTCGACCGGCCGACCACCTCGGAGGCAGCATGGGTCTGCGCAGCACCCGAATTCGCGGGCCCGTGGGGCGGGTTGTGGCCGTTGTCCTGCTGGTCGCCCTTGCGCTCGTCGGCTGCGGGCCGGCTGGCAACGTTGTCACCGATATGGGCGCCACCGGGGGCACGCCCGTCAAGGGAGGGACCGCCACCATGGCCCTGCCGCCCGCCTCCACCCCCAACTGGATCTTCCCCATCGGTGCGCCCGGCTATCTGGCCTCGTACAACAGCGCCATCCAGGACCTGCTCTTCCTGCGGCTGTACCTGCCCGAACCGAAGGGCGACGCACTGACCCTGGACTCACCGCGCAGCCTCGCGCAGACGCCCCGCTACAGCGACGGGAACAAGACCGTCACCATCACCCTGAAGAAGGGCTACCGCTGGTCCGACGGGGCACCCGTCACCACCCGCGATGTGGAGTTCTGGTTCGATCTGATCCAGCACAACAAGCAGGAATGGGCCGGATATTCGCCCCAGCTCATGCCGGACGACGTCAGGGCGTTCGAGCTCGTCGACGACCGCACCTTCCGGCTCCGGCTGGATCGCGCCTACAACCCGGCGTGGTTCACCGCCAATGAACTCCAGGACTTCGTCGCCCTTCCCGTACACGCCTGGAACCCCCGCCACGAGGAGCCGAAGCGGGCCTTCGCCCGGCTGATGCGACACGCCAGGCAGTTCTCCCGGTTCGCCACCGATCCGCTGTGGAAGACGGTCGACGGGCCCTGGCGGATCGAGAAGTGGACCACCGCCGGGCAGGTCTCGCTGGTCCCCAACGCGAACTACCGCGGACCGGACCGGCCGCATCTCGACCGGGTGGTCCTCAAGCCCTTCACCACCGCGGACTCCGAATTCAACGTGCTGCGCGCCGGCGGCGTCGACTACGGCTACCTTCCGCCGTCCGTCATGGCGCAGTCGGCGCGGTTCAAGGAGATGGGCTATCGCATCGACCCGTGGGAGGGCTGGTCGATCACCTATATCGTCCTCAACTTCCACCACCCCACGGCCGGGCCGCTGCTGCGCCAGTCATACCTGCGCCAGGCGCTCCAGCACCTCATCGACCAGCGGTCGATCTCCCGGGTGATCTGGCACGGCAGCGCCGCGCCCACCCTCGGCCCGGTCCCCGCCGGCCTCCTGGAGCGCGACCCCTATCCGTACGACCCACAGCGGGCGAAGGCGCTGCTGGCCGGTCACGGCTGGGCGGCCAGGGACGGCACGCTGCGCTGCGTACGGCCGGGACGGGGCGCGCACGCCTGCGGCGCGGGCGTCGCGCGCGGCCGGGAGCTGCGGCTCTCGCTGCTCTCCCAGTCCGGCTCGACCGAGACCTCCAACACCATGCAGGCCGTCAAGTCCGAGTTCGGCAAGGCGGGTATCGCCCTCGACATCCGGCAGCAGCCGCTGAACACCGTCCTGGGCACCACCGTCCCCTGCACGGCCGACGAACCGCTCTGCGCGCAGTGGCAGCTCGGCTTCTTCGGCACCCAGGGCAGCTGGTACTTCCCGCCCGACCCCAGCGGAGAGAAGATCTTCGCTTCCCACGCGCCCTCGAACATGGGCAGTTGGTCCGACGCGGAGACCGACCGGCTGATCCGGGCCACCGAGTACTCCGCCGATCGGGCCGCGATGCGCGACTACGGCCGCACGGTGGCCCGTCGGCTCCCGGTCCTGTGGACCCCCAACCCCGCCTACCAGGTCTCCGCCATCCGCAACGACCTACGAGGGGTCGACCAGAACCCGACGCTCTCCCTCGCACCGCAGAACTGGTACTTCGTGAGGAAGGGCGGTGCCGCCGGATGACCGCCTTCCTCATCAAGCGCCTCGGGCAGGCACTGGTCGTACTGCTGCTGGTCTCGGTCATCGTCTTCGTCCTGCTGCATCTGCTGCCCGGCGGACCGGCCCGCGCCATCCTCGGTGTGCAGGCCACCCCGGAGGCCGTCGCGCACTTCAACCACCAGCAGGGGTACGACCGTTCGCTGCCCGAGCAGTATGTGAGCTACCTCGGCCGGCTGCTCAGCGGCGACCTCGGCGAGTCCTACAAGCTCAACCAGAGCGTCGCCTCGCTGCTGGGCGAGCGGCTCCCCAAGACCGCCCTGCTGGCGGGGCTCTCGCTCGCCCTGGCCGCCGTCCTCGCCGTCCCCCTCGGCATCCTGCAGGCCGTACGGCGCGGTAGGGCCGCCGACTACGTCCTGACCGGCGCGGCCTTCCTCGCCTACGCCACCCCCGTGTTCTTCCTCGGCCTGGTGCTCATCCTCGTCTTCAGCCAGCAGCTGCAACTGCTGCCCGCCGAGGCGCCGCAGGCCGACACCGTCGGCGGCGTCCTGGCCGACGCACCGGCCCTGGTGCTCCCCGTCGTGACCACCGCGCTGGGCATCATCGCGGCCTTCAGCCGCTATATGCGCTCCGCCGTCCTGGACAACCTCGCCGAGGAGTACGTACGCACCGCACGCGCCAAGGGCCAGTCCGGCGCCCGCATCATGGCCCGGCACGTGCTGCGCAACGCGCTCATCCCGCTGGCCACCCTGCTCGGCCTATACCTCCCCACCCTCTTCAGCGGCACCCTCGTCGTCGAGTCGATGTTCAACTACCCGGGAATGGGGCTGCTGTTCTGGAGCGCCGCCCAGAGCTCGGACTTCCCCGTACTGCTCGGCGTCACCCTCGTCGTCGGTGTCGCCACCGTCCTCGGCTCGCTGCTCGCCGATATCGCCTACGCCGTCCTCGACCCGCGCATCAGGAGCGTGCCATGACGATGACCGCCCTCGACGCCCGGTCGGACGCCGACCTGGCCACCCCCGGCCTCGCCCGCCGCACGCTCGGCGTCTTCGCCCGCAACAGGCTCGCCCTCACCGGTGCCCTGATCCTCCTCGCCCTGCTCGCCTTCTGCTTCCTCGGGCCGCTGATCCACCCCACCGACCAGATCCACACCGACCTCTCCCAGGCCAACCGCGCCCCCGGCGCCGGACACCCGCTGGGCACCACCGACCTGGGCTACGACCTGCTCGGCCGGCTGATGTACGGCGGCCGCACCTCCCTCGAAGTCGGCCTGGCGGCAGGGTTGCTGGCCACCCTCTTCGGCACGGTCTACGGCGCGGTCGCCGGCTACTGCGGCGGCTGGGTGGACGCCGCGATGATGCGGATCACCGACGCCGCGCTCGCCATTCCGGCGCTCTTCCTGCTCGTCGTGGTCGCGGCGATCGTCACCCCCAGCAAGCCCGTCCTCATCGTGATCATCGCCGCCGTCGCCTGGCTCTCCCCGGCCCGCCTCATCCGCGGCGAGGCGCTGGCGCTGCGCGGCCGCGACTATGTCCACGCCATGCGGCTGATGGGCGGCGGCGGAGGCCGGGCCGTCTTCCGGCACATCCTCCCCAACGCCGTCGGCACCGTCATCGTCAACGCCACCTTCCAGGTGGCCGACGCCCTCCTCTACGTCGCCTACCTCTCCTTCCTCGGCCTGTCCATTCCACCGCCCGCCGCCGACTGGGGCTCGCTGCTCTCCGCCGGCATCACCTACACCCAGGTCGGCTACTGGTGGCTGATCTTCCCGCCGGGCATCGCGATCGTGCTGGTCGTCGCCGCCTTCAACTTCATCGGGGACGGTCTGCGCGACGCCTTCGACGTACGCCTGAAGGAGAGTTGACGTGCCGTCAGAAGGAAGGACCGCACCATGACCGAGCCGCTCCTGCGGATCGAGGACCTGCGCGTCGAGATCGCCGGCCGCGGCCGCACCGTGCACGCCCTCGACGGTGTCGACCTCGACCTCGCGCCCGGCGAATCGCTCGGCATCGTCGGCGAATCCGGCTGCGGCAAGACCATGACCGCGCTGTCCGTCCTCGGCCTGCTGCCGCCCGGCGGCCGGATCACCGGCGGGCGGATCCTGCTCGACGGCACCGACCTCGCCGCCGCCCCCGAACCCGTCCTGCGGGACCTCCGCGGCAACACCGTCGGCATGGTCTTCCAGGACCCGATGACCTCGCTCAACCCCACCCTCACCATCGGCGCTCAGGTCGCCGAACCGCTGCTGCTGCACCGGAGGCTGAGCCGGGCCGCGGCCTGGGCGAAGGCCGAGGAGATGCTGTGGCTGGTCGGGATGCCGCGGCCCGCCGAGCGGCTGAAGAGCTATCCGCACCAGCTCAGCGGCGGGATGCGGCAGCGCGTCGCGATCGCCATGGCACTGGTCTGCGAACCCCGGCTGCTGATCGCCGACGAGCCGACCACCGCCCTCGACGTCACCACCCAGCACCAGATCCTCGAACTCGTCGACGAGCTGCGCGCCCGCCTCGGCATGGCGATGATCCTGGTCACCCACGACCTGGGAGTGGTCGCCCGCCGGGTCGACCGGGTCGCGGTGATGTACGGCGGCCGGATCGCCGAACGCGCCCCGGTACGGCCGCTGTTCGCCACCCCGCGGCACCGCTACACCCAGGCCCTCCTCGCCGCGCTCCCCGAACGCGCCCTCGCCGCCGCCCGGCCGCCGGCCGGTATACCCGGCCGGCCGCCGTCCCTGCTCACCCGCCCCACCGGCTGCCGCTTCGCCCCCCGCTGCGCACACGCCACCGACCTGTGCCGCGCCGCCGAGCCGGAACTCACCGACGACCTGCACACCACCGCGCCCGCCGCCACCGCCCACGCCTTCGCCTGCTTCCACCCCGCCGCACCGGCCCCCGACACCGGCCCGGCCGCCGAGGCGCCCGCCCGCCCTCCGGCCACGGCCACCCTCCGCGCACCGGCCGCGCCCCCGGTGCGTACGGCGGAACCCCTGCTGCGGCTCGCCGACGTCAGCAAGAGCTACCCGCTGCACGGCGGCCCCTTCGCCCGCCGCGGACCGGGCACGCGGCAGGCCGCCGAGGTCAGCGCGGTGGCCGGCGTCTCGCTCACCGTCCGGCGCGGTGAGACCTTCGGCATCGTGGGGGAGTCCGGCTGCGGAAAGTCCACCCTCGGCCGGATGGCCGTCGGCCTGGAGGCGCCCAGCGGCGGCGCGGTCCACTTCGCCGGCCGCGACCTCTCCGGCCTCACCAAGCGGGAGCTGCGCGCCCACCGGCGCGATGTCCAGCTGATGTTCCAGGACTCCTCCACCTCCATGGACCCGCGGATGCGGGTGGGCGCCGTACTGCGCGAACCGCTGGTCATCCAGCGCATCGGCGACCGCGCGGAGCAGCGGCGGCGGATCGCCGGGCTGCTGGACGACGTCGGGCTGCCGCGCGGCGCGGTGGACCGCTATCCGCACGAGTTCTCCGGCGGCCAGCGCCAGCGCCTCGGCCTGGCCCGTGCCCTCGCCCTGGCCCCCTCGCTGGTGGTCGCCGACGAGCCGGTCTCCGCGCTCGACGTCTCCGTCCAGGCGCAGATCCTCCAGCTCATGCGGGAGCTGCAGCGCGAGAAGGGCCTGAGCTACCTGTTCATCTCGCACGACCTGGCGGTGGTGCGGCACCTCGCGGACTCGGTCGGCGTGATGTACCTCGGCAAACTCGTCGAGACGGGTCCCGCGGAGCGGGTCTTCACCCGTCCGCTGCATCCGTATACCCGCTCCCTGCTACTCGCCGACGAGACTCCGCTCGCCGGCGAGATCCCCTCGGCCGCCGCGCCGCCCTCCGGCTGCCGGTTCCGTACGCGCTGCCCCCTCGCGAAGGCCGTCTGCGCGACCACGGAGCCGCCCCCGGCCGAACCGGATTCGGCCGGGCATCGGGTGGCCTGTCACTTTCTGTAGTAGCTCGGCTGCGGCGCCGTGGTGGTTTCTCGCCGTTGCTCCCCCACTGCCTAAAGGGCGTGGGAGGTACCCCCAGCGGCGGGCGGTTGTTTGTCGGGTGCGGTGACAGCCCTACGGACTCCGTCCTACGGTCTGTCCCCTCCCGTCACCGGCAGCCGAACAGCCCCGCGCAGCGGCACCGCCCGCCGCAGGCGAACCCAGAGAAACCCCCACGGCGGGACAGCCGACAACGTGGGAAGCACCCCCAAGCGCAGCGGGATCGCGTTGAGGCCATACACAAGCCAAACTCGGGTACGGGGGCATATGTGCCACCAGCCGTCGTTTGGAGGCCCGCCGTGCAGCGGCACTCGCATACGCAGCCACCGACTCGCGGTGAGCGCACGCTCGACCGCGATCCGCAGCCAACGCCGCCGGACCCGGGAGGGCCGTCGCCGAGCCCCGTTCCGGAGCCCCTGCCAGGCCCGCCGGTTCCGCCTGCGCCACCTGAACCGATACCGCCGGAGCCGGAGCCGATCCCCCGTCCGCCCGGACCGGACCCCGTACCGGACCCCTCTCCGGCCCCCTCACCGCTCTCCTAGGAGGTGCTGAACATGGCGATCGCCACGGTCAACCCGGCCACCGGCGAGACCCTGAAGACCTTTGACGCGCTCAACGCGGGCGAGATCGAAGACCACCTGGTCAGGGCGGAACAGGCATTCCAGGAGCATCGCGCCACGAGCTTCGCGCGCCGGGCGGAGCTGCTGCTCAAGGCCGCCGAACTGCTCGACGCGGACCAGGACGGCATCGCCCGCACCATGACCACCGAGATGGGCAAACCGCTGGTCCAGGCCCGCGCGGAGGCCGCGAAGTGCGCCAAGACCATGCGGTGGTACGCCCACAACGCCGAGCGGCTGCTGGCCGACGAGGATCCCGACCCGGCCGACGTGCGTGATTCCGGCGCGGTGCGCGCGGTGGTCCGCTACCGCCCGCTGGGCACCGTCCTCGCGGTGATGCCCTGGAACTTCCCGCTCTGGCAGGTCGTACGGTTCGCCGCGCCGGCGCTGATGGCGGGCAACACCGGACTGCTCAAGCACGCCTCGAACGTCCCGCAGACCGCGCTGTACATCGAGGAGCTGTTCCGCCGCGCCGGCTACCCGGAGGGCTGTTTCCAGACCCTGCTGATCGGATCCGGCGCCGTCGAGGACGTACTGCGCGATCCGCGGGTCGCGGCGGCGACGCTGACCGGCAGCGAGCCCGCCGGCCGCTCGGTCGCCTCGATCGCGGGTGACGAGGTCAAGAAGACCGTCCTCGAACTCGGCGGCAGTGACCCGTTCGTCGTACTGCCCTCCGCCGACCTCGACAAGGCCGTCCGCGTCGGGGTGACCGCGCGGGTGCAGAACAACGGGCAGTCCTGTATCGCGGCCAAGCGGTTCATCGTGCACGACGAGGTCTACGACGCCTTCGCCGAGCGGTTCACCGACCGCATGGCGGCGCTGACCGTCGGCGATCCGATGGACGAGAACACCGAGGTCGGGCCGCTCTCCAGCGAGCAGGGCCGCTCCGACCTGGAGGAGCTGGTCGACGACGCGGTCCACCAGGGAGCGAGGGCGCTGTGCGGCGGCCGCCGGCCGCCCGAGCACCGCACCGGATGGTTCTACGAGCCGACCGTGCTCGCCGGTATCACCCCCACCATGCGCATCCACCGCGAGGAGGCGTTCGGCCCGGTCGCCACGCTCTACCGCGTCGCCGATCTGGAGGAGGCGGTGTCGCTCGCCAACGACGTGCCGTTCGGCCTGAGTTCCAACGCCTGGACCCGTGACCCCCGTGAACAGGAGAGGCTGGCAAGGGACTTGCAGGCGGGCGGCGTCTTCTTCAACGGTATGACCGCCTCCCACCCGGGACTTCCCTTCGGCGGGGCCAAGCGCTCCGGCTACGGCCGGGAGCTCTCCGGGCACGGCATACGGGAGTTCTGCAATATGACCACGCTGTGGTACGGGCCGGAGGACTGAGCCGGCCGGAGGACCGGTGGGCCGCGCCCGCGGTCGGGGCGCCCCGGCGGTGCGGGTCTACCGCGCCGCGTCCGGCTCCGGCGGCACGGCGAACTCGCACCACAGCGCCTTGCCCGCGCCCCGCGGCTCCGCGCCCCAGCGGTCCGCCAGGGCCTCGACCAGCATCAGCCCGCGGCCGGAGGTCGCGGTCTCGCCGGGGCTGCGGCGGCGCGGCCAGCGGCTGGAGCGGTCCTCGACCTCCAGCCGGATCCGCCGCGGGGCGCCGGGCAGCAGCTCCACGGTGACCAGGGCGCCGCTCTCGGTGTGGGTCAGGGCGTTGGCGACCAGCTCGGAGGCGGTGACCTCGACGTTGTGCAGGACGCCGGCCGCCCGCCACTGGTCCAGCGTGCGGCGCAGCGCCGAGCGGACCTCAGCGGCGCCCTGCGGGTCGGCCTGATGCACCTGCAGCCGGAGCCGCGGGGTGGCGTCGGCGCCGCCGGGGCCGGGCAGCCGGTGCAGCAGCAGGAGGGCCATATCGTCCTCGGAGCCGGGGTCGGCCCACAGGCGGTCCGAGATCCGGTCGGCGAGGGCCTCCAGGTCCGCGGGGCCGTCGCGGACCGCCGCGGCGAGCGCGTCGAGGCCCGCGCAGATGTCCTGGCCGGGCTGTTCGACCAGGCCGTCGGTGCACAGCAGCAGCGTCGACCCCGGCTCCAGGAACAGCTGGGTCTCGGGGAAGTGGTCGTGCCCGAAGGCGGTGGCCAGGCCCAGTGGCAGCCCGCCGCAGACCTCGGGCCAGTCGATGTGCCGGGAGCTGTTGCTGATCAGCGGTCCGAGATGGCCGGCCCGCGCCGCGTGCAGCGACCCGGACTGCAGGTCGGCCTGGACGTAGGTACAGGTCGCGAAGCGCTCGGTGTCCAGCTCGGCGAGGAAGCGGGAGGCCCGCACCAGCACGGTCTCCGGGGTGTGCCCCTCACCGGCGTACGCCCGCAGCGCGATCCGCAGCTGGCCCATCACCGCGGCCGCATGCGTGTCATGGCCCTGCACATCGCCGATCACCAGGCCGATCCTCCCCTGGGGCAGCGCGATCACGTCGTACCAGTCGCCGCCCACGTCCCGACCGACGCTCGCCGGGTGGTAGCGCACGGTGACCGCGCCGCCCGCGATGGCCGGCAGCCGGCGCGGCAGCATCGTCTCCTGAAGTCCGGTGGCGAACTCGCGCTCCTGGTCGAAGAGCGTGGCCCGCTGCACCGACTGCGCCACGACACCGGCCAGCGCCAGTGCCAGGTTCCTGGCCTCCTGCGACTGCACGGCGGGCTCGGCGTTGAACAGCCCCAGCGCCCCGATCACGGTGTCCTGCGCGACCAGCGGCAGGAACGCCGCGCTGCCCGTCGGCAGCAGGCCGGTGTACGGGCGCAGCCGCGGATAGCGGGCGATCAGCTCGCCGCGGCTGCTGAGGAAGGCGGGCCGCCGCGAGCACGCCGCATCGGCCAGCGGGAGGGTGTCGTCCAGCCGTGAGGTCCTCATCTCCTCGGGTACCTCGCCCTCCAGCCCGGCCGTGGCGATGACCTTGAACCGGTCGTTCTCGACGAGCCCGAGCACCAGCCCGTCGGCGCCGAACCGCCGCGCTCCGCCGGTCCCGCCGAGCACCCGTGTGACGTCCCGGACGGACAGCGCACGGGCCAGCGCGGCGGTGGTCTGCTGCACCATCACGGTCTGCCGCCGCCGGTCCTGCTGGAGCGAGCGCAGCAGCGCGGAGTCCGCCAGTTCGCTGGTCGCCTCCCGGACGATGCCGACGACCCGGTACGGCCTCCCGTCGGCGTCGTGCAGGATCCGCCCCTGGGAGTGCGTCCAGCGCCGGCTTCCGTCGCGGCAGTGGACGCGGAAGTACGCGCCGTACGACGGGTGGCCGTCCTCCAGGGCCTGGGAGAGCGCCCCGTCCAGCCGCAGGCCCTCCTCCGGCGGCACCCGCGAGATCAGGGACATCGGCGCGCCGTCGTACTCGTCCGGGCGCAGATCGAAGACCTCCATGGCGCCGGGGTCCAGGGCCATGCGCCCGCGGTCCAGATCCCAGTCGAAGGTGCCCGTCCGGTTGAGCGAGAGCCGCTCGCGCAGTCCGATGGGCTCGTGGTCCGACACCCCGGGCACGTCCTCCTCGACCGGATGCCGGTCCCGGCCGGAGCGGGGGTCGTAGCCCTGGCCGGAGGGGTCGGGGGGCGGTTCCGCGGCGGGTCGGCCGGTCACGGGGTGCCGCGCCGCGGAGTCCTGGAGCTCGGACACGGCGGGCTCACACGTGGAAGGCGGCGGCGCGTCCGGGCGCGGGCCAGCGGCGGCGCGGCGGACACCTCCCGCGCCCTCGGCCGCGGGCCGTCCTCGACCGGGGCCGATACCCACCGGAACGCGGCCATGCGAACACCTTAGGCGCGGGTCGGGGAGGCCGCATGTCGCGGTGCGCCATCGGCCGGGCGGCGGTGTACAGACGTGGAAGCCCAGGTGGGCGAGCCGTCCTGGACGTGCACCGACCAGGACGGCTCCTCTCGTCAGGCGTGCGCCCGCGCCGCGGCGACCGGGGTGGTCTGCCGCGTCCGGTGCCGCAGCGTCGCCGTGCGCGTCGCCACGTCGACGGTGTACGCGTCGATGGTCAGCCGCGCGCCGGACACCTTCAGCACCATGAACCCGTTGTCGGAGAAGTTCTGCCAGGCGGCCGGGTGCCCGAAGTGCGCCTTGCCGTCCTCCGTCTTGGCCGACGCCCCGCAGACCACCTGCCGGGTGCCGCCGGTCCGCGCCGTCGGCTCCAGGATCTGCAGGGTGTGGTCGTGGCCGGAGAGGATCAGATCGGCCCGCCCGCACACCACCTGCTCGTACATCTCCTTGAGGTGGACGCCGCTGGTGTAGTTCCCGATCTCGAACCCGTCGTACGAACCGGCGCTGCCGTGCTTGCCGTTGTTGAGGTACGGGTGGTGGCCGATGACGACCTTCCAACGGGCCCGCGACGCCTTCAGCGCACGGTCCAGCCAGCTCCGCTGCTCGCGCATGTACGGCCCGTCCCAGTGGTAGTACGGGTCGAGCTGGGCCACGTACGACGACCAGGGGATCGTGTCGATGGCGAAGAACTCCACCAGCGGGTCGGCCGCCGGCAGCGGGACGCTGTAGTAGCGGCTGGGCATGTACCAGCGCTTGGAGGTCTTGGCGTACGCCACCTCGCGGTCACCGCGCGAGGGGTCGCCGCCGCTGCCGGGTATCAGCCCCGAGCAGTCGTGGTTGCCCAGCACCATCAGCCAGGGCACGTCGATGCCGCTGTTGGGCTTTTCGAACTTGTCCTGGAACTCGGAGTCGTCGGCGGACTCCGGGCCGTTCTCGTAGATGTTGTCGCCGAGACCGACCGCGAGACCGATGCCCTCGGCCCTGCACAGGTCCCGCGCCGCGGCCGCCACCGCGTACTGCGCCTCGTCCCCCGTGCCGGCGTCACCGGTGACGAGGACGGCGAACTCCCCCTTGCCGTTGGGGTGCTCGGGGAACGGAAAGGCCCCCGGGGCCCCCGGGCGGGTCGCGGCCGAAGCGGGGGACTGCGCCTGCGAGGGCAGCACCGCCAGCGCCGCGCCGGCCATCGCGCCGCCCAGCAGCGTCCGCCGGTTCACCCACTGCGGAACGCGCCCCGTCGTGGGCATCTGGGGCGCCCCGGCCGCCGCGTCCGAGCCGGCCCGCAGCCACTCCCGCTCGGTCATGTCCGCCTGCGGCGGGATCAGTTCGTCGTCACACATGGCTGGATTTCTCTCACGGTCGCCAGGGGAGATGGTGACGAAAAGATGAAGCGCAAGTGGACGTATGGCGATCAGCGATGGCGGGGCTACGCGTCGGTAACTACGCGTCTCCGGGCGGCGTCAGGGGGTGAGAAAAGCGGACGGAGGGCTGGTCGTTCCGGCCGCCGCGGGCCGCCGATCAGCGGTTCGCCAGGCGGCGCAGAGTGCGGCCGAGACGGCGGATGTACAGCCGCTGGAAGACGGGGACCAGCGGCCCCGCGAGACGGGTGACGGCTCGGGCCGGGCGGCTGAAGGCGGTCACGGTGAACCACACCGAGCCGTCCGCGCGCAGCTCGGCCAGGAACGCCTCCTCGCCGCACTCGGGGTGCCCGTCGCGGGTCCCGTAGGCGAAGCCGATGCGGTCCTCGTCGGCCACCGTCCACACCACCCGGCAGGGGGCCAGAAGCCGCAGCGGGCCGACGCCCAAGGAGACCTCGACGGCGACCCCCGGTGCGGCCCGTGGGGCGTCGGCGCGGATGCCGGTGCCCGCGGCCCGGTGCATCCGGAAGGTGGTGATCGCCTCGCCCGCCGCGGCCAGCACCTCGCGGCCGCGGCCGATCGGCAGTTCCTCGTGGAGATGGTGGTAGCCGGCCGGCAGCGGGGTGCGCCGGGTACCGCCCGCCTCGGGGTAGGTCAGATCGCTCATGAGGCGCATGGTGTCACCCCGGGTTCACCGTGACTCTCCGGGCCCGGTACCCGCGGTACCTCCTCTGCCCGGTCCGGCTCTCCGTGCCGCCCCGCGCCCGCCGCGAAGCGCGCCGCGCCGGTCATCGCCTCGGCCAGCACCGTCTGCCCGTAACGGAGTTCCGAGGCCAGGGCGGTCGCCTCGTCCCGGCCCTCCTGGTCCAGCAGGGCGGTCCGGTCGCTGCGCAGACACGCCTGCGGGAAGCGGGCGATCTCCGCCGCCAGCAGCTCGGCCTCCGCGCGCGCCGTGCCGGTCGGCACCACCCGGTTGACCAGCCCGATGTCCAGCGCCTCCGCCGCCGGGACCGGGCGCCCCGTCAGGACCAGGTCCATCGCCCGGCTCGCGCCGATCAGCCGCGGCAGCCGCACCGTACCGCCGTCGATCAGCGGCACCCCCCACCGCCGGCAGAACACCCCGAGGACCGCGTCCTCCTCCGCGACCCGCAGATCGCACCACAGCGCCAGCTCCAGCCCGCCGGCCACCGCATGGCCGGCCAGCGCCGCGATCACCGGCTTGCCCAGCCGCATCCGGGTCGGCCCCATCGGCCCGTCGCCGTCGGGCGCCACGCGGTTGCCGCGTTCGGTGCCCATCGCCTTGAGGTCGGCGCCGGAGCAGAACGTCCCGCCCTCGCCCCACAGCACGGCCACCCTCGCCGCGTCATCCTCGTCGAACTCCCGGAAGGCATCGGTCAGTCGGCGCGCCGTCGGGCCGTCCACGGCGTTGCGGGACGCGGGCCGGGACAGCACCACCGTCGTCACCGGCCCGGCCCGCTCGATCCGTACGGACATCAGGACGCGCCCCCGGCCGTGTCCGGCGCCGGCGGCCGGACGCGCTCCAGGATCGCGGTCAGATCGACCCCGGGCGGCAGGGTGCCGTACGCGTTGCCCCACTCCCCGTCGAGCCGGGAGGCGCAGAACGCGTCGGCGAGCGCCGGGTGGCTGTACCGCACCAGCAGCGCGGCCTGCAGCACCAGCGCCATCCGCTCCGCCAGCGTCCGCGCCATCAGCTGCGCGCGCTCCGGAGAGGCCAGGCCGCCGAGCATCTTGCGGACCGCGGCCACCGCGGCGTCCAGCCGCCGATCGGCGCCCGCCGCCGTCTCCACCTCGGCGAAGAAGGCGTCGAGCGCGGCCGGCTCCTTGCCCAGGGCCCGCAGCACATCGAGCGCGGCGACATTGCCCGAGCCCTCCCAGATCGACAGCAGGGGCGCCTCCCGGTACAGCCGCGGCATGCCCGAGTCCTCGACATAGCCGTTGCCGCCCAGGCACTCCAGCGCCTCCGCCGCATGGCCGCTGCCCCGCTTGCACACCCAGTACTTGCCGGCCGCCAGGGCCAGCCGGCGCAGCGCGGACTCCCCGGCGTCCCCGGCCTGCGAGCGGTCCACCGCCGCGGCCAGCCGCATGCCCAGCAGCGTCGCCGCCTCCGACTCGACCGCCAGATCCGCCAGCACCGAGCGCATCAGCGGCTGCCGGTCCAGCTCCCGCCCGAACGCCCGCCGGTGCGCCGTGTGGTGCAGCGCCTGCCGCAGCCCCGCCCGCATCCCGGCCGCCGACCCCAGCACGCAGTCCAGCCGGGTCATGTTCACCATCTCGACGATGGTGCGCACCCCGCGGCCCGGCTCACCGACCGGCCAGGCCACCGCCTCGTGGTACTCGATCTCGGAGGACGCGTTGGAGCGGTTGCCCAGCTTGTCCTTGAGGCGCATCAGCCGCATCCCGTTGAGCGTGCCGTCCGGCAGCACCCGCGGCAGCAGGAAGCAGCTCAGCCCCTCCTCGGTCTGCGCCAGCGCCAGGAACACATCGCTCATCGGGGCGGAGGTGAACCACTTGTGGCCGGTGATGCGGTACGTGCCGTCGCCGGCCGGCACCGCACGCGTGGTGTTGGCCCGTACGTCCGAGCCGCCCTGCTTCTCCGTCATCGACATGCCCGCGATCAGCCCCGACTTGGTCAGCGGCGCCCGCAGCCCGAAGTCGTAGGAACGGGACGCCAGCAGCGGCTCGTACTGCGCGGCCAGGTCCGGTGCGGCGCGCAGCGCGGGGACGGCGGCGTAGGTCATCGAGATGGGGCAGCCGTGGCCCGGTTCGGCCTGCGACCAGACGTAGAACTTCGCGGCGCGCACCAGATGCGCCCCGGCGCGGTCGTCGGTCCACGGGGCCGCGTGCAGACCGTGCTCCACCGCGACGGTCATCAGCTGATGCCAGGCCGGATGGAACTCCACCTCGTCGACGCGGTGCCCGAACCGGTCGTGGGTGTGCAGCCGGGGCGGCTGCTGCTCCGCCCAGCGGGCCTGGTCCTGCACCGCCGCCGAACCGGCCAGCGCGCCGAGCCCGGCCACCTCCGGCACGCCCCACTCGGCGCCGTCCCGGCGCAGCGCCTCCAGCAGGGCCGGTTCGTCCGCCGTGCTGAACCCGGTCAGCGGCGGGGCCTGGTTCACGACTTCATGGGTGACGGTCATACCGTTGACGTTACAGAAACCGAACAGCCGCGGGAAGAGCGTAATGCCGCGCGCGGTCCACACCCTAGAATTCGCTGCACATATGAACGGCCCCGGCACCCAAGACGACCCCGACCGCACCGCCGCGCTCGCGCCGCGGCCCCTCACCGCGCGCTCCATCGTGCTGAGCACCCTGCTCGGCCACCATCCGCCGAAGCTGCCCGCCCGCGCCCTGGTCCGGGTCGGTGAACTCTTCGGCATCGCCGAGGGCACCGTCCGGGTCGCGCTCTCGCGCATGGTGGCCGCCGGCGACCTGCGGCAGAGCGACGGCTCCTACGAGCTGACCGCCCGCCTGCTGGCGCGCCAGACCCGCCAGGACGAGAGCCGCTCACCCAGGACCCGTCCCTGGCGCGGGGGCTGGGAGATCGCCGTCGTCACCACCCCGGAAGGCCGGCCGGCCGCCGAGCGGACCGCACTGCGCCAGGCGATGGCGGCGCTGCGGCTGGCAGAGCTCCGCGAGGGCAGCTGGCTGCGCCCCGCCAACCTCGACCGGCCCCGCCCGCCCGTCGTCACCGAGCAGTGCACCTGGCTCAGCGGCACTCCGGACGACGATCCGGTCGCGCTCGCCGCCCGCCTGTGGGACCTGGACGGCTGGGCGGCGCGGGCCGGCGACCTGATGTCCGCCCTGGACCGCGCCGAGTCGCCCGCCGGACGCTTCACGGTCGCGGCGGCCGCGCTGCGCCATCTCCTCGCCGACCCGCTCCTGCCGGACGCGCTGCTGCCGCCCGACTGGCCGGGCGACCGGCTCCGGGCCCGCTACGACGGGTTCGAGCGGGAGCTGAGCGATCTGCTGCGGCAGTACCTGGCCGGCTGAGCCGCGCCCGCGGCCTGACCGGTGCTCACCGGTCGACCCCGAGGGGCCGTTGCCGCGGCGCCTTTGCCGGCCCGGGCCCGTTCGGCTCACCGCGGCAGCACACACACCGGCATCGGCGCCGCGAACGGCTCACCCGCGCTCGTGAGCGCCCCGGTCCGCCCGTCCACCGAGAACACCGTCACCGAACCGGACTTCTGGTTCGCCGCGAACAGCCAGCGCTCGTCCGGCGAGAACGCGATCTGCCGGGGGAAGTCCCCGCCCACCGGCACGGTGTCCAGCAGCCGCAGCCGCGCCCCGCGGGCCTCCACGGCGTAGCGGGTGAGGCTGTTGTGGCCGCGGTTGGCGAGATATGCGAAGCGGCCGTTGCGGGTGACGAGCAGCTGCGCCGGATAACTGGTCCCCGGCCCGGTCCCGGTGGACTGCGGCGCACCGGGCGTCAGCCGTCCGCTCTTGCGCTCGTAGCCGCAGACCACGACCGTGTTGTCCACCTCGTTCGCCAGATACGCGAAGTTGCCGGAGGGGTGGAAGGTCAGATGGCGGGGGCCGGCGCCGGGGCGGAGCGCCGCGTACGACACCTGGGCGAGCCGCCCGGCCGATGCGTCCAGTCGGTAGGTGTAGACGGTGTCGTTGCCGAGGTCGACGGCCAGCACATACCGGCCGTCGGGGCCGGTGATGATCTGGTGGGCGTGCGGCCCGTCCTGGCCGGGGCCGGGCGGCGGGCTGGAGTGGGTGACGAGGTCGGAGCGTTCGCCCAGGGCGCCGGTGGCCCGGTCGATCGGGTGGACGGCCACGCTGCCGGAGAGGTAGTTGGCGCTGAGCAGCCAGCGTCCGCCGGGGTGCACCGACAGATGGCAGGGCCCGGCGCCGCCGGTGGACCGGGTGCCCAGCACGCGGGGCGGGCCGTCGGGAGCCAGCGCGAGGGCGGTCACCCCGCCCCGCTCCTGCTCGTCGACGGCGTAGAGGGTGCGCCCGCTGGGCGCGAGGGCGAGATAGGACGGATCGGCGACCCCGGCCACGACGCCGGCGCCGGTGATCCGCCCGGTTACGGTGTCGTAGGCGGCGAGTCCGACGCCGGTGCCGCCGCCGTCCTTCGAGGTGTAGGTCCCGAGACAGAGCGGACGGGAGCGGCGCTCGGGCGGGCCGGTGACGCGTTCGGCCCGGGCCGGTGCGGGGGCGGTGTCCGCCGCCGTCAGCAGTCCCACCCCGGCCGTCATGGTCAGTCCCGCCGCGGCGGTCCGCAGAAACCGCCGGCGGTCCGCCCCGGCCCCGGACCGCGCTCCCGTACCTGCTGCTGTCATGGCAGCAGGGTGGCCCGCCGCGTCCAACCCGGGCAAGAGCCGCAACGCGGGGTGCAGCTTGTGCAACGCGATGGCGCAGCCTGTCCGGCACCGGAACCCTGAGTCGTCCCTGAGGCCGTTCGGCGCCTTGCTGGAGCCGCTCCGGCCCGGCTTGCGGTCCTACGACCCTGATGAGGGCGTACATCCGCATGATGACCATGACCCTGCGCGTAGCACTCCAGTCGTACGGCACAACCCATACGCGGACTGATTCGCCGGACCCCTTGCCGCTCGTAGTTTCGTGATCAAGGCACGGAAATGATCGAGAGGTCACGGATTTATGTACGGCAAGGCATTCGCCCCGGAATACCAGGGCGAGCTGGGCTCGGCGCTGGGCGTGAACTCCTCCTACGAGGAGGTGCTGGCGAAGGCCAGCCGCGCACACGACCGGGCGGACACCGCGCTGGAGCGGGCGCGGGCCGCGCTCGCGGTCGCCGAGGCCAACCGGCGCCTCGGCCGGGTGACGGAGGCCGGCGCCGCCTGGCGGGAGAGCTATCGCAGCGCCCGCACCGCCGGTGACGCGGGCGCCATGGCCTGGGCGCTGTGGAGCGGCGGCACCCTGGCCCGTCAGTGCGGCGGCCTGCCGTTGGCGCGCCGGCTGCTCACCCACGCGGTCGCCCTGGCCGACGGCAGCGGCGACCGCCTCGCCCACGGCTACTCGCTCGCCGGCCTCGCCGAGACCGGCCGCATCCAGGGCGACTACGCCGCGGTCGCCGAACTCCACGAGCAGCTGCTCGAACAGGGCCGGGCGCACGGCGAGGCCCGGCACATGGTCTGGGCGATGTCCGGCATAGCCCAGATGCACCGCAACACCGGCGACTACGCCAAGGCCCTGGAGCTGTTCGAGGAGTCCGCCCGGATCGCCGAGGCCGGCGAGGACGCCCGCGGCCGCGCCTGGTCGCTGCGGGGGATAGCCGATGTGCTGTCCGTCCAGGGAGAGACGGACCGCGCGCTGGACCTGCTGTCCGAGGCGGAGGACATCTGCCGTGCGATGGACCTGGCGTCGGCGCTCGCCTACAACCACAAGATGCGCGGCAACGTCCTCTACCGCGCCGGCCGTTACGAGGCCGCACGCGATCTCTACACCCTCGCGCTGGGGGAGTTCAGCGAGATGCAGGAGCCGCGCGGGGTCGCGCTCTCCCGCCTCGGGCTGGCCAAGTCCCGCGCCCGCCTCGGCCGCGACCGGGAGGCGACACTTGGCGAACTGGCCGTGCTGGAGCGGGACTTCTCCCGCATCGGGCTGCGCCACGCCCGCGACATGGTCATCGCGTTCCGTGCAGAGCTGACCGCGCGACCGGCGGCAGAAACTCCCGCTCCTCGGTGCGATGCCACCACGCTCCGGTCTCCCGCAGTTCCCGCCAGGTCGTGAAGCGGTAGCGGAAGACCCGGGCCCTGATCCTGGCCGGCGGCAGATCGGGGAAGGGATTGGTGCGCAGCAGCCGCAGCGTGTCCCGGTCGTTCTCCAGCAGCCGCGCCACGAACGGGACGAACCACGCCCGCGCATAGGCCGGTGACAGCGCGGCGAACCACATCAGCCAGTCCAGTCGCAGATGGTACGGCGCGAACTGGCGCGGCAGCCGCCCGACATCGCCCGGCTTGCCGTGGAACTCATACGCCACCCAGGTCGTGCCGGGCCCGCTCACGGCATCCGCCGTCCCCTCCACCACGATCTCCCGGCGCACGCGAGTGATCGAGCCGAAGGCGCCGTACGAGTTGACCAGATGCAGCGACTCGTAGGACGTGTTCATCATCTGCTGCCGGGACAGCAGATTGCGTGCCGGCCGGTAGCTGAGCCACAGGACCCCGGCGGTGGCCAGGAGCACCAGGACCTCGAACCACACCGGGGGCGGGGCGAGCGGGTGGGAGGGCCGGGCCCACAGCGGGGCGGCGGCCGACATCGCCAGCGCGATGGTCACCCAGTTCAGCCAGGCGAAATTGCCGGAGAGCACCAGCCACAGCTGGGTGACGACCATCGCGGCGGCGGCCCATCCGGCGACCGGCTGGGGGGTGAACAGCAGGATCGGAAGGGCGAGTTGGGCGAAGTGGTTGGCGGCCACCTCGACCCGGTGCAGCGGTTTGGGCAGATGGTGGAAGAACCAGCTCAGCGGCCCCGGCATCGGCTGGGTCTCGTGGTGGTAGTAGAGGCAGGTCAGATCCCGCCAGCAGCGGTCGCCGCGCATCTTGATCAGTCCGGCCCCGAACTCGACCCGGAAGAGCACCCAGCGCAGCAGCCACATGATCGGCACCGGGGGAGCGGTCTCGGCGTTGCCGAGGAACACCGCGAGCGAGCCCGCCTCCAGCAGCAGCGACTCCCAGCCGAAGCCGTACCAGGTCTGCCCGACGTTCACGATCGACAGATACATCGCCCACAGGGCGGCCCACAGCACCATCGACGCCCACAGCGGCACGGCGTCCGCGGCCCCGGCCGCCACGGCCGCCGCCAGCGCCGCGCCGGACCACGACCACAGGGCGAAGAAGCGGTCCGAGTAGTGCCAGTGGAAGACCGAGGGCGCCGCGCCGAACGGCACCCGCGCCACATACGCGGGCACCGGCAGCATGCCGCGCGCGCCGATCAGTGCCCGGAACTGGCGCACCGCCGCGAGGAACGCGACCAGGTAGAGAACCGCCAGCGTCCGCTGGAAGACGAGCCGCCCGAGCCAGTAACCGGAATCCGAGAACCATGCCACTCGCCCATGGGTAGCACCGCGGCCGCGCGGGTGGGAACACTCCCTCCGCGCGGTCACCCTCCAGCGTACGGATCGGGGCAAATGCAGCAACGACGGAGCCATTCGGGTGAGTGATGTGCATCACACATCCCGCCCCATTTCCCCGTCACCACCGGGGGTGGAATTCCCGCCTTCCGGCGTGGTGACCATCTCGCCGGAAAACGTCGAGCGCGGCGGGTGCGGCATCGTTACTCTGAGGGGCGACGGACGACCTTTCTGGGAGACGCCAACACCAATTGGCCCGTCGCGGGAACGCCACAAACCTTGGCCGACCTCCCGGTTTGTGAACAAGGCGCCACCGCGTCGGACCGATACCTCGATGAAGGAGTGCGTGGTGGCAATGCACAAGGCTCAACACAAGCAGCCCCGCTTGAAGCGGGGCGAGCGACCAGGTCGTATCAGGGAAGTCCGTAACCTCGAAGTCTGGGATCGCTGCGCGCCGGTGCGCCTCGCCGGCTGCGACGACGATCCCGCCGAGCCGTACATCATCCGCGGCATCGACTGATCAGCGGATCACTCGGGCGTCGGCCCTGCCCCTGGGGTGTTTGCCTCCGGGTCAGGGCCGACGCCCGAGCAGGCACAGCAGCCGGGTGAGCTCGTCGGCGTCCTCCGGGGCGTCCACCGCGGGGGCGAACAGCCCTGACGCGTCGAGCCCCGAGGCATACGGCTCCACCTCGCGCAGCGCCGCCGACGCCAGCCGGTCGGGCAGCCGCTCATCGGCGCCGATCGCACGGGACAGATCCCAGGCGTGCACCACCGCGTCGGCCATCATCTGCGAGCAGTACGCGTCGGCCGGGCCGGAGCCGTAGGACAGCTGGACCGTACGACTCAGCGCACCGCGCTCCGCCAGCGCCGCCACGGCGGCCACCGCCGCGCGGTCCCACGCCGCGGCCGGATCGTCGCCCAGCACATCCCCGTCGAACTCGGAGCCCACCTCCGCGATCGTGGCGCCGTCCCGCACCAGGCGGGGCACCCACAGCTGCTCGGCGGTGAGGTGGTTCACCAGATCGCGCACCGACCACTCCGAGCACGGCGTCGGACCGTCCCACTGGTCGTCGCGGACCGCGTGCACCCGGCTGCCGAACAGCGCCAGGGCCTCGCCATGGGTCCGCAGGATCTCGTCGTCGCTCATGGTCCCCGAGGATAGGAGCGGGCACTGACAACCGCCCCCGCGGTGACCCGAACGGCCCAGCCGGGGCGAGGGATTTTCCGCCCGCTTCCGCCCGCCGGCCGGTACCGTCCGCGCGGCCGCGATCAGTCCGGGTAGAGCTGACTCCGCGGCACGATCTGCTGCTCCTGGCCGGGGCTGGACCACAGCAGCTTCAGATGCGCCTCGCCGGTGCGCTCGGTGTAGTCGATGCGGATGCGGTGCCGGTGCCCGGCCTTGAGGGCCACGGTCGCCTTGTCGACCCTGGCGCCGTGCGGGACCGGGTCGTCGATCACCTGCCGGCCGTCGATCCACAGCCGCACGGTGTCGTCGGAGACGGTGGTGAGGGTGTACGTCTCGTCGAAGCGCGGCTGAAGGGTGCCGGTCCAGCGGACGGCGAAGTGATCGGCGGGGATCTTCGGGTCCGGTGAGCCGTCGAAGCGGTAGGACTTGTTCACCGTCGGGTCCACGCCGACCGCCGCGGGCGGGCCGGTGAAGGAGTCGTTCGCCCAGCTCCGCGCCGTCAGCCCGGTGCCCTGGCCGGCGGGTGCCGCGGCCGGCGGCCTGATCGTGAGCCGGATGACGCCGGCGAGCGGATCGGGGGCGGCGCCGGACGGGGTGAGGTCGAAGCCGTCGCCGGCCCGGGCGACCGCCACCCGCTGGGAGCTGCCCAGCACCCGGGCCGCGGCGATCTCGAAGGGGACCTTGGCGGTGAGGTGGAGGGACCCGGCCGCCCCGGGCCAGGAGGTGACGGCGGCGTACAGCTCGTCGCCGCGCCGGGAGACCGCGCCCCAGGACGGGGCGGCGACCAGCCCGGTGTGCCCGGCCCCGTACACCGCGTCCCCCTGACCGCCGCTCCCCAGCCACCGGCCGACCTCCCGCAGCCGGTCGACGGACGGCCGCGGGATGCGCCCGAGCCTGTCGGGCCCTACGTTGAGCAGGTAGTTGCCGCCGCGGCTCGCCACGTCCAGCAGGTTGTGCACGACCGTCGCCGGCGACTTCCAGTTGGTGTCGTACTTGGCGAAGCCCCAGTGGTCGTTGAGGGTCATACAGCTCTCCCACAGCTGCCCGTCGACCGGCTCCGCGGGGATCTCCTGCTCCGGCGTGCCGAAGTCGCCGTCGACCACTTCGCGTTTGCCGACGCGGTTGTTGACGATCAGGCCCGGTTTCAGGCCGTGCAGATACGCCTGGAGGGCCGCGCCGTCCCGGCGGGACCAGCGGTTGGTGGGGTGGTCCGCGTCCCATTCGCCGTCGAACCACAAAAGTGCCGGGTCGTATCGGTCGATCAACTCCTTCAGCTGGCCGTACATCCGCTTCCTGTAGCGCGGGAAGGTCGCCGGATCGGCGAAGTCGGGGTCGTGCCAGTCCCAGATCGAATAGTAGAAACCGAGCTTGATCCCGGCGGCGTCGGCGGCCCTCTTCAGCTCGGCGAGAAGGTCGCGGTGCGGGTCGAAGGCGGAATGGTCGCGCAGATTCCAGGTGTTCTGCTTCGTCGGCCACATCGCATAGCCGTCGTGGTGCTTGGAGGTGATGACGATATAGCGCTGGCCGGCGTCCTTGGCGGCCTTGACGATCGCCTCGGCGTCGAAGGCCGACGGATTGAAGGTGGCCGCCTGCCTCTCGTACTCCGCCTTGGGGATCGCGCACTCGCGCTGGATCCACTCCGCGTTGCGGCAGACCGTGCCGTCCGGCCGGGTGTACTCGCCCTCCAGATTCGCGTACGCGCCGAAGTGGATGAACATCCCGAAGCGGTCCTGCCGCCACCACGAGGTGCGCGACGCGGTGAACGGATCGTCGGCCGCATGGTTGGTGCCGGGTCCGGCGGCGGGCCGCGGCGGGGGCTCGGCGGCGGCCACCGGGCCACCACCGGCCAGTAGCAGGGCGCCCAGTGTCGCCCCCACCACCAGCCGGCGGAACGGTCTTGTGCGGATGTGCATCGCTCGCTCCTTCGGTCGGGTGTCCACGTCCGTCGGTCCTGCGCATGCCTCCTGGGCCCTCCCGCATGGTGCAGTCCGCGCACCCGGACCGGAAGACCCTGGACACCACAAACATCGGAGCATCTCGCGGAAATGGCCCGAGAGTTACCGGAGTTGACGGACGGGATGCGGCGATACCTCGGACCTTCTGTCGGTCTCAGGCGCAGGTGGCCGAATGCGCGCGGTCGAGGCCCGGCACGCCCCGGCATCCCCGCGGCACTCTGGCGACGATCCGCGATTGCCGGTTCAATGAGCGGCCCGGGCCGCACTCATGGGAGGCACCATGGAAGCCGTCGCCCCACCCGCCGTCGGCGCTCCGGCCATCCGCTGCGCGGGCGCGGAACGCGACTACCCGGCCTTCCTCGAACGGGCGGCAAGGATCGCCACCGGCCTGCGCGCGGCCGGCGTCGAGCCGGGCGACCGGATCGCCGTCGTCCTGCGCAACGAGCCCGCCCATCTGGAGATCACCGCCGGAGCGGCCCTGCTCGGCGCCTGTGCCGTCCCCGTCAACTGGCACTTCCGCCAGGACGAGTTGCGGCATGTGCTCACCGACAGCGGCAGCAAGGTGGTGTTCGCGCACAGCGACCTGCTGGCCGGGGTGACCGCGGTGCTCCCGGAGGGCGTACGGGTCATCGAGGCCGCCGTTCCCGCCGGTGTCGCGGCCGCCTGCGGTCTCGCCGCCCCGCCGCCCACCGGGGCGCACCCGCTGCTGGACTCCTGGCTCGCCGGCCACCCGCCCCTGGAGGCCGCCGCCGCCGAGCGCCCGCCCACGGTCATCTACAGCTCCGGAACGACCGGCCGCCCCAAGGGAGTTCTGCGCGAACCGGTCGCCCCGGAGCGGCTGGAGGAGGCGGTGCGGCTGTTCCTGGAGTACTTCGCCGTCGCCCCCGGCGGCCGTACGCTCATCCCGGCGCCGCTCTACCACGCGTCGCCCAGCCAGCACGCCGTCCTCGCGCTCGCGGCCGGTCTGGACATCACGCTGATGCCGCACTTCGACGCCGAGGAGTTCCTGCGGCTGATCGCACACCACCGCATCGAGCAGGTCCAGGTCGTCCCCACGATGTTCGTACGGCTGCTCAGGCTGCCCAAGGACGTCCGCGAGCGCTACGACCTGTCCTCGCTCACCTCCGTCGTGCACGCCGCGGCCCCCTGTCCGCCGCATATCAAACACGCCATGATCGACTGGCTGGGGCCGGTGCTGCGGGAGTACTACGGCGGCAGCGAGACCGGCGCCGTGACCTGGTGCGACAGCGCGGAGTGGCTGGCCCACCCCGGCACCGTCGGACGGCCCAGGGGGTCCGGCGCCGTCGCGGTCCTCGGCCCGGACGGGCAGCCGCTGCCGGCCGGCGCCGCCGGCGACATCTACCTCAAACCCGCCGACGCCTGGCCGCAGTTCACCTACCTCGGCGACCCGGACAAGCGCGCCGCCATGGAGGCGCCGGGCCTGCCCGGGTACGTCACCATCGGAGACATCGGCCATCTCGACGAGGACGGCTACCTTTACCTCAGCGACCGCCGCAACGACCTGGTCATCTCCGGCGGCGTCAACATCTACCCCGCGGAGATCGAGGGCTGTCTGCTGTCCCTCGACGGGGTGCGCGACGCGGCCGTGTTCGGCATCCCCGACGAGGAGTTCGGCGAGGTCCTCGCCGCGCATGTGGAGACCGAACGCGGTGTGACGCTCGGCGGCGGGGAGGTACGCGCCCATGTCGCCGAGCGTCTCGCCGGGTACAAGGTCCCCCGGGCGGTGGTCTTCGAGGAGCGGCTACCGCGTGACGAGTCGGGCAAGCTCTTCAAGCGGCAGCTGCGCGACCCGTACTGGGCGGGCCACGACGGCGCGATCTGAGCCGCCCGCCCGCCTGCCCCGGTTCGCCGGTCGCCCGGCTCAGCGGCCGGCTCCGTCGATCACCGGGATCAACTGCTCCTCCTCATAGGCCAGATGGGCCTCCACCTCGTCGATGAGGCGGTCGACCTCGGCGCGGACGACTGCGGGATCCGCGTCGTCGGCGGAGACGGCCTTCTGCAGTGCTTCGAGGAGGACCGCGAGCTTCTCGTGCTCCTCGCGCATCCGCTCCAGCGCCGGGCCGAGTTCGGGATGGTGCCGGTCGAGCATCGGGAACATCCCGGCGTCCTCGCCGGTGTGGTGGTTGTGCAGGCCCTGGCAGAGCGTCAGGCAGTTGATCCGGAGCTGGACGCCGAGCCCCGGGCCCGACGCCGCTGTCTCCGCGCGGATCAGGGCGAGTTCCCGCCGGAATCCGTCGTGCACCGCCTTGAGGGCCGCGCCCGGCGAGGCCGCGCGGACGTTCGGCGGACCGCTGGGGATCTCCTGGAGCGCGACGACGGGGAGCACCCGGCCCGCCCGGTCCTGGTAGTCGGACCAGCCGGGGTCGGTGGCGGCCGCGCGGGCGAAGGCCCGGTCGCGCTCGGCGCCCTCCAGGACGATGGCCTCGGCCTCGTAGGTGAAGACCCCGGCCTCGACGGTGACGCGGGGATGGGCGACCAGGTTGTGGTACCAGGCCGGGTGCTTCGGCGCGCCACCGGCCGAGGCGATGACCAGGACCCGTCCGCCGCCGTCGGGGAGGTAGCCGAGCGGGGTGGTGTGCGGGGCGCCGGACCGGGCGCCGGTGGTGGTCAGCAGGAGCAGTCGGCCGCCTTCGAAGGGCCCGCCGACGCGGCCGCCGTTGGCACGGAATTCCTCGATGATCTGCTGGTTGAAATTCAGGGGCATGTGCGGTGTTTTCTCCAGGGTCGATGAATGCGGAAGGGCATGCGGAAGGGCATACGCAGGTGAATGTGGAGGCGCCCGCGGTCGTTGTGCGGGCATGCCGAAGAGGCCCGATGGCGCGACGGTGAACCGCGCGCCGAGCACGGCGAATCGACCACGGCGCCGCGAAGGCGGGCGTGGTGCGAAATGCGGCGGAAGGTGATGCGCATGCAGGCAGCGAAGGCGTGCAGGCGAAATGCGGCGCGGAACGCGCTTACTGTGGAGGAGCGGAGGGGCGGGGCTCTGGTCACCCGCCGCCTGGTCACGTGGTGACCGGGAACCTCACTCGCTCATGGCCCATGGCCGACCCGGTAGTCACAGCGCCAAAGGTAATACCGCAAAGGCGATAGGGCAACGTCGAATTGTCCGGGCGAGGGATCCGGACGGCTCCCGCTCGCGCGTGGTCCGGCCGCCACCCATCGGACCGGCCCCGGACCTCGGCCGGAATCTCGTCCTCCCACCGGCTGTCGGCTCGCCGCCCCCGCTAAAGTCGGGTCAACAGCGCAGGTGAAGCCGCTTCCACAGGGTTCCGGGGGCAGCAGCCGCCCCGGGGGGAGGACACAGTTCGACATGAGCCGCCGTTCCCATGGGTTAATGGCCGTCTGGGCCGAGGCGCAGCGTCAGCAGCAGCGCCGGGAGGAAGCCCAGCGCCGCGCGTACGCACAGCACAGGCGCGACCAGGAACGGCAGGCCAGGGACGCCGAGCGGGCGATGGCGCGGATGCACCGGGAGCGGCAGGCGGCCTACCGCCAGCAGCGCGAGGCCGATGCCCGCCGGCGGACCGAGGAGCTGGACGCCCGGGTCGCCGCGCTGACCGGTCTGCTCGCCGAGGGCTGCCGCGCCCCCGCCTTCACCGCCGCCGCGCTGCTGCGCTCCGAGCGGATCGAGGAGTTCGCGCCCGGCGCCCTGGCCACCCCGGTGCCGATGCCCGACCCGGCCCGCTATCAGGCGCCGCCCGGCGGCTGGCACGCCGGCGCCGCCCGCCGCGACCGCGCCCAGGGGGAGGCCCGTGCCCGCTACGAGCAGGACTGGTACGCCGCACAGGCCGCCGAGAGCCGGCGCCAGGCCCAGCTCGCCGCCTACCGCCAGCAGTACGACCAGTGGGCCGCCACCACACTGGACGGGGTCCGGCAGCACAACGCCGGTATCGAGGAGCTGCTCTCCGGTCTGCGCGGCGGCGACGCGGAATCCGCCGTCGAGTACTTCTCCGCCGCGCTGTACGCCTCCACGGCCTGGCCGGAGGGCTTTCCCCGGCAGGTCGCCGCCGCCTACGACCCGACGGCCCGTCAGCTCGTCCTGGACTGGGAACTGCCGGGCTACGCCGTCGTCCCCGAGAACAAGTCCGTCCGGTACATGCCCACCGCCGACCAGGAGAAGGAGACCGCACGGCCCGCCGCGCAGCGCCGGGCGCTCTACCGCGAGGTACTGGCCCAGAGCATGCTGCTGGTCCTGCGCGACCTCTTCGCCGCCGACACCTACGGCGCGCTGGAATCGGTGGCCCTCAACGGCTTCGTCGACGCGGTGGACCCGGCCACCGGCCGTCCCGCCCAGGTCTACCTCGCGACCGTCATGGCACCCCGCCGGGCCTTCGACTCCTTCCGTCTGGAGCAGGTCGGCGCCGTGGAGTGTCTGACCGACGGGCTGCGCGGGCAGCTCTCCGCGCGCCCCGACCAGCGGACCGCGGTCCGGCCCGGCCGGCTGCCGGGCGACGTCGGCGGCGCAACCGCGGTCGTCTCGCACGGCACCGACGGCGAGCCGGACCTGTACGAGATGGACCCGATCGTCTTCGAGAACCTGATCGCCGAGCTGTTCCGCGCCATGGGCATGCAGGCGGTGACCACCCAGCGCTCCGGCGACGGCGGGGTCGACGTGGACGCCCTGGACCCGGACCCGATCCGCGGCGGCAAGATCGTCGTGCAGGTCAAGCGCTACCGCAACACCGTCCCGCCGACCGCCGTCCGCGACCTCTACGGCACCGTCCAGTCCGAAGGCGCCAACAAGGGCGTACTGGTGACGACTTCCCGCTTCGGCCCCGGCGCGCACACCTTCGCCAACGGCAAGCCGCTCAGTCTCATCGCCGGCCCCGAACTCGTCGACCTCCTCGGCCGCTACGGGCTGCGCGGCCGCCTGGGCACGGCCGACGAGCCGGGCACCACCGCCACCGAAGACACTCCGGACCACAACATCCTCGGCATGAACTGGTCCGGCCAGGTCGGTCTCGACGTCTGCGCGCTGGTGTGCAAGGGCACCACGGTCCTCAGTGACGATCACTTCGTCTTCTACAACAACCCCCGCACCCCGGACGGCTCGGTGCGGATGCTGCCCGGCTTCGCTCCCGACCGCGCCGCGATGCAGGTGCACTTCGAGGCGCTGCCGGCGGACGCCGACCGGCTGGTCCTGGTCGCGGCCATCGACCCCCAGGCCGACCCCGACGCCGATCTCGCCGGCTTCACCGACGCCCGCATCCGGCTGATGGACGCCGCGGGGGAGGAGCTGGGGCAGCTGGAGGTCTCGGACGGGCGGCGCGGCGAGACCGCGCTGGTGCTCGGCTCGTTCCGCCAACGGGCGGGCGGAGACTGGGACTTCGTGATCGGCGGCAAGGGCTACCCCGGCGGCCTGGAGGCGCTGGTCCAGGAGTACGGCATCGAGGTCGCCTGAGCACGGCGGGCGGTAGCAGTCGTTCGGCGCCGGCCGCGCGGGCGGCCGCCCGGTGGCCGGGGCCTCAGCTCTGCCACAGCCGGGCGAGGACGGCGTTCACCTCGTCCGGGCGGTCGCGGTGCGGGAAGTGGTCCGCGCCGGGCACCTGGACGTGGCGGGCGCCGATCGCCTCGGCGAGGTACTCCCCGCAGGCCATCAGCGCCCTGCCGGTGAACTCCCGGTAGTCGGGGTGCGCGGTCTCCCAGGTGCCGTTGACGACGGACTTGGGCATGGTGGCCTTGGCCAGCGGCCCGAGCGGCAGCTCCGCGTCCCACACGGGGCGCTCTTGCAGCGCCGAGCGCACC
The DNA here is from genome assembly GCF_055567415.1 of Streptomyces sp. NPDC026575. Lineage (NCBI taxonomy): Bacteria > Bacillati > Actinomycetota > Actinomycetes > Kitasatosporales > Streptomycetaceae > Streptomyces > Streptomyces sp. NPDC026575. The sequence continues at coordinate 84,253 of NZ_JBVHQM010000009.1, forward strand.
GCGCGCAGCATCCTCGGAGTCGGCTCCGGCATCGCCAGCCCGTACGGTTCGGTGGACCGCCGCAGATGCTCCTGCGCGCTCACCTCCTGGCCCGACTCCCCGAACGCCGCCCGGATCCGCTCCAGCGTCGCCGCGACGGTGGGGTGCGCGGCCGCGGTGCGCAGCGCGGACGGCTCGATGAGGGTGAGCGACTGCACCGCCTCCGGGCGGGCCGAGGCGGCCAGCATCACGGCGGCCGCGCCATAGGAGTGGCCGACCAAGTGCGCGCCGTTTCCCAGCAGTTCGACGATGTCCTCGGCGTCGGTCGCATAGTCGCTGCGCTCGATGTCCGGGCTGTCGCCGAAGCCCCGCCGGTCGACGACTTCGAGGCGGAACATCCCGGCCAGCGGCCGCTGTCCCGCGAAGCACTCCGTGCCCCAGCTCATCGTCCCGTGCACCAGCACCACCCGCGGCGCACCGGGCAACGCCTCGTCCCACACCGTCACATGGACCGGTTCACCCTGCCCGCGCGGTTCGCCATTCATGGGTACCCAGCGTAGGCCGTGTCCGACGAGTCCGTGACCGGGCCGCGCAAGCCCATGGACCAGTGCGCGCAAGCCCACGACGGGGTCACAGCCCGGCCAGCTCCGCCAGTACCCGAACCTCCGCCAACTCCTCGGCGCCGCCCTCGACATCGCCGTGGTCGGCGCTCCACAGCGCGCTCTCCACACCGCGCGCCACCGACCAGGCGAGCAGTCGTGACGGGTCCTCGCCCAGTGCCTCGGCGACCAGGGCGTAGCGGTCGCGGAGCACCGGCCGGGGATCGGGGTGCTCGAAGGGGTCGTCGATCTGCGCCAGCAGCGGCCAGGGGTCGTACGCCGGGTCGCCGACCATCGGCTTGGCGTCGATGGCCAGCCACGGCCGGCGCCGCGCCGCCAGTACGTTGCCCGGGTTGAAGTCACCGTGCACGACGACCTCGCGGGCGGCCGTCGCCGGAAGCCCGCGCAGCAGATCGGCGCCGAGCGCCACCAGCCCCGCGTCGTAGCCGGGCCGCAGCCGCCGCATCCGCTCCTCCACGAGGCCGGCCCACTCGGCGCACACCGCGTCCAGCCGCTCCAGCCGACCGTCGGGCGGCACGGGTGCGTCCCCCAGCTCCCGCAGCAGGCGGGCCGCGAGGGCGAGCCGCTCGGCGGGCGGCAGCGCGGCCCGGCCCAGCTCGGTGCCGGGCGTGCAGCGCTCGATCAGCAGCGCGCTCTGCTCGCGGGACCGGCGCAGCAGCCGTACCGCGCCGTTGCCGCCCCAGGCGTCCAGCGCCGGGCCCTCGCCGTCGGCCTCGCGGTGCGGCCAGGCCACCTTGAGCACGGCGGGGGTACCGTCCGACTGCTCGGCCGGTGCGACCCAGGAGCAGCTGCCGCCGTGGAACGGGGCGCCGAGCCGCAGCTCCCAGCGCTCTTCGAGGTCCCGGACGAGCCCCGGCAGCCGCGCCAGCCAGGCCCGCCCGGACGCGGTCCGTCCCATCTGGGCGACCACCGGCAGCCCGGCGGGGAATCGGTCGTCGTGGTCGAGGGTGCGCGCCATCCTGGAAGCGTAACCGGGAGCTTCCCGGGGCCGTGCGAGCGCCCGCCGAGGCGCCGTGGAAGGGGCGTCCCGGCCTGAGGCGGACGACCCCGGCCACCTCCACGGCCGGGGCGCCTTCCGGCCATCCGGTGACAGCGGGGCCGTCGCCGGGTGATCGTGGACCCGTCCCGGCCGCCCCGCCAACTCCCGCTACCACAAGCCGATTCCACGGAGCCTTCTGCCATGAAGATCACCCTTGACGCCGAACAGTGCCGCGCCGCCCGGCCGATCGCCGTCGTCGGCGCCTCGGCGGCCGGCCTCGCCGCGGCCGAGGCGCTGCGCCGCTCCGGCTGGCACGGACCGCTCACCCTCATCGGCGACGAGCCCCATCTGCCGTACGACCGGCCGCCGTTGTCCAAACAGCTGCTGCACGGCACCTGGGAGCCGGAGAAGCTGCAGCTGCGCACCAAGGACCAGCTCGACGCGCTCGACCTGGACCTGCGGCTTCGCACCCGGGCCACCGGGCTCGACGTGGCCGGCCGCACCCTCACCCTCGACGGGGAGGAACGGCTCGACTGCGCCGGCGTGATCATCGCGACCGGCGTCGCGGCCCGTACGCTGCCCGGCGCCGACCGCGTCGCCGGTGTGCACACCCTGCGCACCCTGGACGACGCGCTGGCGCTGCGCGAGGCGCTGACCGGCGGCCACCGCCGCCTGGTCGTGGTCGGCAACGGCGTCCTGGGCTGCGAGGCCGCCGCGGTGGCCCGGGAGCTGGGGCATGAGGTCACCCTCGTCGGCCGGGAACCGGTGCCGATGGCCGCCGCCGTCGGCGCGGGCATCGGGGAGCTGCTCGCCGAGGAGCACCGGGCCCGCGGCGTCCGCCTGTCGACCGGGGAGGTGGCCGCGTTCGAGACCACCGGAGACGGGACGGCCGCGCGGGTCGGCGGTGTCCGGCTGGCCGACGGCGGCCGGCTCCCCGCCGACCTGGTGCTGCTCGCCATCGGCTCCGAGCCCGCCGTGGGCTGGCTGGCCGACCCGGACCTGGACACCACCGACGGGCTCGGCTGCGACGCCTACTGCGCCGCCGCACCCGGGATCTACGCCGCGGGCGACGTGGCCCGCTGGGAGCACCCCGTGCACGGCCATCCGCTCCGCTTCGAGCACCGGATGAACGCCACCGAACAGGCCATGGCCGCCGCCCGCAACCTCGTCGCCGAACTGACCGCCGAGGGCGCCGTCACCGCCGCGGAGGGCGCGGAGCCGCGGGAGCGCCGGCCGTTCGCCCCCGTGCCCTACTTCTGGTCCGACCAGTACGGCCTCAAGCTCCAGGCGTACGGCCTGACCGCCGGTGCCGACGAGGTGGCGACCACCGTCCTGGACCGCGACGCCCGCCGCGCCGTCGCGCTCTACGGCCGCGCCGGCCGGGCCGTCGGCGTGCTGGCCTGCGCCCTGCCACCGCGTCAGATACGCGCGCTGCGTGCGGTGGTCGCCGCGCCCGTCCCCTGGGAGGAGGCACGCGACCGGGTCCGGGCCGCCACCGCCGCCGGCTGAGGCACCCGCCGGACACACCCCGGACACACCCCGGGCACCGTCCGACCACGGCGGACGGTGCCCGATCATGGAGCGATGACCGACTCGTACGTCCGGGTGCGCGGCGCCCGTGAGCACAACCTCCGCAGCGTCGATGTGGACATCCCGAGGGACGCCCTGGTCGCGTTCACCGGGGTGTCCGGATCGGGCAAGTCCTCCCTCGCCTTCGGCACCCTCTACGCCGAGGCGCAGCGCCGCTACTTCGAGTCGGTGGCCCCCTACGCCCGGCGGCTGATCCACCAGGTCGGCGCGCCCAAGGTCGAGGACATCACCGGACTGCCGCCGGCCGTCGCGCTGGAGCAGCGGCGCTCCGCGCCCACCTCCCGCTCCTCGGTCGGCACCGTCACCACTCTCTCCAACACCCTGCGGATGCTGTTCTCCCGCGCCGGCGACTACCCGGCCGGCAGCACCGAGCGCCTCGACTCCGACGCCTTCTCGCCCAACACCGCGGCGGGTGCCTGCCCGGAGTGCCACGGGCTGGGCACCGTCCACCGGGTCACGGAGGACTCGCTCGTCCCCGACCCGGCGCTCTCCATCCGTGACGGCGCCATCGCCGCCTGGCCCGGCGCCTGGCAGGGCAAGAACCTCCGCGACATCCTCGCCGCCCTCGGCCACGACATCGACCGGCCCTGGCGGGAGTTGCCGCCGGCCGACCGCGACTGGATCCTGTTCACCGACGAGCAGCCCGTCGTCACCGTCCACCCGGTCCGTGAGGCGGGCCGTATCCAACGCCCCTACAAGGGCCAGTACATGAGCGCCCGACGCTATGTCCTGCACACCTTCGGCGACTCCAAGAGCGAGACCCTGCGCAAGCGCGTCCAGGGCTTCATGGTCGCCGAGCCCTGCCCGGTGTGCGCGGGGCGGCGGCTGCGCGCCGAGGCGCTGGCCGTCACCTTCGGGGGCCAGGACATCGCCGCCCTCGCGGGGCTGCCGCTGAGCGCCCTCGCCGCGCTGCTGCGCCCCACCGCCGCGGGGCCGGACGAGGAGGTGGCCCCGGCGCTCGCCCGCGACCTGGTGGCCCGCATCGACGTGCTCACCGAACTCGGCCTCGGCTATCTGAGCATGGACCGGCCCGCACCCACCCTGTCCGCGGGCGAGCTGCAGCGGTTGCGGCTGGCCACCCAGCTGCGCTCCGGCCTCTTCGGCGTCGTCTACGTCCTGGACGAACCGTCCGCCGGGCTCCACCCCGCCGACACCGAGTCCCTGCTCACCGTGCTCGGCCGGCTCAAGGAGGCCGGCAACTCGCTCTTCGTCGTCGAGCACGACATGGACGTGGTGCGGCGCGCCGACTGGATCGTGGACGTCGGCCCGCACGCCGGTGAGCACGGCGGGCGGATCCTGCACAGCGGCCCGGTCGCCGCGCTCGCCGACGTCGAGCCGTCCGCCACCCGCCGCTTCCTGTTCGCCACCGAACCGCCCCCCGAGCGCACCGCGCGCATCCCCTCGGGCACCCTGACGCTGCGCGGTGTCACCCTGCACAACCTGCGCGGCGTGGACGCCGCCTTCCCGCTCGGCGTCTTCACCGCCGTCACCGGCGTCTCCGGATCGGGCAAGTCGACGCTGGTCACCCGGGTCCTCGCGGACGCCGTACGCGACCACCTCGGCACCGGCGACGAGCAGCCCGGCGACGGCGGGGCCGACGGCGGCGACATCGGGCCGACGGCCCGCGCGCAGCTCGCCGGCGCCGACGGCCTGGACGCGGTGCACCGGCTGGTCCGCGTCGACCAGAAGCCCATCGGCCGCACCCCGCGCTCCAACCTCGCCACCTACACCGGGCTGTTCGACGCGGTACGCAAGGTCTTCGCCGCCACCGACGAGGCCCGCGCCCGTGGCTACACCGCGGGGCGGTTCTCCTTCAACGTCGCCTCCGGCCGCTGCGAGACCTGCCAGGGCGAGGGCTTCGTCGCCGTGGAGCTGCTCTTCCTGCCCGGTACCTACGCGCCCTGCACCACCTGCCACGGCGCGCGCTACCACCCCGAGACGCTGGAGATCACCTACCGGGACCGCACCATCGCCGACGTCCTGGGCATGACGGTGGACGCCGCCGCCGACTTCCTCGCCGACATCCCGGCCGCCGCCCGCAGCCTGCGCACCCTCAAGGACGTCGGCCTGGGCTATCTGCGACTGGGCCAGCCCGCGACCGAGCTGTCCGGCGGCGAGGCCCAGCGCATCAAGCTCGCCACCGAACTCCAGCGCACCCGCCGGGGCCACACCCTCTACCTCCTCGACGAGCCCACCACCGGCCTGCACCCCGCCGACACCGAGGTGCTGCTGCGCCAGCTGCACGGCCTGGTCGACGCCGGGCACACCGTCGTGGTCGTCGAGCACGACATGGGGGTGGTCGCCGGCGCCGACCACGTCATCGACCTCGGGCCCGGCGGCGGCGCGGACGGCGGCCGGATCGTGGCCACCGGAACGCCCGCCGAGGTCGCGGCGGCCCCCGGCAGCCGTACCGGCCCGTATCTGGCCCGGCGGAGGGGGCAGCCGGACGCGCGTTGACGGTCCGCTAATGTACGCAGGTCAGATCACGGGCACCAGCACTGCGCAGCGCTGCGCAGGACCACGAAGGGGGCACCTCTCATGGCAGACATCAACGAGGCCAGGGCGACGTTCGACCGGTACGACGCGGACGGCGACGGGCAGGTCACGCCGGACGAGTTCAAGCGCGCGATGGCCGAGATGGGCGACGGGTTCGTCACCGGCCCGGTCGCCGAGGCCGTCATCAAGGCCAAGGACGCCGACCACGACGGCAAGATGTCCTTCGACGAGTTCTGGCAGGCCCTGCAGGACTGACGCCGCTCCGCAGCGCGCCACACCCCCTTCGCCGCCCGTGCGGCCGCGGGCCCGCCGAGTGCGACGGGCCCGCGACGCATACGGCGCCGTCGCCGGCCGCTACGGCCTGCCGGCCCCGACCGCGGTGCCCACCGGCGGCGGCGCAGAGCATGTACCTTCACCGCGGTCAGCCTCTGGCTGATCCCGGAACGGCTGACTCTCCACGCGTCGCCATCGAGGTGATCACTCTGCTGGTGCGCGGGGCGTGCGCTACGGCTCGATCACGGAGAAGCAGCGTGATCACTTGATCGCTCACATCCGGGTGGGATTGACCGCAGCCGATGAGTTCGGCGCACGATAAGCGGGTGCCTGGGTGTGCACGGCAGCAGCCCATGCGGCGAGCAGCTGCTCGTACTCGTCTTGTTCCTCGGCCCACAGCGGCCGACCAGCCCGGGCGGCCATGAACGCGCGTATCGCGTGGTTGGCCTCGGCGGTGGCGTCGGGGACGCAGGTGGTCGCCATGATGCGGATGGTACGGCGCTAGGAGCCACGCCGGGCGCCTCGCGGCCAGACGACGTCCACCGGAACGCCAGCGCTGCGCGCTTGCTCAACGGTGTCCGCCGTCCCCCCGCCTTTCCCCGAAGGCAGCACGCCATCCCAGACGGCGACGAGCCGATCGGCGCGCTTGAGCAGCTCACCATTCGCTGCCTCATACGCCTCACGGTTCGCTGTGTCGTGCGGCATCGTTACCACCTCGGCCGCAGCCGCGAGGCGGTCGAAAGCGGGGGCATGATCGGGCTTGACCTTGGCCTGCCGGTAGTCCCGCGAGGGCAGGATGACGACCAACCGGCCTCCGGCCTCAACCACCGCTTCGGCGAACAGTGTGTCCGAGCCACGCGCCAGGCAGGTGACGCCGACCAAATCGCCTTGGTGGTCGCGCAGCAGGTCTCTGAGTTCCTCCTGCACGAGCGGCACAGTGCTGTCCGCGAGGTCCATGTGGCCGGTCACGGCGATGGTGGTCATTCCCTCGTGTCTCCCTACGTCGCCAGAAGATCGCGGATCTTGTCCCGGGCCTCACGCAGTGGTCCGGAGACGTCCCTGCCGACCGTATACGGGTAGAGCTGCGTGAGCTGCTGCCGGACCCTCCCCGACTGGGTGCGCGCAGCAGCGTTCACTGCATGGTGCGTAGTCTCCGCGGCGCCGGTGACGTCACCCAGCAGGAAGCTGCACTCGGCCAGTCCGATCCAGTCGAGGGCGTGACTCCTGCTGGCCTCCGGTCCGCGTTGGTCGAGCGCCGCGCGGATCTCTTGCGATGCGGCCGCGGCGTGCTCGTGAGGATCGGTGCGGGCAAGGTCCAGGAGTCGTCCGCCGGTCACACCGGCCAATTCGGCGGTGTCGAAGTAGTGGATCCAGTAGGGCTCTTCGGCTCCAGCAGCGGACGACAGAGCGTCTTCGGCGTGCCTGGTCGCTCGCTGGAAGGCGGCATGCCGCCCCATCGCCGCGTAGGCCCACGCCTCGCGGGTGTGGAGCATCGCGCGCAGCCGGGGGCCTGCCGAGGTGCGAACGCCGTCCTGGGCGAGCCGGACCAGTTCGAGGGCGTCTTGAGGACGGTTGACGTAGAGCATCTGCCGGGCCATTCCGGCCAACACGTTGGCCCCGAAGTGGGTATCGCCGGCTGCGTGCGCGGCTCGTAGCGCCACTCGGTAGTAGTCCTGCGCCCGGCGCTGCTGTCCGGCGTCCCATGCCATGGTGGCGGCGCTTCCCGCGAGCTGAGCCATAACCCCGTAGAGGCGACGCTCGATGGGAGCCAGTTGGTGTTCTTCAAGTGCGGCGGCCACCTCGCTCAGCTGCCCGAGGATCGCTTTCCGACGGAGACCTCCGCCGTATTGGTGGTCCCACGTGCGGAATGCGCGCGCGGTGGCTTCCAGCGCATCGAGGTCCCGTTCGCCGAGGCGACCGCGGCGTCGCGGTTTTGCCTTCAGCGCTGGCCGGCTGAAGCCATCCTTCGAGCGCGTCGAGCAGCGCTGTGCCGGTGAGGGCGGCGGCAGACAGGGCGCGGGTGGCTGCGCGGCGGTTGATCACGAGATCACTCCTCGTCAGGTGGTCGGCAAGGCCGACAGTGGCGTCAGGACGCCACGGCACCTCCTCGGAGGGTGGGCGTTCCTCGGTGGGGAAGGACGGGTGTTGGGTCTGGTTCTCCCATGGGCGAGGGGCGAGGCCAAGCAGGGTGCCGGGGATCCCGAGGCCGTCGGCGATGCGGCGGATTACGGTCATGGAGGTGACGTGGTGTCGCCCCGAGATGATGTTGGACACCTTGCCGGGGGTGAGGTCGCACGCCGTTGCGATCTTGTTTTGACTGAGACCGGCCCACTTTTTGATCAGCGCGAATGCAGCTGCGAAATCGTGCTCGTCCAGCGCGCGGCGTAGGTCATCACGCTCTAACACGTCGGGGCCGAGCGGGCTTACGGGGGTGTCCATAGGGCCCTCTTTCAGAGCGATCCTAGGCACGATCGATCGTCGCGCCGGCACCGACAACGAGTCTATTACCGTCTCGGTAACCCTTGTTGGTCATTCCCACTCTGTCGCGGCGAGAGCACGCTCTGTGCATCGCCATCAGATCGGAGCAGGGAATGGACAGGCCGCCGGACGCCACAATTGATGTACCGATCGATGAGGACACCATCACCGCGACGCTTCACCAGGCGCTGCGTACGGGGTCGGGCCGTCCGGACCTCGACGAGCTGGGCACGCTGGAGGAAGCGCTGCGCGGACACATCGCGCTCCTCCTCCCCGAGGCGCGGGATGCGGCCCGGCGCCTGTGGCGTGGCAGCATCGAGGCGCACCGGCTGACTGCCCGGCTCGACGGCATCGAGCGGCAGGCACGCCAGGGCCTCGGGCCCGGACCGCTCTCCGCCCACGTCCAGGTGCAGCAGCTCGCCCGAGACTGTGAATGGCTTCTGGCCCGGCACACAGCGGGGGCGGGCAGATGACCGCCACCATGGACCCGGTGGTGTTCATCTACGACCGGTGCGCCAGCCGCGATCAACGCACCCGCCGTCGGCTGGACATGAGGCTGACGGCCTGCCACGACTACGCGGACCGCATGCGTTGGGTGCTCGCCGGACCGGGCTGGATCGACCGCGGCCCCGACGCACTGAGCACCACCCGGCCGGAGCTGACCGCCATGCAGGCCGCGGCTGGGCAGCGCAAGGCACTGTGCCTGCTGCACGACTGGGGCCGTCTGGCAACCGACACGACACACCGCCTGGTCTTTCAGCAGCGCATCGTGGAGGCCGGCGGCTGGACGGCCACCACCTTCGGCGAGTCCGACCGGTGGGCCCGCGCCGTCCTGGTGGGGAGGCACCCATGAGCCCACGGTGCGAAGTCTGCGGCAGCGAGGACGCCAAGCCCAGGTACCCGGGCCCCGACGCCACCCCGAAACCCGGCTGCGCGATCTGGCACTGCGCACTGTGCCGGCAGCTCCCGCCTGAACCGGACCTCAGCACCGACCTGTTGGACCAGATCGAAGCCCAGCTCCGGGGCGTCTGGAAACCCGGCGATCCCTGGCCGCCCCGGCCGCGCCGGACCCCTTGAACTCCCGCGGTGCTGCGACCCCCGAGGCGCCGCGGGAAGCCGGCCGCCGTCGGTATCTGTGACGGCGGCGGCCGGCTCTGCACACTCCACCGACCAGCGGAGTACCCCATGGGCTTTCGCCAAGACGAAGGCGGATGGATCGAGACAACCCCCGCCCCCATCCAGACGCCTCCGTCCGCGCCCACTCCACCGGCGGACGACGCCGAGGAATCGAGCACGAAGTAGCGGCGGCCAGCCCGACATCCAGGCCCCCGTCCCGGCCGGATTCCCTGGCCGGACAGCCGGCCGGGGACGGGTTCGGGCCTCCACCGCGAGGCATCGCACCTCACCCAAGGAGAACCATGGGCAAGTCTGCCCGATCGTTACTGACCCAGAAGCAGTTCGACGCCGCCGGCTCCACCGTCCAGACCGACAACCCCGACGTCTCGGACGACGACGCCGCGGTGATCGTCGCCGAGGCGCTGGCGTCGAAGAGGCCGGGTACAGCGTGGACGTGGATCTGTGGGGCCCGCCGGACGGCGATCTGGTGGCGGTGGCCGCCCCCCGCACTCACTCCGAGCTGCTGGGCAGAACGAAAGTCCCCGAGGGAGACGAGGAGATCGTGACCGTACCTATGACGGACGGCGGCAAGCACGGCGGAGCCCCGTCGGACAGGCCGTGACCGCCGCCCACGCCGCCGTCCCCCGACGGCGACCGGCCCAAGGCGGCCTGATGATCGACCCCCAACGGGGGCATGCCGCGCTCGTCCAGCAACTGGACGAGCGCGGCATGTTGAGCCCCGAATGGCGCGCCGTGTGGGAGCGCACCCCGCGCGAGGCATACCTCCCCGAGCAGGTGTGGCGGCAGGACCCCGACCGGTGCCGCCCCGTCACGGCTGACGAACGCGCCGCCCTGGTGTCCTCCGACGAGCCCGTGGTCACGCAGATCGACGACGGTGCCGAGGGCGGTCCAGGGGTCGCCACCTCGTCCAACAGCATGCCGTCCATGGTCGCGCGGATGCTCGGACTGCTCGATGTGCGCGACGGCCAGAGCGTGCTGGAGATCGGCACCGCCACCGGCCAGGTGGCCGGGCTCCTGTCAGGACGGGTGGGCGACCAGCTCGTGACGAGCGTCGAGATCGACGCTTCCCTTTCGGCGCAGGCCGAGCGGTACCTGTCTGCCGCTGGACACCGGCCGCGGTTGGTCGTCGCCGATGGGGAGCACGGCTGGCCGGCGGGCGCACCGTACGACCGGATCATTGCGACCTGCGCGCTGCGGCACGTTCCGTACGGGCTGGTCGAGCAACTGCGGTCGGGTGGGCTGCTGGTGGCGCCGCGGGTGGGCGACTTCTGGTGTGGGGCGCTGGTCCGTCTCGTCGCAGACGACGACGGCACGGCCTCCGGCCCGTTCGCCGGCACGGCCACCTACATGCCGATGCGCTCGCACCGCGGCACCGCGAGCCGCACCCCGGATACCTCTTCGCCACGCTCCAGGGATACAGAGGTGCCTCCGCAGGAGACGCTGACGCCCGGGTTCGCGTTGTACGCGGGTGCCCGTCTGCCCGGCGTCGCGCTCACTGAGGGGCGGGAGGGCGCAGACCTCCGCGTCTGGGTGAGCGACGGCCGAGGGTCGGGCGCTGTCGCGGACGCCGACGGCACAGTTACCGAGTTCGGTGACCGCAGCCTGTGGGCCGACGTGGAAGCCGCCTGGCGTGAGTGGGACACGCTGGATCGTCCGGCTGACAGCGACATGGGGCTGACAGTCGCCAAGACCGGCGAGCGCGTTTGGGTGCGGACACCCGCCGAGGTGGTGGAACCGGCAAAGCATCCGGCGGTGTCCCAGCCCCCTCGGCTCCAGAGCGCCGCAGGGTCCGAGCGCTCCGCGTGATTCCGCGCGGGGCGCTCAGTCATGTTCACCGCTTCGTAGCGCTACTTGCCTCGCCGGTAACTCTTCTCGGAATCCAGGTGGCATATGCCCGACGGGGCGCCTTACGTGGCCGGCTCCACGTATTCGCGGACGGCGGCGCCCGGATAGGTGTTGCCGTCGTTCTGGCTGCCGATGAACGGGTTGCCCAGGTCGGTGAGCGCGCCGCCGGGCGGTTCGGCCCGCGTGGCGGGCCTCCCCCCGACTGTTTGGCGCTGACACGTCAAAAATCATGAGGTGTCTGTCTTGCCGTCTTCGGTGGTACATGCCTCAATGGGCAGCGATTCAGGTGCGCTGACCCCCCATCAGATCTGTCTTGGGCAGACCTGGAGCGGCCGGTCGGCGCGGGCTCCATCCGGGCCCCGCGTGACCGCCTGCCATCCCCTCACACACCCCTCGACGGCCGGCGTCACGGACCTGCCACCCCCCTCACGAAGGCGGTACCCCATGAGGCACGTCAGATCCGGCAAGCTCGGCATCGGTACGGCGTTAGGCGTCGCCGTCGCCGCCGCGGGCACGCTCGCGATGGCACCGGCCGCGACCGCGGTGACCCCCGACACCGCCACCCTCTCGTTCGACTGCGGCTCCTACGGTTCCGGTACGGCGACGCTGACCGCCACTCAGGACGGCACGGCCGCCACCATCAGCCTGTCCACCTCGGCCATCACATCGCCCATAGACATCGCGGCGAACTCGGTCAAGTCCACGCTGACGCTCACCAGGAACGGCTCGGAGACGACGGAGTTCAGCGGTAGCTCCAACCCGGCCATCCCGGCCGGCAGCGAGGTCTCCACCGGACCGCTCAGCGGCACCGTCGCCGCGGGCGACAGCCTGGAGGGCAAGTCCCTCAAGGTCGTGGTGCTGGGCATCACGGCCACCTGCAACGCCACCTCGGCGCAGTCTCCGGGACCGTTCGTCTTCTGATCCCGCCCGGCTCGCACGCTGACCGGCGGGGCCTGGCGCCCCGCCGGTCAGCTGCCTCACCGGATCCGGGCCACCGTCACCGCCGGCTCAGGCCGGCCCGCCGGCGGCCTCGCCGCCGGAGTTCTCGCCGCTCTCCCGGGCCAGGTTCGAGCGCCGGTAGGAGTACAGGAAGTAGACGACCAGGCCGATCAGGAACCAGACCGCGAAGCGCACCCAGGTCTGCCACGCCAGGAACGTGATCAGCCAGATCGAGAAGCACACGCCGATCGCGGGTACCACCGGCATCCCGGGTGTACGGAAGGTGCGCGGCAGGTCGGGGCGCCGGTAGCGGAGCACGATCACCGCGACGCAGACCACCACGAACGCGAGCAGGATGCCGATGTTCGTCAGTTCGGCGGCCTCGCCGATCGGCAGGAAGCCCGCGATGAGGGCGGAGGCGAAGCCGACGATCCAGGTCACCCTGGTGGGCACATGGTGCTTGGGGCTGGTCTTGGCGAACCACTTCGGCAGCAGGCCGTCCCGGCTCATCGAGAACCAGACCCGGGTCACCCCCAGCATGAAGGTGAACATGACGGTCAGGATGCCGATGATCGCGCCGACCGCGATGACGTCCGCCAGGCCGGTCAGCCCCACCGCCTTGAACGCCGACGAGAAGCCGCTCTCGGGGTCGATGGACTTGTAGTCCTGCATGCCCGTCAGCACCAGGCAGGCCAGCACGTACAGCACCATCGAGATCGCCAGCGAGTACATGATGGCCTTGGGCATATGGCGCTGGGCGTCCTTGGACTCCTCGGCCGCGGTGCTCATGGCGTCGTAGCCGAAGACCGCGAAGAAGACGGTGGCCGCTCCGGTGAACGCGCCGCTCACGCCGAAGGGGAAGAAGGGGTGGTAGTTCGCGGTGTCGATATGGAAGAAGCCGACGGCGATGACCACCACGACCACCGTGACCTTCAGGCCCACCACGATCGTCTCGAAGCGTGCGGCGTTCTTGATGCCCAGGGTCAGCAGATAGGCGATCAGAAGGCAGAGCACCGCCGCGAAGAGGTCGACGCGGTGGCCCGGCCCCGTCCCGGGCGCGCCCAGCATCCAGGCGGGCAGGTCCAGGCCCAGTTCCCCGAGCAGGAAGCCGAAGTAGCCCGAGATGCCGATGGCGACCACCGCCACGATCGCGGTGTATTCGAGCAGCAGGTCCCAGCCGATGAACCAGCCGGCCAGCTCCCCCAGGACGGCGTAGCCGTAGGTGTAGGCCGAGCCCGCCTTCGGGATCAGCCCGGCGAATTCGGCATAGGAGAAGGCGGCGGCGGCGCTCGCGATGCCCGCGATGAGAAAGGAGATCAGGACCGCGGGCCCGGCCTTTTCGTTCGCGACGGTACCGGCCAGGGTGAAGATACCCGCGCCGATGATGCCGCCTACGCCGATGGCGGTCAGCTGCCACAGGCCGAGCGCCCGGGTGAGCTGCTGGCTCGCGGTGCCTTCCTGCTCTTCGATGTGTTCGATCGGTTTGCGGCGCCAAACGCCCTGTCCCGCGCGCAGCCCCATGCGTCAACCCTCCGTAGGATCGCTCCGTCGTGGTCCGACGGCGGATCATCATGGACCCTCGCGGGCGCCTACGGAAGGCGACTCCCTAGTACTGATGGGGACTCGCCGTGATCCATACACGTGAGGGGTGTCCATAGGGCGGCACGTCGGGGCGCGGGCCGGGCGTCGTGCCTGCGGGTATGCCGAGTGCGGCTCGGCGTTCGATCCGGGCGGCCGGTTCTGCCCGCCGCCCGGGGTTCACTCCGCGTCCTCCAGTCGGAACCCGACCTTCAGGCCGACCTGGTAGTGGTCGATCTCGCCGTCGACGAGATGGCCGCGGACCTGGGTGATCTCGAACCAGTCGAGGTTGCGCAGGGTCTGCGAGGCGCGCTTGACGCCGTTGCGGATCGCGGCGTCCACGCTCTGCTGGGACGTTCCCACGATCTCGGTCACGCGATACGTGCGGTCGGTCACGGTGGTCTCCCTCGGCCGGGGCGGCGCTCCGCCCGTCCACTTCCCACCGTGCCTCAGCGCGGCCCGCCCCACCAGCGGAGCGGCCGGGCCACCGCGCCGGGCCTACGGGACGACGGTGACCGGCCAGCGTCCGGCCTTGACCAGGCGGACCGCGACCGAGCCCATGATGCGGTGCCCGGCCGACTCCGAGGCGCCGACCACCACCGCGTCGGCCTTGAGGTCGTCGGCCATCTGCACCATGCCGTTGTACGGGTCGCCACGCAGGGTGTGGAACTCCCAGCGCACGTCGTATATCCCCTGCAGCCGCTCGGTCGCCTGGCGGATCTCCGCCATCAGCTCCTCGGCCACCTCGTTCGTCGCGTCGACCACCGGCGCGCCCATCGCCGCCCCGGCCGGCAGCACCGGCTGGACATAGACCAGGACGAGCTTGGAGCCCTGGCGCCGGGCCAGTCCGGCCGCATACGCGGCGGCGCGCCACGACGAGTCGGAACCGTCGATACCGACGACGATCACCTTCGGGCCGTCCGTTCCGCGCTCGAAGCGCGCGGCTGCGTTGTCCTCCACACCTGCGAGGTTATCCGCACATGCGTACCAGCGGGGCCCTGGCCCCCGGGGACCGCGGTTCGCGGGGGCCAGGGTTCGTGCGCCGGGCCCTGCGCCCGACGGGTCAGGCGGGCGCGGGGGGCCAGCTGTCCGCCGCCAGCACGCCCAGCACATACGCCCTGGCGACCAGCGCGGTACGGCCCTGGACGCGCCAGCGCCGGGACAGCCGGGCGAGGTGGTAGTTCACCCCGTCGACCGTCAGCCCCAGCGCGGTGCCGATCGACGCCGTGGTCGCGCCGCCGGCGGCCAGCGCCAGGATCCGGGCCTCCACCGGGCTCGCCGTACCGCGCGGTGCCGGAGGCGGGGCCGTCTCACGGACCCGTAGCAGGGCCAGCAGCGCGGGCGGCTTCTCGGAGGGGTCGCCGACCGGATCCACCGTCAGCTCCCCTTCCCGCTCGGCCCCGTCGGCCCCGGCCCGCCAGTGCACCTCGACCGGGTAGCGCGAGCGGTGGCCCAGCCGTACGGCCTCCTCGATCCGCCGCAGCTGTTCCGCCGCCCGGGGCTTGAACAGATCCAGCAGGTTGCGGCCCCGCAGCTGCCCGGGCGCCACTCCCCATTGCGCGGCCATCGCCGGATTCGCGATCAGCACCTCGCCGTCCGCCCGGCACACCGCGGTCGGCGTGGGGATACGGTCCAGCAGGATCAGGAAGTAGTTGCGCCAGGGGCCGCCCGTGTACGGCTCGGTGTGGTCGGCGGCGGGGCCGCGCGCACAGGGCGGTTTGTGCCCGGCGGGCGGCTGCGTCCCCGGCATGTCGTCGGCAGTCCCCTCGTCCATTGCCCCTTCTCGGATCCGCGCGCAAGAGCGAGCGACGAAAAACCACTGCACAATCATGCAGTTGCCGAGGCGCGAGCGGCACTCCGGGGCCCTCACGCTGGAGGTATGACCGACACCATCGCGCTCCACAGTGACGAACGCGTCGCAGACGACGGCATTCCGGTCGCCGACATCACGGCGGCCGGCATCACCAAGACGCCCATCCAGCAGGCCATGGACCTGGCCCGGATCCACGGCCCCGTCTTCCGGCGCAAGCTCGGCGACCGCGAGACGCTCTTCGTGACCTCGCTCGACCTGGTCACCGAGCTCGCCGACGAGACCCGCTTCGCCAAGGGCGTGTCCGTCGTCCTGGAGAACGTCCGGGAGTTCGCCGGTGACGGTCTGTTCACCGCCTACAACGACGAGCCCAACTGGGCCAGGGCCCACGAGGTCCTGATGCCCGCCTTCGCGCTCGGCTCCATGCGGACCTACCACCCGGCCATGCTCAGGGTCGCCCGCCGGGTCATGGCCGCCTGGGACCGGCGGGTGGCCGACGGCACACCCGTCGAGGTCGCCGAGGACATGACCCGGATGACGCTGGACACCATCGGACTGGCCGGATTCGGCTTCGACTTCGAGTCGTTCACCCGCGGCGAGGGCGCCCATCCGTTCGTCGAGGCGATGGTGCGCTGCCTGGAGTGGAGCGGAAGGAAGTTCGCCCGCGACCCGGACGCCGACCACTCGGCCGAGGACGCGGCGTTCCGGGCCGACGCGGACTACCTCGCCTCCGTCGTCGACGAGGTCATCGCCGCCCGTACGGCGAGCGGCGAGAGCGGTGACGAGGACCTGCTGGGCCTGATGCTGGGCTCCCGGGACCAGGGCGAAGCGGCGGAGCCGGGCGGCCCCGGCCTCGACCTCGCCAACATCCGCAACCAGGTCATCACCTTCCTGATCGCCGGTCACGAGACCACCTCGGGGGCGCTCTCCTTCGCCCTCTACCACCTGCTGAAGGACCCGCTCGCGCTGCGCATGGTCCAGCGCGAGGCCGACGAGCTCTTCGGCGACCGGGCCGACCCCGACCCCTCCTTCGAGGACATCGGCCGACTGCCGTTCACCCGGCAGGTCCTCAACGAGGCGCTGCGGCTGTGGCCGACCGCCGCCGCCTTCACCCGCCAGGCCGCCGAGGACACCCTGCTCGGCGGGCGCCACCCGCTCAAGGCCGGCGACCTGGTCACCGTGCTCACCCCGATGCTGCACCGCGATCCGGCCTGGGGCGACAACCCCGAGCTGTTCGACCCCTTCCGCTTCAACCCGGAGGCCGAGGCGGGCCGTTCGCCGCACGCCTACAAGCCGTTCGGGACCGGTGAACGCGCCTGCATCGGGCGGCAGTTCGCGCTGCACGAGGCGACCATGCTGCTCGCCCTGCTCGCGCACCGCTACCGGCTGATCGACCACCGCGACTACCGGCTGCGCGTCAAGGAGACGCTGACGCTCAAGCCGGAGGGGTTCACCCTCACCCTGGCCGCCCGCACCCCCGCCGACCGCGCCGCGCTGCGCACCGCACTGGACGGGCTCCCCGGGCTCTCCGGCGCCGCCGGCGGCGCGGGCGACCCGGCGGCCGACGAGGGGCTGCCGACCCGGGTCCCCCAGGGCACCGGGCTGCTGCTGTTGCACGGCAGCAACTACGGAACCTGCCGCGAGTTCGCCGAGCGGCTCGGCGACGAGGCCACCGGCCTGGGCTTCGCCGCCGAGGTGGCGCCGCTGGACGCGCATGCCGGCGGGCTGCCCACCGACCGGCCCGTCGTCATCGTGGCCGCCTCCTACAACGGCCAGCCCACCGACGACGCGGCCGCCTTCGTCCGCTGGCTGAACACCGCACCCGACGGCGCGGCCGCGGACGTCCCGTTCGCCGTCCTCGGCGTGGGCGACCGCAACTGGGCCGCCACCTACCAGCACATACCGACCCTGATCGACGACCGGCTCGACGCGCTCGGCGGCCACCGGCTGCTGCCGCGCGCCGAGGCCGACGCCTCCGGCGATCTCCACAGCACCGTCCAGGAGTTCACCAAGGCGCTGCGGAGCCGGCTCCTGGCCCGGTACGGCGACCCGGACAGCGTCGGCGCGAGCACCCCGGCCGCCGAGGACACCGGCTACACGGTCGCCGAGGTCACCGGCGGTCCGCTCGACGCGCTCGCCGCCCGGCACGACCTCACCCCGATGACCGTCACCGAGGCCCACGACCTGACCGCGCAGGACTGGCCGCGTCCCAAGCGCTTCCTGCGGCTCGCGCTGCCGGACGGTGTGGAGTACCGCACCGCCGACCACCTCGCGGTGCTGCCGGCCAATGCCCCCGAGGCCGTCGAGCGGGCGGCCCGGGCCCTCGGCGTCGACCTCGACACCGTCCTCGCGCTGCACGCCGGCAACCGCCCCGGACGCGACACCCTGCCCCTGGACCGGCCGGTCTCCGTACGTCAACTCCTCACCCATCACCTGGAGTTGGGGATGCGACCGACGCCCGGTCAGGTCGCGGTGCTCGCCGCGCACAACCCCTGTCCGCCCGAGCGGCACGCGCTGGAGGCCCTCGCGGAGGACGATCCGCGGACCCTGATCGAGCTGGTCGAGGCGCACCCGGCGCTGCGCGGCGCACTGCCCTGGCCGACGCTCCTGGAGCTGCTGCCGCCGCTGCGCATCCGGCACTACTCCGTGTCGTCCTCGCCCGCCACCGACCCCCGGCACGCCGATCTGATGGTCTCGCTGCTGCCCGGCGGCACCGGCTCGTCCTATCTGCACACCCTGCGGCCCGGCGACACCGTCCTGGCCCGTGTCCAGCCCTGCCGGGAGGCATTCCGCCTCGACCCGGCCGATGACACCCCGGTCATCCTGGTCGCCGCCGGCACCGGTCTGGCGCCGTTCCGCGGCGCCGTCGCCGACCGCGTCGCCGCGGGCCGGCAGGGGCCCGCCCGGCTCTACTTCGGTTGCGACGACCCCACCGCGGACTTCCTGCACGCCGCGGAGTTCGCCGCCGCCGAGGCCGCCGGGGCGGTCTCCGTACGCCCGGTCTTCAGCGCCCGCCCCGAGCACGGCCACCGCTTCGTACAGCACCGCATCGCCGCCGAGGGCACCGAGGTGTGGGAGCTGCTGCGGGCCGGTGCGCGGGTGTACGTCTGCGGCGACGGCAGCCGGATGGCGCCCGGTGTACGGGCTGCCTTCCGCGAGCTGCACGGCGCCCACACCGGCGCCTCCCCGCAGGAGTCCGCGGCCTGGCTGCGCGAACTGACCGCCTCCGGACGCTACATCGAGGATGTGTACGCGGCCGGCTGACGCCCGGTCCGCCGCCTGTGCTCCCCCCGCCCCTCTCCTTCTTCCGGGGAGGGGCGGGGGCGGACAGGCGGACTGGATCTTCCGGCCCGCTGGGGTCAAGGTGGGAGGGTGCGGCCAACGGGGGCCGCACCGTTCGTCGGCCACGACCCGGCCGGCGGCCCGAGTGGGGGGACACCGGCATGACCAAAGCCCTGATCATCGGAGGCGGCATCGCGGGGGCGGTGACCGCGATGGCCCTGCACAAGGCGGGCATCGAGGCGGAGATATTCGAGGCGTACCCGACCGGCGCCGACGATGTCGGCGCCTTTCTCGTGGTCTTCGCCAACGGCCTGGAGGCGCTGCGGGTGATCGACGCCCACGGCCCGGTCGTCGAGAACTCCTTCCCGGCGCAGCGGGTGGAGTTCGTCGGCAACGACGGCGCACGGCTGGGGGAGCGCCCCATCGCGGGCACCGAGCAGGGCGCCGATCTCGGCCCGCGCACCCTTCGGCGGGCCACCCTCTACAAGGTGCTGCACGCCGAGGCGGCGCGCCGCGGGATCGCCGTACGGCACGGGAAGCGGCTGGTCGGCGCCGAGACCGTGGACGGCGCGGACGGCCGGCGGGTGGTCGCGTCGTTCGCCGACGGCAGCCGCGCCGAGGGTGATCTGCTGATCGGCGCGGACGGACTGCACTCCGTCACCCGCACCCTGATCGACCCGAACGCGCCGCAGCCGCGCCACACCGGTCAGAACACCGTCTGCGGCTACACCCGCGACGCCGAGGTCCGGCTCGCACCGGACACCTACACCATGATCTTCGGCAAGCGGGCCTTCTTCGGCTGCACCCGCGCCCCGGACGGCGAGGTCTGGTGGTTCGCCAATGTGCCGGGCACCGAACTGGACCGCACCCAGGCGCCGAACACCGCCCCCGAGACCTGGCGCGCCAGGGTCGCCGGGCTGTTCTCCGACGACGACACCCCGGCCGCCGCCATCGTCCGCGCCACCGGCGACGGCATCATCGCCTCCAGCGCCTACGACATCGCCACCACCCCGACCTGGTACACCGACACCATGGTCGTCCTCGGCGACGCCGCACACGCCGCCGCTCCCAACGCCGCCCAGGGCGCGTCCATGGCCATCGAGGACAGCGTGGTCCTCGCCAAGTGCCTGCGGGACCATCCCGATCCGCGCAGCGCGTTCGCCGCGTACGAGGAGCTGCGCCGGGAGCGGGTGGAGAAGGTCGTCGCCGCCAGTGCCGGGATGGCCACACTCACCGCGTCGGGCGCCACCGGCCGCCCCTCGCGCCCGCAAGGCGCCCCCGAGCGCGGCAGCGCGGGCGCCGACAACTGGCTGACGGGGTACCGGATCACGTGGTGAGCCGGGCGGCGCGGCCGGCTGCGGAGGGCCGCGCCGAGCCCGGCCCGGGGCCGGGCTCCGGCGGTCGGCCGCCGAGGAGGGCTACTCGCCGCCCCCCTGGCGTCCGCTTCGGCCAGGGAGGTGGACGACCACGAGCGCGATCCCGGCGACGGTGATGTTGCGGGCCGCCGCCTCCAGACCGTTCCAGGTCTCCGACTGCCACATGGCGAACCACTCGCCGCCGATCGCCATGAAGCCCGCGCCGAACAGCAGCAGGAGCATCAGCAGGCCGAGGGTGCTGGTCCGCTGGGCGCGGGCGAGGTCGTCGCCGCCGCGCCGCAGGGCGGCGGTCCACAGGGCGGTGGCGGCGATCAGCACCAGCGCGGCGAGCGACTCCCAGACGATGATCGCCACGTATGCGGCGTCCTGAAGGGAGTGCGAGGTGATGGCCCGCCACATCAGGTCCGGATCCTTGAACGTGGTGTCCATGGCCAGGACATGGCGGACGAACTGCTGGTTGGTGCCGAAGTCGGTGATGTTGCCGAAGGCGACCAGCGCGATGTAGAGCGCGACCGTCGCGGTCAGGACGGCCGCCGCGAGCGGCAGACCGGTGCGCGGGGCCCTTCCGGTCGTGGTCGGGCCGACGTCCGTTCCCCCTTCCGTTGCCGTGTCCGGCTGTGTGTTGGTGTGTGCGTCGGTCATGGGTCCTCCTGTGCTGGCTGGTCTCGGCCGGTGCCGTACGCCGTGGGTGTCCGCCGCGCCCACCCTGTGATCCCCGCTTCCCGCAACTCCCGTACGCTGGCGCCCGATCGACCGGGCGACCGACCGGTCGAGGACCTAGGGGAAGCGGGGCTCATGAACGGGAAGCGGTGTGTGGGGACGGTTGCCGCCGCGGCGGCGGCGATGCTGGCGGTGACCGGAACGGCGGGTGCCGAGCCGGCCCCCATGACGTACGGCACCAGCACGTCCGTGGGCGTCCACAATGCCTACGACAAGGAGAAGTATCCCTACTTCGCGGACGCGCTGGACTCCGGCGCCGCGCTGCTCGAACTCGACCTCTGGTCCAACGGGCTGGGCCGGTCCTGGCGGGTCTCGCACAGCAACCCGCTCGGGAACAACAACAACTGCGAGGGCGCGGCGAACGCCTCGGAGCTGCGGACCAAGGACCGCAACCAGGACTTCGGCGGCTGCCTGGCCGATATGAGGGCCTGGCACGACGCGCACCCCGGCCACCGCCCCATCCTGGTCAAGGTCGAGATGAAGGACGGGTTCAACGCCAAGGGCGGGCGCGGACCGGCCGAGTTCGACGCGTTGATACGGCAGAAGCTCGGCGACGCGGTGTACGGGCCGGGCGACCTGACCGGCGGGCACGCCACGCCCGACGAGGCGGTGCGGGCCGGCGGCTGGCCCGCGCGCGCGGACCTGGCCGGAAAGTTTCTGTTCGAGCTGATACCCGGCACGCTGGAGGAGAACAACCCGCTCGACAAGCTGTGGACGGATGTCGAGTACGCCCGGCATCTGAAGGACCTCGCGGGGCAGGGGAAGCTGGCGCAGTCCACGGCCTTCCCCGCGGTGCACGGGGCGGCTCCCGGCGACCCGCGCGAGCGCTACCAGGATCCGGCGCTGCGCCCCTGGTTCGTGGTCTTCGACGGCGACGCCGCGACCTACCTCAACGGCTCGATCGACACCGCCTGGTACGACACCCGGCACTATCTGCTGATCATGACCGACGCGCACAATGTCCCCCCGGCGATCGACGGCACCCGCCCGACCGAGACCGAGGCGCTGGCCCGGGTGAACCAGCTCGCCGCGGCACACGCCAGTTTCGCCACCGCCGACTGGTACCCGCTGCCGTCGGTCCTCAGGACCGTGGTGCCGCGCGGGGCCTGACCGGCGGGGTCGGGGCCGGTCCGGCGGTCGCCCGGCGGTAGAGGGCGGCGGCGTCCGCGCCGAGCCGGCTGCTGTACGACACGAGGTCGTCGCCGCCCTCGTCGAGACCGCCGACCACCCCGATGAGCGAGCCGGTGCCGGTGGCCGGGTCGAGGTCGGTGAGCATCGGCCCGCCGCTCGTCCCGTTCGGGAACCCCGGGCAGCGAAAGCGCAGTTGCCCCGGGCCCTGGGCGTCCGCCGTGTGCCGGCAGCCGATCGGGGTGTCCCGGTCGGAGGGGTAGCCGGTCAGCAGCGCCGGGCGCCCGGCCGGCGCGTCGAAGCGGATCCGCTCGGCGCCCGTCAGGTCCTCTATCCGGCCGCCGGACCGCCCGGCCCTGCGCACCCGCAGGAACGCCACATCGTGGTCGGGGTCCCGGTCGGTGATCCAGCGCGGATCGACATGGATCCGGGTGGGCACCCACAGGCCGTACGGCGCGATCCCGTCGTGGAGGCCGGGCGCGAAGACGAGCCGGGTACGGAAGCCGCCGTCGTGCACGCAGTGCGCGGCGGTGACGACCAGATCGCCGGCGGGGGCGTGCACCACGCTCGCCGTGCAGTGGTGCGCCGGGTCGCCGTCGTCGCCGGGGGAGAAGAGCGCACCGATCGCCGGGGTGGGCGCCGTCCGGGCCGCCTGAAGCGGCCGGGACACCGGCAGCGGAGCGGCCATCCCGCCGCCGCGCCGGAGCGTCACGCGCGGACCCGGCCGCTCCACGTACGGCCCGGCGAGCACGGACGCGGCGGCCTGGTCGCCGTCGGCGCGGGTGGCGAGGTACGAGCCGGTGGTGCTGTCCCCGGCGGCCAGGAACGGATCGCGCGGGGGCATGCTCAGCGCCAGCGCCGTGCTGCCCACCACGACGGTGAGGAGCCCGAGCGCCAGGGTCGCGCGCAGCGGAACGCCGGCCCGGCCCCGACCCGTGCAGGTCGGCCCGCCGGGGCCCGGGCAGGCCCCGGCCGCGCCGTACGCCGGCGCGGTCGCGCGCTCGCTCGTCTCCACCAACAGCCGCCTCGCCGCATCAGCCGGGGCGTCCGCAGGACACCGGACCACCACCGGAACCAGACATTTCACTCAGTCTGATGCAGGGGGGACCGGGTTGGTTGATCACCCGGGGCGGATCACCGCGCGCGGTGGACGGGAACCGGCCGGACGCGGCCCGCAGGACGACCCTCGCGACGCCCACGGCTACCGGCCCGGCGGTCATGGCACGGCCGACGGGGCCGCCGCGCCGCCCCCGGACGCCGGAGCGCGGCCCACTCGCCCATCCGGGTGACCCCGCGCGGCGGGCCGGCGCTCACCGCGTCAGCCGTGCGCCCCGAACCGCCGGGTTGTGCCGGATCAGCGTCTCCGCCAGGCCGAATTCGTTGGGGAAGTCCATCGGGACGATGCCAAGACCCGTCCAGGAGCCGCCCTCCGAGCCCTCCAGGAGGTTCTTGACCTGCGGATTGAGGCGGTCTGCGTTGGAACGGGGCGGGAGCAGGGCGGCGGTGCTGACGTAGTTGACGAAGAGCTTGCCGGGCTGGGTGGCCGCCTTGCGGAACTGGGCCTCGATCTTCGGGTACTTCCCGAACGGCTCGGCCATGTAGTCGTCCTGGATGTCGAACACCGAGGGGTCGGCGTAGCGGATGCCGCCGAGGCCGTCGGAGTCCGCCAGCAGTACGACCCGGCCGCGGGCCCCGCCCAGCGTCGGCAGGTCGCCCTCCAGGCGGAAGAGCGAGCGGTAGCCCTTGTCGTCCAGGTAGATGCCGAAGATCCGGCGGAACTCCTCGGCGGCGACCTCGGAGTACTCCTGCTTGAGGCGCATCAGCACCGTTTCGGACGGATGCGCCCGCAGGAACGCCCGGCAGGCGTTGAGGACGTCGCCGAACATCAGCTCCTGGTAGAAGGCGCCGTGATGGATGGCGAAGACGTTGTCGATGGCCCGGCAGCGGACGTCGAGGAAGCGGATGCCGCCGGCGAGCTGGGCGTCGACGGCGGTGTTCTGGCAGGCGACCCAGGGGCCGCCGATCCGGGCACCGGAGTCATGGGTGCCGGGGATCGTCAGACGCGGCAGCGGGGTGTCGTCGGCGAGCGCCGACATCCAGTCCTGGACGGAGAGCGTGGCGCGCGCGGACGGCCGGCGGCCCGCCGCCCCGGCCGTGAACCATCCGCTGCCCGCCCCCGCCAGTACGCCGGCGGCCGACACCCCGGCCGCGCCCCTGAGGAAACTCCGCCGATCCAGCCCCTGCCCCATGCCGCGTCCCTGCCCCTCGACTCCGCGCACGGCGCACCCGCCCCGTGCGAACGTGTGATCGGGGCATCGAACCACACCGGCGCCGGACAGGGGACCCGGCCGGCGCGCCCGGGGGCACACCGGCCGGGAATCGACGTGCGGTCAGGCCCGGAAGGACAGCGACAGCGCGAAGCGGTCCGCGCTGTCGGTCCACCAGTTGGTCAACTCCAGCCCGGCGGCGGCGAGTTCGGCCCGCACTCCGTCCTGGCGGAACTTCGCCGAGATCTCGGTGCGGACGTCCTCCCCGGCCGCGAAGGTCACCGCGAGGTCCACTCCGGGGATCTTGACGGTCAGGTCCTTGCGGGCCCGCAGCCGCATCTCGATCCACTCCCGCTCGGCGTTCCAGAGCGCGACATGGTCGAAGTCCGCCGGGTCGAAGTCGCCGTCCAGTTCGCGGTTGACGACCTGAAGGACGTTCTTGTTGAAGTCGGCCGTCACGCCCTGCGGATCGTCGTACGCGGCGACCAGCGTGGCCTCGTCCTTGACCAGGTCGGTACCGAGCAGCAGGGCGTCGCCCGGGGACAGCATGGCGTGGACGGAGCGCAGGAACGCGGCGCGCTCCTCGGGGAGCAGATTGCCGATGGTGCCGCCGAGGAAGGCGAGCAGCCGCGGCGCGGGCGTGTCGGGGAGTTCGACGCCCTGCTGGAAGTCGGCGACCAGCGCGTGCACGGTCAGGCCGGGGTGTTCGGCCAGCAGCGCCTCGCCCGCCGCGGCCAGCGCGGACTCGCTGACGTCGATGGGGAGGTAGGTGTGCAGCCCGGTCAGCGCGCCGATCAGATGGCGGGTCTTGTCGGAGGAGCCGGAGCCCAGCTCGATCAGCGTGCGGGCGTTGGTGGCCGCGGCGATGTGGTCGGCGCGGGTGAGCAGGATCTCCCGCTCGGCGCGGGTCGGGTAGTAGTCGGGCAGCCGGGTGATCTCTTCGAACAGCTCGCTGCCGCGGGCGTCGTAGAACCACTTGGGCGGCAGCTGCTTGGGGGAGTCGGACAGGCCCTGCGAGACGTCGGCGCGCAGTGCGGCCGCGGTGGCGTCGGCAGGGAGGGTGCGGGTGATGCTGAGCGGGCTCACGTGGTGGGCTCCTTGAGCGGGGTGAGGTGGACTCCGGTGCGGGTGGCGCGCAGCAGGGTGCGGTCGGGGACCTCGGTCCAGTGGGGGGAATCGTCGTACGGCTCGGCGGCGACGACCCGGCCGCCGCCGGGAATCGCCAGGTGGAAGAGGGTGTCGCCCCAGGTCGTGGCGGCGATGGCGGTCCCGTCGGTCAGCAGCAGATTGAGCCGGGAGCCGGGCGCGGCCGCGGCGACGGCGGTGACGGTGTCGGCCAGCGCCTCGCCCAGTTCGTCACCGCGCGCCAGCCGGTGCTGCACCAGCGCCCATACGAACGCCGCGTCGCAGCGGGCCTGCAGCCGCAGCAGCTCGGCCGGCGGCAGCTCGGCCGCCAGCGGGGCGAGGGAGTCCGGCCAGCCGGTCACCGCGCCGTTGTGGCTGAAGAGGAAGCGGTCGCCGGCGAACGGCGCGGCCGCCGCCTCGGCGTCCGCACCGGCGGTGGTGGCGTCCCGTACGGCGGCCAGCAGCGCACCGGTGCGCACCACCCGCGCCAGGTCGGGCAGCTGCTCGTCGGCCCAGATCGGCCCGGCCCGGCGGTAGCGGGCGGGCACCGGGTCGCCGGGCGCGTACCAGCCGACGCCGAACCCGTCCGCGTTGACCGTGCCGTGCCGCTGGCGGCGCGGCGCCCACGACTGCCGGTACAGGCCGTGCGGCGGTTCCAGCACGACCTGCCCGAAGGGTATCGGCGGTCCCACATAGGCGATATGACGGCACATCAGCGCTCGCCCTCCCGAGTCGCGGGGCTCATGCGTCCGCCGCCGGGCCGGCGTCCCTGGCGGTCCGGAAACCGGAGAAGATCTGCCGCCGGACCGGCAGGTCCCAGTTGCGGAAGGTGCCCCGGCAGGCGACCGGGTCGACGGCGAACGACCCGCCGCGCAGCACCTTGTACTGGTCGCCGAAGAACACCTCGGAGTACTCGCGGTAGGGGAAGGCGGCGAAGCCCGGATACGGCAGGAAGTCGCTCGCCGTCCACTCCCACACATCGCCGATCAGCTGCCGTACGCCCAGCGGCGACTGGCCCTCCGGGTAGCTGCCGACGGGGGCGGGCCGCAGATGCCGCTGGCCGAGGTTGGCGTGTGCCGGTGTGGGGTCCTCGTCCCCCCAGGGGTAGCGCATCGACCGGCCGGTCTCCGGGTCGTACCGGGCGGCCTTCTCCCATTCGGCCTCGGTGGGCAGCCGCCGGCCGGCCCAGCGGGCATAGGCGTCCGCCTCGTACCAGCTGACGTGCAGCACCGGCTCGTCCGGCGGCACGGGCTCGGTGACCCCGAACCTCCGGCGCAGCCACTGGCCGCCGTCACGCTTCCAGAACAGCGGGGCGCGCAGCTTGTGCTCCTGCACCTGCGCCCAGCCCGCCGCGGCCCACCAGCGCGGCTCGCGGTAGCCGCCGTCCTCGATGAACCGCTGGTAGGCACCGTTGCTGACCGGTGTGGTGTCGATCAGGAAGGGCGGCACCAGCCGGTGGTGCGCGGGCCGCTCGTTGTCCAGCGCCCAGGGCTCGGTGGACGTCCCCATGGCGAACGGCCCACCGGGCACCAGGACTTCGTCGGTCAGCGTCTCGCCGACCGCAACCGGCAACGGCGCCGCCTCGCTGAGCACCGGCGCACCCGCCCGGAGCTGGTGTGTGATGAGCATGGTCTCGTCGTGCTGCTGCTCATGCTGGGCGATCATGCCGAAGGCGAAGCCCGCGTCCAGCAGCGGATCGCCGTGCAGCGGGGCGGTCTGAAGGATGTCCAGCACCCGGCCGCGGACCTCGGCCACATAGCTGTGCGCCTCGTCCGGCGCCAGCAGCGGCAGTGCGGGGCGCTCGGCGCGGGGATGCTCGAAGGCGTCGTAGACGGAGTCGATGTCCGGCCGCAGGGCGTCGCGGCCACCGACGGTGCGCAGCAGCCACTGCTCTTCCTGGTTGCCTATGTGCGCCAGGTCCCACACCAGCGGGGACATCAGCGGGGAGTGCTGGGCGACGAGATCGGGGGGCTCGACGCAGGTGGTCAGCAGGCGGGTGCGGTCGCGGGCGGTGCGCAGCGCCGAGGCCGCCCGTTCGCGAAGGAGCTCGGGGTCGTGGGTCACTGGCTGTCCTTCCCAAGGAGGAGGGCGCCCTCCGCGGCGTACAGGGCGTCGAGATGGTCGTCCGCGGGACAGCGTCCGCGCGCCACATAGCGGTCGGTGAACTCCGCGACCGCGGCGCACACCTCCGGGGAGGCGCCGAGTCGTGGCAGGGCCTCCTG
This sequence comes from Streptomyces sp. NPDC026575, assembly GCF_055567415.1. Taxonomy (NCBI): domain Bacteria; kingdom Bacillati; phylum Actinomycetota; class Actinomycetes; order Kitasatosporales; family Streptomycetaceae; genus Streptomyces; species Streptomyces sp. NPDC026575. The sequence goes on from NZ_JBVHQM010000009.1 coordinate 112,097, forward strand.
CGCGGCGGCGAAGCAGGCCACCGCCGCGCTGTGCAGCTCCGGGTCGGTCAGCGCGCCGCGGGCCGCGCGCCGCCACAGCGGATTGCGCGGTGCGGGCCGGGAACCGGCCGTGTCGGCGAGGGGTTTGACGATCCGGTAGGCGCGTTCCGTGGCCTCCGCGTCGTCGAACAGGGCGGCGGTCACGGCCAGCGGCACGACCCATCCGGCGTCACCGGACTGCGCGTCGATCATGCGCAGCTCCAGATGGCCGCGCGGCCGCACGGGTGGGAAGAGCGTGGTGACGTGGTAGTCCAGATCCTCCCGGGTCGGCGGTCTGGGGACGCCCGTACGGACCCACTCGCGAAAGGTGAGCCCCTCCGGCGCGTCCCAGGGGCCGTCCTCGCTGCGGATGCACATCACGGGCGCGTCCAGGACGTAGCGCACCCAGGCCGTGCGGGGGTCCGGTTCCTGGGGCGGGGCGAGCGTACGGCCCGGGTCGAGCTGGGACCAGACGACCTGGCGGGTGGTGCGGTAGCCCGTGGGGCACCCCTCGCTGGTCGGCGAGTTGGCGAACGCCGCAGTCAGCACCGCGCCCAGCAGATGCGCCAGCCGCCACCGCCGGCCGAGCCCGAACAGCCCCGGCTCCTCGTGGCCCGCGTCCACGCAGACCTGCACGGACGCGGTGGCGCACATCATGGCCCGCCCGGCGGAGCCCCAGCGGTCGAAGTACGCCTCCATCGCGTCGTACCGCGGATCGGTCAGTACCCGGCGCGGGGCGTGCCATGGATTGTGGCCGTGGCCGGCCATTCCCAGGCCCATCGCCAGCATGGCGGGGCGGACCAGCGCGAGATCGGCCGTCACGGTCTCGATGCACTCGGTCAGGGAGGTGGCGGGCAGCGAGCTGAGCTCCAGCTGGCCGCCGGGTTCGAAGGTCAGGAGGGAGGTGAGGGGCAGGGCGCGCAGTGCGCCGGCCGCATGGCGCAGCCGGTCCGGTTCGACCGGACATCGGGGGTTGCGCGCGTCGTGGACCAGCCACTCGATCTCGACGCCGATCCGGCGCGGCGGACCGGTCTTGAAGCATATGCCGTGCAGGTGAGCCTCTAGTTCCGCTTCTGATTCTGCAGGCCGTACGGGCATGGAATCCCCTCCCTTGTGGGGTCGCGGCAGGAACGCCGCCCTCCACCTAATCCCTTGCGGGCGATGCGCTCAAGGGCGCGTTCGCCCGGCGGACGGCCGCGGGCCGCCGCGGACGGCCCGCCGCCGGGCGATCGCGCCCTCTGGGGTGGGGGGCTTCCCCGCGGTGCCGGGTCGCCCCCGCGCCGCTCGGAAGCCCTTCCCGCCTGCGGACGGGTCGCTGGTGCGCACCGGGGAGCGGCGGGTGGGCGGGCGGCGGAGGTGCGGCCGTTCGGGTGAGGCGGGAGGGGAAGGGAGGGGAGGGGAGGGGGAGTGTGGCGGGAAAGCGGGGTGGGGACGGCCGGGGCGCCCCGGCGTCACTGGCGGTAGCCCGCCAGGAAGCGGCCGATCCGGCTGATCGCCGCGTCGAGGTCGTCGGCGTGCGGGAGGGTGAGGATGCGGAAGTGGTCCGGGCGCGGCCAGTTGAAGCCGGTGCCCTGGACGACCTGGATCTTCTCCCGCAGCAGCAGGTCCAGGACGAACTTCTCATCGTCGTGGATCTGGTGCACGGCGGGGTCGAGGCGGGGGAAGGCGTAGAGCGCGCCCTTGGGCTTGACGCAGGAGACGCCGGGGATCTCGTTGAGCCGCTCCCAGGCCACATCGCGCTGATCGTGCAGCCGCCCGCCCGGCAGGACCAGGTCCTGGATGCTCTGCCGGCCGCCGAGGGCCGCCTGGATGGCGTACTGCGCGGGCGCGTTCGGGCACAGCCGCATGGAGGCGAGGGTGCCCAGGCCCTCCAGATAGTCGGCGGCGTGCTCCTTGGGGCCGGAGACGACCAGCCAGCCGGAGCGGAAACCGGCGACGCGATACGCCTTGGACAGTCCGCTGAAGGTCAGGCACACCAGGTCGGGGGCGAGGACGGCGGCGTGGTGGTGGACCTCGCCGTCGTACAGGATCCGGTCGTAGACCTCGTCGGCGAAGACCATCAGCTGATGGCGGCGGGCGAGGTCGAGCATGCCCTCCAGCAGCTCGCGCGGATAGACCGCGCCGGTCGGGTTGTTGGGGTTGATGATGACCAGTGCCCGGGTCCGGTCGGTGATCTTCGAGGCGAGGTCGTCGAGGTCCGGCAGCCAGTCCGCGGACTCGTCGCACAGGTAGTGCACGGCCTTGCCGCCGGCCAGGGTGGTGACCGCCGTCCACAGGGGGAAGTCGGGTGCCGGGATGAGGACCTCGTCGCCGTCGTCGAGCAGCGCCGTCACCGCCATCGTGACCAGCTCGGAGACGCCGTTGCCGAGGTAGATGTCGTCGACGCCGACGTCCGGCAGCCCGACCTGCTGGTAGTGCTGGGCCACCGCGCGGCGGGCGGAGAGGATGCCGCGGGACTCCGTGTAGCCGTGCGCGCGGGACAGATTGCGCATCACGTCCTGGAGGATCTCCTCGGGGCACTCGAAGCCGAACAGCGCCGGATTGCCGGTGTTCAGCCGCAGCACGCTGTGGCCGGCCTCCTCCAGCGCGTCGGCGTGCTCGATCACCGGTCCGCGGATCTCGTAGCAGACGTCGGCCATCTTGCTGGACTGCTTGAACTGCATGCGGTGGCCTCCCGGTCCCTCGCTCACCGCGCGGTGCGGCAGCACTCGTAACACCGTACTTGGTTTTACCAAGTGGGCACTTGGAAAGTCCAACTTCTGTCTATGCTGGTGTCATGCCGCGCCGAAGCTATGACCAGTACTGCGCCGTCGCCCGAGCCCTGGACGCCGTCGGCGACCGCTGGACGCTGCTGATCGTCCGGGAACTGCTGGGCGGCTCCCGGCGCTACACCGATCTGCACGCCGACCTGCCCGGCGTCAGCACCGACATGCTCGCCTCCCGGCTCAAGGACATGGAGCGGGACGGCCTGGTCACCCGCCGCCGGCTCGCCCCGCCCGGAGCCGCCTACGTCTACGAGCTCACCGCCCGCGGCCGCGCGCTGCTGCCCGCGCTCAGCGCGCTGGCCGACTGGGGCGCGCCCGCCCTCGACGAGCGGCGCCCGACGGACGCGGTGCGGGCCCACTGGTTCGCGGTCCCGCTCATCGCGCGGCTCGCCGACCACTTCACCGACGGCGTCCAGGTCGTCGACATCGCCCTCGACGAGGGGGAGTTCCATGTCCTCCTCGGCGCCGACGGCGGCCCCGGCTACGCCGACGGACCCGCCGAGCGCCCCGACGCCCGGCTGCGGACGGACACCGCGACCTGCGCCGACCTCGTCCACGACCGCCTGACCCTGGAGGCGGCGATCGCCTCCGGCCGGATCGCGGTCACCCTGTCCCAGGGCGTCTCCGGCGGCTGACCGGCGCCCCGCCCGGCGCGTCGCGGCCGCCGCTCCGGCCGCGACCACCCACCGCCCCGTTCGGTGGAACTGACGATGCGTCATGAACGGCGCCGGGTGACGCTTTGGGCATGGACCAACCACCAGGACCCCGCTCGCGCATCGGACTCTCCGTTCTGCTGGCCGTGGCGGTGCTCGCCGGGCCGCTCGCCCCGGCGGCCGAGGCGGCGAAGGCGCCCGAGGGGCGGCAGGGCCGCGGGCGCACCGCCTCGGCCTGGCTGCCCTATTGGGGCGACACCGACGCCGCCTACCGCGACGCGCTGCGACACGCCTCCCAGCTGCGCACCGTCAGCCCCTTCTGGTACCAGGCGTCTTCCGACACCACCATCACCGGACACCCCGGCGCCGGGCGGCGCGGCATCATCGACGGGCTGCACGAGGCCGGGATCGATGTCGTGCCCACCGTGACCGAGACCCTCGGCGCCGACGCGATGGGCGATCTGATGCACGATCCCGAGCGGCGCGGGGCGCATGTCGACCGGCTGCTGGACGTGGTGGAGAGCCGCGACTACGACGGGATCGACCTGGACTACGAGTCGATGGCGGTCACCGGCGACAAGGAGGCCCGCGAGTGGGTGCGGACCGGGTACAACGCGCTCGTCCGGCAGCTGTGCACGCGGCTGCACCGCCTCGGCAAGCAGTGTGTGGTCACGGTGCTGGCCCGGGTCCGCGGGAGCGGCACGGCGTACGACTACGAGGAGCTCGGCAGGTACGCCGACCGGGTCCGGATCATGGGGTACGACCTGCACTGGTCGGGCGGCGAGGCGGGTCCGCTGTCCTCCTGGGACTGGTACGAGGAGTTTCTGCGCTACGCCACCGACACCATCCCGCGGCACAAGATCGAGGTGGCCTTCCCGGGCTACGGCTGGGACTGGGTCACCGGCGTCAAGGGCCATGCGGCCCATCTGACCTGGAGGGAGGCCGAGGCGCTGCGTGAGCGGGCGGACGCCGAGTACCTCTTCGACCGGCAGTCCGGCACCCCGTACTTCCGCTACTACAAGGACGGCGTGGAGCACGAGGTGTGGTACCAGGACGCGCGCGGCGTCCGGGCCCAGCTGCCGCTGTTGAGGAAGTACGGGGTGCGGGGCACCGGCCTATGGGCGCTCGGGTTCGAGGACCCGGAGTTCTGGAGCGCGCTCCGCGGCCAGTAGTCGCAGCGCCGCCTCGGACGGCGAGCCCTCCGCGGCGGTGTACATCAGCACGCCCTGCCCGGAGCCGTCCGGCGTCTGCATCATCTCGAAGTCCAGCTCCAGATCGCCCACCAGCGGATGGTGGAACCGCTTGGTGCCGAAGGTGCAGTTGCCGACGGCGTGCCGCGACCACAGGCCGCTGAACTCGGTGGACTTCATCGACAACTCGCCGATCAGCTCGGTGAGCTGGGGGTCGTCGGGGTACTGCCCCGCGGCCACCCGCAGCGCGGAGACGGCCCGCCGGACCTCCTCGTCGCGGTTCCGGTAGAGCTCCCTGGTGTGCGGATCGAGGAAGAGCAACCGCTGGGTGTTGGGCCGGTCCAGCGGGCGGCCGGGACTGTCGAAGTCGAGGTGCCCGGCCATCAGGGCGTGCCCGAGGCGGTTCCACGCCAGGATCTCGAAGCGCGGCCCCAGCGCGACGGCCGGTACGTCCGCCACGGCGGTGAGCAGCCGCCGCACGCCGGGCCGCACCCTGTCGTGGCGGACCGCGGGGCGGCGGCGCGCCCGGGTGGGGCGGGCCAGTGCGGACAGATGGGCCCGCTCGTCGGCGGTCAGCCGCAGCGCGCGGGCCAGCGCCTCCAGCACCCCTTCGGAGGCGTTGTGGCTCTGGCCCTGTTCGAGTCGGGTGTAGTACGCGACGCTGACGCCGGCCAGCTGCGCCAGCTCCTCGCGGCGCAGGCCGGGGACCCGGCGGCGCGCCCCGTAGGAGACCAGTCCGACCTCCTCCGGCTGGAGCCGGGCGCGGCGGGAGCGCAGAAAGTTCCCCAACTCGGCGGGGGTGTCCATGGCGGGTGAGTCCATACCGACCAGTCTCGGCCATCGGGCGGGGCGGTGCCTGACCCTGTCGGTATCAGGTTCCCGGGGCGGCCGGGGGCGGCCGGGGGCGGGCGCCGGGATGTGGCGCGGAGTCGTCGACGACGGTTCCCTCGTCGATACCGACCGCTTAGTATGTCGCTGGCGAGGGGCCGCTGCGCCCTCCGCCCCACCCGCGTATCCAAGGTCTCTGGAGGCACCAGGTGAAGGCATGGCGCGTACACGCGAACGGCGAGCCGCGTGAAGTGATGCGGCTGGAAGAGGTGCCGGACCCGCAGCCGGGGCCGGGGCAGCTGCTGCTGCGGGTGCGGGCCGCCAATGTCAACTTCCCCGACGCGCTGCTGTGCCGGGGCCAGTACCAGGTGCGCCCGCCGCTGCCGTTCACGCCGGGCGTGGAGATCTGCGGCGAGGTGCTCGCCGCGGGCGAGGGCGCGGCCGGTGAGATCGGGAGCCGGGTCCTGGCCCAGCCGCCGCTGCCCGCCGGCGGCTTCGCCGAGCTGGCGCTCGTCGACGCGGCGACCGTCCGCCCCGCCCCCGAGGCCCTGGACGACGCGGAGGCCGCCGCACTGCACGTCGGCTACCAGACCGGCTGGTTCGGACTGCACCGCCGGGCCCGGCTGCAGGCGGGCGAGACGCTGCTGGTGCACGCCGCGGCCGGCGGCGTCGGCAGCGCCGCCGTCCAGCTCGGCAAGGCCGCGGGCGCACGGGTGATCGGGGTGGCCGGCGGCGCGGACAAGGTCCGCATCGCCCGCGAACTGGGCTGCGACCTCGTCCTGGACCGGCGCACCGACGACATCGTCGCCGCGGTCAAGGACGCCACCGACGGCCGGGGCGCCGATGTCGTCTACGACCCGGTGGGCGGCGACGCGTACGCCAAGTCCGTCAAGTGCATCGCCTTCGAGGGCCGCATCCTCGTCGTCGGCTTCGCGGGCGGCGCCGTCCCCACCCCCGCCCTCAACCACGCGCTGGTGAAGAACTACTCGATCCTGGGCCTGCATTGGGGCCTGTACAACACCAAGGACCCGGCGGCCGTCGACGCCTGCCACGAGGAGCTGACCAAGCTCGCCGCGCAGGGCGTGGTCAAGCCGCTGATCGGCGGGCGGGTCCCGCTGGAGTCGGCCGCCGACGCCGTACAGCGGGTCGCCGACGGCACCTCCGTCGGCCGGCTCGTGGTGGTCCCCGGAGCGGGGGAGGTCCGATGACCGACGCCGCCGACCTGCGCCGGCGCACCGCCGAGCTGCTCGCCGCCCACCCGCCCGCCACGACGGACCGCCTGGAGTTCCTGCGCGCCCGCTTCGACGCGGGGCTGGCCTGGGTCCACTTCCCCGAGGGGCTCGGCGGACTCGACGCGCCGCGGTCCCTCCAGGCGGTCGTCGACGCCGAGCTGGAGGCGGCCGGCGCCCCCGGCAACGACCCGGGCCGGATCGGCATCGGCCTGGGCATGGCCGCGCCCACCATCCTGCGGTACGGCACCGACGAGCAGAAGCAGCGCTTTCTGCGGCCGCTGTGGACCGGCGAGGAGGTGTGGTGCCAGCTGTTCAGCGAGCCCGGTGCCGGCTCCGACCTGGCGGCGCTGGCGACCCGGGCGGTGCGGGACGACGACGGCGACGGCGGCGACGGGGGAGGCTGGATCGTCGACGGGCAGAAGGTCTGGACCTCCAGCGCACATCTGGCCCGCTGGGCGATCCTGATCGCCCGCACCGACCCCGATGTGCCCAAGCACCGCGGCATCAGCTACTTCGTCTGCGATATGACCGACCCCGGCGTCGAGGTGCGCCCGCTGCGGCAGATCACCGGCGAGGCCGAGTTCAACGAGGTCTTCCTCACCGGCGTCCGGATCCCCGACGCGCACCGCCTCGGTGCGGTCGGCGAGGGCTGGCAGGTCGCCCAGACCACCCTGATGAACGAGCGGGTCGCCATCGGCGGCGTCCGCACCCCCCGCGAGGGCGGCATGATCGGCGTCGCCGCCGCAGACTGGCGCGCCCGCCCCGAACTGCGCACCCACGATCTGCACCAGCGGCTGCTGAAGCTGTGGGTGGAGGCCGAGGTCGCCCGGCTGACCGGCGAGCGGCTGCGCCAGCAGCTGACCAAGGGCCAGCCGGGGCCCGAGGGCAGCGGTATGAAGCTCGCCTTCGCCCGCCTCGCCCAGGAGATCAGCGGCTGGGAGGTGGAGTTCCTCGCCGAGGACGGACTGACCTACGACGACTGGACGATGCGCCGCCCCGACGGCGTCGACTTCACCGGGCGCGAGGCCGGCTACCGCTATCTGCGCGCCAAGGGGAACTCCATCGAAGGAGGCACCTCCGAAGTGCTGCTCAACATCGTCGCCGAACGTGTGCTGGGGCTGCCGCCCGAGCCGCGCACCGACAAGGACGTCGCGTGGAAGGACCTCCCCCGATGACCGACCCGCAGACCACCGCGCCAGTGGGCCCGGACCCCGATCTCCTGTACTCGCAGGACGAGGACGCGCTGCGCGCCGCCGTACGGTCGCTGCTCGCCGACCGCAGCGATCCGGCCACCGTGCTCGCCGGCCTGGAGTCGGACCGCGCCTATGACACCCGGCTGTGGCGCGCGCTCGCCACGGAGATCGGCACCGCGGGGCTGCTGGTCCCCGAGCGGCTCGGCGGAGCCGGCGCGAGCGCCCGCGAGGCCGCCGTCGTACTGGAGGAACTGGGCCGCTCCGTCGCGGCCGTGCCCTATCTGACCAGCGCGGTCGTCGCGGTGACCGCCCTGCTCGGCTGCCCGTGCGACCGGCCCGAGGTCGCCGCGCCGCTCACCGCGCTCGCCGAGGGGAGCACCGTCGGCGTGCTCGCCCTCCCGCTGCCCACCGCACCCGGAGGACTGCCGGAACCGGCCGTACGGGCCGACCCGGACGGTGTCCTCACCGGCCGGGTGACCTCGGTCGCCGACGCCGCGGCCGCCGCGCTGCTGCTGGTCTGGGCCCAGGCGCCCGACGGCCCGGCGCTCTACGCGGTCGACGCCGCGGCCGAGGGCGTGCGCACCGACACCGTCACCCCGCTCGACCTCACCCGCCCCCTGGGGCACCTCGCCTTCGACGGCGCCCGCGGCACCCTGCTGGCCACCGGCGACCGCGCCCGCGCCGCGGTCGAGCGCGCCCTGCTCACCGGGGCCGGGCTGCTCGCCTCCGAACAGCTCGGCGTCGCCGAATGGTGCCTGACCGAAACCGTGCGCTACACCGCCGAGCGCACCCAGTTCGCCCGCCCGGTCGGCTCGTTCCAGGCGCTCAAGCACCGGATGGCCGCGCTGTGGCTGGAGGTCGCCTCGGCTCGCGCCGCCGCCCGCAACGCCGCCGACGCGCTGGCCACCGACAGCCCGGACGCGGCCGTGGCGGTGGCCGTCGCCCAGGCGTACTGCGCGCCGGTGGCGGTGCGCGCCGCCGAGGAGTGCGTCCAGCTGCACGGCGGCATCGGGATGACCTGGGAGCACCCGGCCCATCTGTTCCTCAAGCGGGCCAAGAGCGACGAGCTCGCGCTGGGGTCGCCGGGCAGGCACCGGCAGGCCCTGGCGGGGCTGGTCGGTCTCGACGCGCCGTAGGGCCTGTCGTCACACTCCTGTCGATCGCCCGCGAGGCAGGCGGGAGTGTGACGACGGGGCCTGGGCCCGGCCGGTCAGCCGGTGACGGTGAAGGTCCGGCTCAGGGCGCGGACCTCGGCGTCACCGGCGGTGGCCACCTCCAGGAAGTAGCGGGGGCCCGGCGGCACCCGCGGCAGCGTCACGATCACCTCACCGGCCGGTCTGGCGCCCGCATGGGTCGCGACCAGCCCCAGCCGCTGCGAGCGGCCGTGGCCGGTATCGGTGCGCAGCCAGACGTCCACCTGCTCGCCCGTGGTGTTCTTCCAGGTCACGGCGAAGCTGCCGTTCGGCTGGAAGTCGACACCGCCCTGCGGCGCGGTCACCTCGATCCGCCCCGTCACGGGTGCGGTCCGAAGGCCGGCGTCGGGCGGCACGGCGTCGGCGCCGAGCGCGGAGGTGGCGGCCCGTGCGGCCGAGCCGCCGTGCCCGGCCGTGGCGGTGTAGGCACCGGCGGGCGACGGCCGGTCCGGCCCGGTACCGGGGCGCTCGGGTGCCAGCGTGACCACCAGCATGCAGCCGACGGCGGTGGCGGCGACGGCGACGGCCAGATTCGTGGCTATCCAAGTGGCCCTGGACATCGTCTTCTCGTTTCCTCGGGGGAGGGACGAGCCGGAGCATCCCCGGCACGTCGATGGCCAAAAACGACGCGCTGAGCGACCACCTGGATGGCCATTCCCGGCGCGACAGACCCCACGGGGCAAGAGACAATCCCCGCGGCCGGACGGGATCGATCACCCGTCCGGTGATGTCTGGAAAGTGCCGTTCGGGTAGCGTCGAACCCATGGACACCGCAACTCGTCGTGCGCTGATCGGACCGGTTCTCCTCCTGGTGGCCGCGCTGGTGGCGGTGACCGCGCTGCTGGCGCCCGGCGCCCGTGCCGCGGGCGGGCTGGACGAGGCCGCGGCGGCCCTGAAGAAGGGCCCGGTCTATGTCGATCCGCGCGCCGCGGATCAGCTCTCCGCAGGTCAGGCGGCTGCGCTGACCAAGAAGATCAAGGACGCGGACAAGCCGATCTTCGTCGCGGTACTGCCGAGAGCCGCCGAGTACCAGCCCGGCACGCTGCTGGCGGACCTGCGGACCAAGGTCGGCATCAGCGGCGTCTACGCCGTCGAACTCGGCGACGGCTTCAACGCCGGCGCCGACCCGCGCGTGATGTCCCGCGACTCCGTCAGGAACCTCGTCGGCTCGGTCAAGCGCTCCGACTACACCGTCGCCGAGCGGCTGAACAGCTTCGTCGACACCGCGGAGCAGTCGGCGCGGGGCCACGCCCCCAGCTCATGGGGCGACACCGGAGGGGCCGGCGGGTTCGACACCGGCACGGCGATCGGCCTCGGCGTCCTGGTGGTCGTCGGCGGCGGCGGCGCGTACGCCATCGCCCGCCGCAACCGCAGGCGGCGGGCCGAGGAGGAGCGGGCCGCGCTGGAGGACCTGCGGGTCGTCGTCGACGAGGACATCACCGCCTTCGGCGAGGAGTTGGACCGGCTGGACTTCCACCCCGGCGAGCCCGGCGCCGACGACGCGATGCGCGCGGACTACAGCCATGCGCTGGACGCGTACGAGACGGCCAAGTCGGCGATGGCGGCGGCCGAGCACCCCGGCGAGGTGCGGGCCGTGACCCAGGCGCTGGAGGACGGCCGGTTCTCGCTGGCCACCCTCGCCGCGCGCCGCACCGGCACGTCGCTGCCCGAGCGCCGGCCGCCCTGCTTCTTCGATCCGCGGCACGGCCCGTCCGTCGTCGATGTCGCCTGGGCCCCGGCCGGCGGCGCGGAGCGCACCGTACCGGTCTGCGCGGCGGACAAGAGCCGGCTGGACGACGGCCGCGAGCCGCTGGCCCGTACGGTCCGCACCGAGCGCGGCGACCGCCCCTACTGGGAGGCCGGCCCGGCCTACGGCCCCTGGGCCGGCGGCTACTTCGGCGGCGGTCTGCTGCCCGGCCTCCTGGTCGGCACGCTGCTCGGCAACGTGCTGATGTCGTCGCCCGCCTACGGCGCGGACTTCGGCGGCCCCGGCGGCGCCGAGGGCGGAGACTACTCCGGCTCCGACTTCAGCCCCGACGACTTCGGCGGCGGCTTCGGTGACGGCGGCGGCTTCGACGGCGGTGGCGGCTTCGGCGGTGACGGCGGCTTCTGAGCGTTCCGGGCCGGTCGGCCACGGCGGGTTCTGAGCCCTCCCGGCCGGCCGGTGCCCGGGGCCGCTGAGCGCTCCCGGACGTTCGCCGTGCGGAAGGCCGCCGACCGCGGTGGCGGGCACGTCCGGCCCGGATGACGGGCATTCAGGTGTCCCCGCTCCCGGATGGCGGGCGCCCGAGCAGGTCACCTTGCACCACTCCGCGGGCAGCTGCCCGAGCGCTATCGGGCCGGAGCGGGCGGGGATTTGGGAGCAGGTCCCGCGAGTCGTCCGGCCACCATGCAAAGGATCTCCCTCATGCCGCGTGTCGCGGTGTCGCGCACGCTCGACACGTCGGATCCGACGTGCACTCGACACCGCGAGGAGATCCCCGATGCAACGCTTTCGCAAGGCCGCCCTGTGGGGCGCGACCGTCGCGGCCATGGCGGCCGTCGGCTCGCTCGGCCCGGCGCACGCCGTACCGGTGCCCGATCCGACGCCCCAGCCGCGCGGCATGTTCGACGCGATGAGCCGGGACCTGGGACTGACCAGGGAGCAGGTGCGCGTCCGGCTCGCGCAGGAGACCGACGCCCACCGTGCCGCGGCCGCCGTGCGCCGGGCGCTGAGCACCCCGCCCGCCGGGATGTGGTTCGACAAGGCGAGCGGCAAGCTCATCGTCGCGGTCACCGGCGCCGCCGACGCCCAGCGCGTACGGGCGGTGGGCGCGGTGCCCAGGACGGTGTCGCACAGCCATGCCGCGCTGATCGGCCTGGTGCGGCAGATCGACGGCCGGGCCGGCAAGGGCGTACCGGGCGTCATCGGCTGGGGCGTGGACGAGCGGACCAACGGCGTGGTGATCCGGGTCGACCGCACCAAGCGCACCGCGCAGACCGGCGAGTTCGAAAAGGCCGTCCGCGGCTTCGGGACCCGCGCGAAGATCCCGGTCACCGTCGAGCAGACCGACCAGTCGCCGCGCCAGCAGGGCGGCCGGGTCATCGGCGGTGAGCGCTGGATGCCCGGCAACGAGGGGATCTGCTCCATCGGCTTCTCGGTGACCGGCCCGCACGACCTGCGGGGTTTTGTGACGGCCGGTCACTGCACCCTGACCCCGGAGCAGGCCGCGTACGGCAAGGACGGCAGCCGGTTGGGCACGTCCAACCTGGACGGCAAGCACAGCGTCAACGGGCGCGAGGGCGACTTCGGGCTGGTCGAGGTCGACCAGCCGGAGTGGACGCTCAGCCCGACCGTGGCGGGCCAGGGCGGCCGCCCGGTGACCGTCGCCGGCTCGCAGGAGGGCCTCGTCGGCATGTCGATCTGCCGCTCCGGTCAGTCCAGCGGCTGGCACTGCGGCGAGATCACCCGGGTGGACCAGACCGTGGACTACGGCAATGTGACGATCGACGGGCTCTCGTACACCAACGCCTGCTCCGCGGCCGGTGATTCGGGCGGTTCGTACGTCACCCAGCCCAACAACCCGATGGCCGTCGGGGTGCACTCCGGCGGCGGGTCCTCCGGCTGCGACGGCGACGGCGGCAGCACCCTCACCATCTTCCAGCCGGTCGGCGAGCCGCTGGCGAAGTGGAACCTGACGCTGAAGACCGGCACCTCCTGACGCGTACAGCAGGAGGCCGGTTCAGGGCTGCCCCTTTACATACTGTTTAATGAGATCGATTAATTGCGAGCTACTCGCAACAACTCTGACTCGCAATAACAGTCGATCTTCATTAGGGGTGTGGGCATGACGGCCCGGTCGATACGCACAGGGGCCGCCGCGGCGCTGGCAGGCGCGCTGGCGCTGGTGACGGCGGCCTGTTCGGCGCCGGACGACGGTCGGGGGCGGGCCGCCGACGCGAAGGACTCCGCGGTCGTCGGCATCGCCTACGAACCCGAGACGCTCAGCCCGCTGCTGGGCTACGGCAAGGACGGCAACTCCAAGATCTTCGACGGGCTGCTCACCCACGACGCCGGCATGAAGCTCAGGCCCGCGCTGGCGTCCGCACTGCCCGAGGTCTCGGACGGCGGCCGGACCTACACCTACTCCCTGCGCCCGGGAGTGACCTTCTCCGACGGCAGGCCCTTCACCGCCGACGACGTGGTCTTCACCTACGAGACCATCCTCGACGAGAAGACCAACAACGCCTCCAAGGCCGAACTGGACGCCCTCGACACGGTGGAGAAGAAGAACGACCGGACCGTCGTCTTCCATCTCAAGTACCCCTACGCGCCGTTCGCCGAGCGCACCGTACTGCCCATCGCCCCGCGCCATATCGCCGGCAAGCAGGACGTCAACAACGGCCCCTTCACCACCAAACCGATCGGCACCGGTCCCTACGTCCTCACCCACTGGTCCAAGGGCGAGAAGCTCACCTTCAAGGCCAACCCCACCTACTGGGGCGGCGCGCCGAAGGTGAAGAACTTCACCATGGCGATCATCAAGGACGACGACATCCGCGCCACCCGGCTGCGCGCCGGCGATCTCGATGGCGCCGTCCTGCCCCCGGACCTCGCCGCCACCTTCGCCTCCGACAAGGGCAGGAAGACCCTCACGGCCACCACCTTCGACTACCGCAACGTCACCCTGCCCAGCGCCCACCCCGTCACCGGCGACCGCGCCGTACGCCGGGCGCTGGACGTCGCCGTGGACCGCCCGGCCATGGTCAAGGGCATCCTCAGCGGCGCCGGCAAGCCCGCCTACGGGCCGGTGCCCACCGACAGCCCGTGGTTCGCCGAGGGCACCGAGCGCCCGCACGACCTGAAGAAGGCCGCGCGGATCCTCGACGCGGCCGGCTGGAAGCAGGGCGACGACGGCATCCGGCACAAGGGCGGGCAGCGGGCCTCCTTCACGCTCTGGTACCTCTCCGGCGACAAGCTCCGCCAGGAGCACGCGCTCGCCTTCGCCTCCGACGCCAAGAAGGCCGGTGTCGAGGTGAAGACCGAGTCCGGCACCTGGGAGGCCATCGAGCCGAACATGAAGCGGGACGCGGTGCTCGCCGGCGGCGGCAGCCCGGCCGACCCCGACTTCGACCAGTACCTGCTGCTGCACTCCTCGCTCGCCGGCGAGGGCTTCAACAACATGTCGCGCTACGCCGACAAGACCGTGGACGCCAAGCTCGTCGAGGCCCGCCGCACCGACGACCACACGACGCGCAAGGCCGCCTACGACACCGTCCAGCGACGGCTCGCCGACGACCCCGCCTACATCTTCCTCACCCATATCGACCACCTCTACGTGGTCGGTGACCGCTGGCCGGGCCTGACCACCCAGGTCGAGCCGCACGACCACGGGCTGGCCTCCGGCCCCTGGTGGAACGTAGAGGACTGGCAGACCGGCAAGTGAGCGCGACCACCCCGCTTCCCTGGGGGCCGATGGCGCGGATGACGGCACGGCGGGCGCTGCTCGCCGTGCCCGTCCTGCTCGCCGTCACCCTCGGCGTGTTCGCGCTCGCCGCGGCCTCGCCCTTCGACCCCGTCAAGGCGTACGCGGGCACCGCCGGGCTGACCGCCTCCCAGGAGAACCTCGACCAGATCCGGCACAACCTCGGTGCCGACCGGCCACTGCTCGCCCGCTGGTGGGACTGGCTGACCCGCGCCCTCAGCGGCGACCTCGGCGACTCCTCGACGCTGCGCGCACCGGTCTCCCAGGTCATCGGCGAACGCATCGGCTGGTCGGTGCTGCTGTGCGCCCTCGCCTTCGCGCTCGCCGTCGTCCTCGGCACGCTGCTGGGCGTGCTCGCGGCCCGGCGGCGCGGCTCACTGCTCGACCGCGCCGTCGGCTGCGCCGCCTACGTCCTGGAGGCCGCGCCGCCGTTCTGGCTCGGCCTGCTCGCGGTCTGGCTGTTCGCGCTCCGGCTCGGGGTGCTGCCGGCCGGCGGCCTCACCGACACCGGCAGCGAGGTGGCCACCGCCGGCCAGATCGCGCGCCACATCGTGCTGCCCGCCGTGGTGCTCGCCCTCTCCCAACTGCCCTGGTTCGTGCTGTACGTGCGCCAGGGGGTCGGCGACGCACTGGAGGAGGACCCGGTGCGCGGCGCGCGGGCCCGCGGACTGCGGGAGCGGACCGTGCTGCTGCGGCACGCGCTGCGCTCCGGACTGCTGCCCGTCCTCACCCTGATCGGCTCCCGGGTGCCGGAGCTGATCACCGGCGCCCTGCTGGTCGAGACCGTCTTCAGCTGGCCGGGCATCGCCGCCGCCACCGTCCAGGCCGCCACCGGCGTGGACTTCCCGCTGCTGGCCGCGCTCACGGTGCTGGCCACCGCGGCCGTCCTCGCCGGCAACCTGCTGTCCGACCTGCTCTACGGACTCGCCGACCCCCGGGTGGCCTTCGATGGCTGACACCACCTGGCACCCGTCCCCACGCGCGCGCCGATCGAACGGGGCGGCCCCCGATCCCGGACGGAGCCGCGGCCCGGCCCTGCGCGCGCTGCGGATACGGGCGGGGGCCGCGCTGGTGGGACTCACCGTCCTCGCGGTCGCGCTCGTCCCGCTCCTGTTCCCCCTCGACACCCAGGCCGTCGACCTGGCCGCCAAGCTCCGAGCGCCCTCCTGGGCCCACCCGTTCGGCACCGACGAGGTCGGCCGCGACCTGCTGCTGCGCTGTGTCCACGGGCTGCGGGTCTCCCTGCTCGTCGGCGTGGTCGCGGCGCTGGCCGCCACCGTCGTCGGCACGGCGGTGGGCGCGCTGGCCGGTGCCCTCGGCGGCTGGGCGGACCGGGCGGTCATGCGGATCGTCGACCTGTTCTCGTCGGTGCCGCACCTGCTGCTGGGCATCTTCGTCGTGGCGCTGTTCCGGCCCGGGATCTGGCCGGTGATCGTGTCGGTGGCGCTGACGCACTGGCTGTCGACCGCACGGATCGTGCGCGCCGAGGTGCTCTCGCTGCGCTCCCGCCCGTACGTCGACGCCGCCCTCGCCGGCGGCGCCTCGCGCGCCCGGGTGGCGGTGCGTCATCTGCTGCCGGGTGTGCTGCCGCAGGCCGGGCTCGCCGCCGTGCTGATGATCCCGCACGCCATCTGGCACGAGTCCGCGCTGTCGTTCCTGGGCCTGGGGCTGCCCGCCCACGAGGCGAGCCTGGGCAGCATGGTCAACACCGCCCGCGGCTCCCTGCTGGCCGGGGACTGGTGGCCGACCCTCTTCCCCGGCCTGTTCATCATCGTCCCCACCCTCGCCATCGCGGTCCTGGCCGGCGTCTGGCGGGAGCGGATCGACCCCCGGCGCCGATCGGAGCTGACGCTATGAGCGCGCCCTCGCCGGCCGTTCGCCCCGTGCTGTCCGTACGGGGGTTGTCCGTACGCTTCCGGATGCCCGGCGGCCGGCACCTCCACGCCGTCACCGATGCCGCCTTCGACCTGGCCGCGGGGGAGTGCCTGGCGCTCGTCGGCGAGAGCGGCTGCGGCAAGTCCGTGCTGGCCTCGGCCCTGCTCGGGCTGCTGCCCGGCAACGCGCAGACGGCCGGTTCGGCGCGGCTGGGCGACACCGAGCTGCTGACCGCGTCCGAGCGGGAACTCGCCGGTGCGATCCGCGGGCGGCGGATCGGGCTCGTACCGCAGAGCCCGGCCGCGCATCTGACGCCCGTACGGAGCGTGCGCGCCCAACTGGAGGAGACCGTACGGGAGTTGACGGGAACGGCCAGGCGCGACCTGAGGGCGGCGGCGGAGCGGGCCGCCGCGCGCGCCGCCTTCCCCCTCGACCACCTCGACCGCTTCCCGCACCAGCTCTCCGGCGGGCTGGCGCAGCGCGCGGCCACCGCGCTCGCGCTGGTCGGCGACGCACCGCTGCTGCTCGCCGACGAGCCGACGACCGGGCTGGACCGGGACCTGGTGGACCGCACCGTCGACGAACTGCGCAAGCAGGCTCGCGCGGGCCGCGCGCTGCTGATGATCACTCACGACCTGGCGGCGGCCGAGCGGATCGCCGACCGGGTCGCCGTGATGTACGCCGGCCGGATCGTCGAACTCGCCGACGCACCAGGGTTCTTCGGCCCCCCGGGCCCCCGGCACCCCTACGCCCGCGGACTGCTCGACGCGCTGCCCGGCCGGGCCTTCGTCCCCATCCCCGGTATGCCGCCGGAGCTGGGCGATCTGCCGCCGGGCTGCGCCTTCGCCGCCCGCTGCGGGCGGGCCACCGCGGCCTGCGAGACGGTGCCCGCACCGCACGACGGCGTCGCCTGCCACCACCCGGTGACGGCGGAGAAGGAGGCCGACGATGCTCGAACTGCGTGACATCACCGCCGGATACGACCGACGGGCGCCCGTCGTGCGCGGTGTCTCGCTGACCATCGCCCCCGGTGAGGCGGTGGGGCTTCTCGGCCCCAGCGGCTGCGGCAAGTCCACCCTCGCACGGGTCGCCGCACTGCTGCACCGGCCCGACTCCGGAACCGTCGTCCTGGACGGCGCACCCGCCGCGGGCTGGCGCCATCGCGCACCCCGCGCCCAGCGCACCGCCTACGGCGTGCTCTTCCAGCAGCCCCGGCTCTCCGCCGACCCGCGCCTGAGCCTGGCCGACCTGATCGCCGAACCGCTGCGGGCCACCGGGCGGCGCGCCCGGGTCCCGGACCGGATCGCCGAGCTGGCACCGGCCGTGGGCCTGAGCCGGGAGCTGCTCGCACGCCGTCCGCACCAGGTCAGCGACGGGCAGTTGCAGCGGGCCTGCCTGGCCCGCGCGCTGGTGCTGCGGCCCCGCTGGCTGATCTGCGACGAGATGACCGCGATGCTGGACGCCTCGACAACCGCCGCACTGGTGGCCGTCGTCGAGGACTACCGCCGGGAGAGCGGCGCCGGTCTGCTCGCGGTCGGCCACGACCGTACGCTCCTGGAGCGCTGGTGCGACCGCACCGTCGGCTGGCGGGAGCTGAGCCGCACACCCGCGGCGCCTACGATGTGAAACAAGTGGCCCATGGGCCTCACGGGGAACGGGGAGAGATCGTGGCAGAGGCAAGGGATGCGGAGCGGACCACGGCCGGTGAGGACCCGGCGGGCGGACCGGAGCGTACGGCCGGGACGGAGCAGGCGCAGCCGTTCGCGGCCTTCGCCGTCCCCGTCACCGTCCGCGGCTATGAGACGGACTCTCAGGGCCATCTCAACCAGAGCGTCTATCTGCAGTACGCCGAGCACGCCCGCTGGTCGCTGCTCCAGGCGAGCGGCATCCGGCAGAGCGACCTGGTGGACCGGCGCATCGGCCCGGTGACCATCGAGACCACCATCCGCTATCGGCGGGAGCTGCGCGCGGGCGACGAGGTCGAGGTGAGCTGCGCGTTCGTGTGGGGTGCGGGCCGGACGTTCCGGGTGGAGCAGACCGTCCGCACGGCGGACGGGACGGTGGCCGCCGAGCTGAGCGCCGTGGGCGGGCTGCTGGACCTCACCGAGCGCACCCTGCTCCAGGACCCGCGGGCGGTCTTCCGCGAGCTGGCACAGGACCCCGCGGCGCTCGGCCTCGCCAAGGACTGACGGGTAGTGTGGCCCGTGTGGACATGCTGCACCTGCGCTACTTCGTGGCGGTTGCCGAAGAGCTGAATTTCTCCCAGGCGGCACGCAAGTTGCACATGGCGGCCTCTCCGCTCAGCCAGCGGGTCAAGGACCTCGAACGCGAGCTGGGCCAGCCGCTCTTCGAGCGCAGCACCCACCACGTCGCGTTGACGCCGGCCGGTGCCGCGCTGCTGCCGCTGGCCCGCGATGTGCTGGAACGCGTCAATGCCATTCCGTGGCGGCTGCGGGAGGCCGTCCGTCCGCAGCGGGCCACCCTGCTCATCGGGATGCCGTCGGGAATCCACCCCGCGCTGCGGGCCCGGGTGCGGGAGCTTGAGGCGGCCTGCCGTACGGCGTACGAGCTCAAGCGCTGGCCCGGCCGTTCCAACGGCCTCGCCGAAGCGGTCCACGACGGCCGGCTGGCGCTGGCACTGGTCCGGCTGCCGGTCTCCGATCCCGCGCTCGGCATCATCGAGGTCATGCGGGAACGGCTGGGCGCGGCGGTGCCCGCCGACCGGTTCGCCGGCCGGGAGTCGGTCACCCTGGACGATCTGCGGGAGCTGCCGTATGTGGCGACCGCGCCCGAGGCGATGCCCGCGTACTTCGACGAGATCGACGCCCGGCTGAATTCCGCGGGTGTGAAGAAGCGGATCCGTATCAACAGCTCGGATTATGCGGGCACCTCCGAGCTGGTCTCCGGCGGTATCGCCTTCTCCCTGACGATGCTCTCCTCGGAAAGCCCGATGCATCTCTACCGGCTGGAGAACGTGACCGTGCTGCCGGTGGTGGACTTCCCGGCCGAACTGGCCACCGGACTGCTCTTCCGCAAGGACCGGGCGGAGCCCGGCGGCGACCTGGAAGAGCTGGTCACCGCGGCGCGGGGAATTTTCGCCGAGCGGCTTTCCGCCTGATATCACCGACCGCTTCCCGCTGCTTTCCCACTGAATTCATCGCGCCTTTCTCGCACGCCTTCCCCGGGTGACACGGAAGGCTCCCGATAGGGTCGTGACCTGCGGTATGACCGCTGCGGTCATACCCTTCTTCGCTTCTTGATCGTTCTCATTCTGCGGCGTCGCGCCTAATGTCGAAGGCAGAAACATTCGTAGTACAACTACTTCAGTCGCCTTCGCAGGAGTGACCATGGACGCCACGAACGAGAGTGCCGCCGGCCCGCTGGACGGCATACGGGTGATCGATCTGTCCACCGTGGTGATGGGGCCCTACGCCGCCCAGATCATGGGCGACCTCGGCGCCGACGTCATCAAGATCGAGTCGCCGTCCGACACCGTACGGGCGGGCCGCTACCGCACCACCCCCGGGATGACGCCGCTCAACCTCAACGTCAACCGCAACAAGCGCAGCGTCTCGCTGAACCTCAAGGACGACACCGACCGCGAGCGCGCACTCGCGCTCATCGGCACCGCCGACGTGCTGATCACCAATATGCGGCCCGGCGCCCTGGCCCGGCTCGGCCTGACCTACGCCGACCTCGCCGAGCGCAGCCCCGGCCTGGTCTACGCCCACGCCCAGGGCTTCCGCAGCGACTCCGAGCGCGCGGGCCACGCCGCGTACGACGAGACCGTGCAGGCATCCTCCGGGCTGGTGGACGTGGCCCGGCGGGCGCTCGGCCGGCCGGTCTACCTGCCGACGATCATCGGCGACAAGGTCGCCGGGCTGACCATCGTCTACTCGGTGCTCGCCGCGCTGGTGCACCGCGACCGCACGGGCCGGGGCCAGCACATCGAGATCCCCATGACGGACACGCTGATCGCCTTCAACCTCGTGGAGCATCTCGCGGGCCATGTCTACGAGCCGCCGGTCGGCTCCACCGGCTTCCCGCTGTCGATGAAGCAGGGCCACCGGGCCGTGCCCACCGCCGACGGGCTGGCCTGCATCGTGCCCTACCACGCCCAGAACTTCCGCGACTTCTTCGCGGCCGCCGGCCGCGGCGATCTCGCCGGGGACCCGCGGGTGGCCGGCACCGTCATCGACGACGCCGACGTCGACCCGCTCATGGAGCTGGTGGCCCAGTGCGCGCCGGCGCTGACCACCCAGGAGTGGGAGGAGGTCTGCGCCAAGCACAGCATCCCCATGGCGCCGGTGCTCGAACTGGACCGCGCCGCCGACGACCCGTACGTACGCGACGGCCACCTCCTCGATCTGGTCGAGCACCCCAGTGAGGGCCCGATCCGGTCCGTCGGCATCCCCGTTCGCTTCTCGGCCACCCCGGGCTCGGTCCGGCGGTTCGCTCCGCTGCCCGGCCAGCACACCGACGAGGTCCTCGACGAGCTGGCGGCCGCGCCCCGGCGCCGCTGACGGTCCCCCTCCCTCAACACCCCTCGTTCCGCGCGGATTTCGGCCCTCGGCCACCGCCGTGCCGTACCGCACCCCGATCGCAAAGGACCCGGGCCATGCCCAGCACCCCCGACGCCACCACCCCCGACGCCCCCGCAGCCGGCGCCGCCCCCGTCGTACGCACCGAGCGGATCGGTACCGCTCTGCTCATCACGCTCGACCGGCCGCGCGCCCGGAACGCGGTCAACGCCGCGGTCGCCGCGCAACTCGCCGCCGCGATCGACGAGCTGGAGGGCGACCCGGTGCTGCGGGCCGGGGTTCTCACCGGCGCGCAGGGCACCTTCAGCGCCGGAATGGACCTCAAGGCCGCGCTGGCGGGCGAGTCGCCCGAGATCCCGGGCCGCGGATTCGGCGGGCTGACCGAGGCCGCGACGAGCAAGCCGCTGATCGCCGCCGTCGAGGGCTGGGCCATGGGCGGGGGCTTCGAACTGGCCCTGGCCTGCGACCTCATCGTGGCCGCTGAAGACGCCCGGTTCGGGCTGCCGGAGGTCAAGCGAGGGCTGCTCGCGGCCGGCGGCGGAGCCGTCCGGCTGCCGCGGCGGATTCCCTACCACCTGGCCATGGAGCTGCTGCTGACCGGCGAGCCGGTCTCCGGTGAGCGGGCCGGCCGGCTCGGCATCGCCAACCGGGTCGTACCGGCCGGGCGGGCCGCGGCGGTGGCACTGGAGTGGGCCGGGCGGCTCGCGGACAACGCCCCGCTCGCCCTCACCGCCGTCAAGCGGATCGCCCGCACCGCCGACGGCACACCCGAACCGGCCGCCTTCGCCGCCCAGCGCCGGGAGATGGCCGCGCTCGCCGCATCGGCCGACGTACGCGAGGGCATGGCCGCCTTCGCCGAGCGCCGGGCCCCCGTGTGGCAGGGCAAGTAGGCGCACACGACGGACAAGCAGGAGAAGAGGCCCTCCGCCATGCAGCAGCACCACATCGCCCGGCATCTCGCCACGCCCCTGATGAACCCGGCGTTCCCGCCGGTCGTCCCGCGCTTCACCGACCGCGAGTACCTCAACATCGTCTACCGCACCGACCGCGACGCACTGCGCGCGGTGGTGCCCGAACCGCTGGAGATCGACGAGCCGCTGGTCCGCTTCGAGGTGATGCGGATGGGCGACGTCACCGGGTACGGGCCGTACACCGAGGCCGGTCAGGCGATCCCGGTCCGCCACGACGGCGAGCGCGGCGAGTATCTGCACGCCATGTACCTGGACAACTTCCCGGCCACCGCGTCCGGACGGGAGGCCAGCGCCTACCCGAAGGTCGCCGGATCGCCCGCCCTGTATGTGGACCACGGCGCGCTCGTCGGCGTCCTGGACTACGGCACCGTCCGGGTGGCGACCGCCACGATGGGCTACAAGCACCACGAACTGGACCCCGAAGAGGCGGCCGCGCAGATCAGCGTGCCGACCTTCATGCTCAAGCTGGTGCCGGGGTTCGACGGCACCGCGCAGACGGCCCAGCTGGTCCGCACCGAGATCAGCGACGTGGTGGTGAAGGGCGCCTGGCGCGGGCCCGCCCGGCTGCAGCTCTTCGCGCACGTCCTCGCCCCGATGGCCGATCTGCCGGTGCGCGAGATCGTCTCGGCCAGCCACATCCTGACCGACCTCACGCTGGCCCCGGTCCGGCCCGTACACGACTACCTCGCGCGCTGATCCCGCACGGGCGACAAGAGCGCCCGAACGGCAGCGGCCGTATCGGCATCGCCCTGCCGGCCATGAAGTCGCCACGACCACACCGAAGGAAGCATCCGTCATGAGCAAGACACCTCCTACCGCGGCGGTGATCGGAGCCGGGACCATCGGGCTCTCCTGGACCGCCCTGTTCGCCGCCCACGGCATGCCGGTACGGGTCAGTGATCCGCGCCCCGACCTGGCCGAAGCCGTGGACACCGCGCTGGCGCAGGCCGCCCCGCAGCTGGCCCGGCAGGGCCTCGACGTCCGGGGCCTCGCCGACCGGGTCCGGCTGGCCGACGGCGTCACCGACGCGGTACGCCACGCCGATGTCGTCCAGGAGAACGGCCCGGAGGACGCCGGCTTCAAGCGTGAGCTGTTCGCCACCCTGGTCCGCGAGGCCCCGCCGCACGCACTCCTGCTCAGCTCCTCGTCCGCCATCCCGTCGAGCGCCTTCACCGGCGGGCTCGACGACGCCGGGCGGATCCTGATCGGCCATCCGTTCAACCCGCCGCACCTCGTGCCGCTGGTGGAGGTGGTGCCCGGCGAGCGCACGTCCGAGGACGCCGTGGCCCGGGCGGTCGCCTTCTACCGCTCGGTCGGCCGGGTCCCGGTCGTGGAGCGCAAGGAGATCCCCGGCTTCGTCGGCAACCGGCTGCAGAACGCGCTCAGCCGCGAGGCGATCCACCTGGTGGAGCAGGGCGTGGTCAGCCCGTCCGAGCTCGACACCATCATGGTCAACTCGCTCGGTCTGCGCTGGTCGACGGTGGGCCCCTTCCTCGGCGCCCACCTGGGCGGCGGCCCCGGCGGCTACCGGCACATGGCCGAGCACATCGGCCCCTCCATGCGGCGGATGTGGGACTCCCTCGGCCGCCCCGAGCAGAGCCCCGCCCAGACCGAACGGCTCATCGCCGCCGTGGAGGACGCCTACGGCTCGCGCCCGTACGGCGAACTCGCCCAGGAGCGCGACGAGAAGCAGCTCGCCGTCCTCGCCGCCCTGAACACCGACACCACCACCGCACCGAACGAGGAGACCCGGTCATGACCGACCAGCTCGCCGCCGACTTCTACGGCTACGAGAACCTGCTGCCCGACCACGAGCGCGAACTGCTGTGCAAGGCCCGCGACTTCATGCGCAACGAGGTCAAGCCGCTGGTCAACGACGCCTGGGCGAAGGGCGAGTTCCCCCGTGAACTGATCGACAGGTTCCGTGGACTCGGGCTCGCCGGCGTGGCGTACGAGGGGTACGGCGACCCGCTGCCCGCCGCGAGCAATCTGCTGGTCGGGATGCTCGCGATGGAGTACACCCGCACCGACGCCTCGTCCGCGACCTTCTTCGGCGTCCACAACGGCCTGGCCATGTACAGCGTCTACCGCGGCGGCGACGAGGAGCAGCGGCGCCGCTGGCTGCCCGCGATGGCCGCCCTGGACACGATCGGCGCCTTCGCCATGACCGAACCGCTCGGCGGGTCCGACGTGGCGGGCGGGATGCGCACCACCGTACGGCGCGAGGGCGACCACTGGGTCCTGAACGGCGCCAAGCGGTGGATCGGCAACGGCACCTTCGCCGACCTGGTCGTCGTCTGGGCCCGCGACGAGGCCGACGACCACGTCAAGGGCTTCGTGGTGGAGAAGGGCGCACCCGGCTTCACGGCCACCAAGATCGAGAACAAGACCGCGTTCCGCATCGTCGAGAACGCCGACATCACCCTCACCGACGTGCGCGTCCCGGAGGCCGACCGGCTCCAGCGGGTCGACTCCTTCCGGGACGTCGCGGAGATCCTGCGGGCCACCCGCAGCGGTGTCGCCTGGCAGGCGCTCGGCGTGATGATCGGCGCCTATGAGCTGGCGCTCGACTACGCGCGCGAGCGCCGGCAGTTCGGCCGGCCGATCGCCCGCTTCCAGATGGTGCAGGACCTCCTCGTCAAGAGCCTGGGAAACATCACCGCCTCCTGGGGCATGCTCGTCCAGCTGGCCCGCCTCCAGGACGCCGGCGTCTTCCGCGACGAACACTCCTCGCTGGCCAAGGCGTTCGTCACCAGCCGGATGCGCGAGGTCGTGGCCTGGAGCCGGGAGATATTCGGCGGCAACGGCATCGTGCTCGACTACGACGTCGCCCGCTTCTTCGCCGACGCCGAGGCCATCTACTCCTTCGAGGGCACGCGCGAGATGAACACCCTCATCGTGGGCAAGGCGATCACGGGGCAGAGCGCTTTCGTCTGACGGCCCCCGGCGTCACGGCCTGGCCGGCACCACCATCACCTCGGTGCCGGCCGCCCGTACGGCGCGGATCTGCTCGGCCGGCAGGCCGTCGTCGACGATCAGCAGCTCGAAGTCGGTCAGCGGGGCCAGCGCGTACAGACCGCCCTTGGTGAACTTGGTGTGGTCCGCGACCAGGATGCGGCGCCCCGCGCTCTCCATCATGGCCCGCTTGACCTGCACGGTCTCCGGCGAGGTGTGGTAGCAGCGGCCGTTGGTGACGGCCGTGGTGGACATGAACAGCACATCGGCGCGGAAGGCCCGTACGGCGTCCGCGGTGTGCGGGCCCATGAACGCGTCGTACGCCGGGAAGTACGCCCCACCCAGCGTGATCAGCGAGATACCGGGCTCCTTGGCGAGCGTGGTGATGGCCGGCAGCGAGTTGGTGATCACGGTCAGCGGGGTGTGCTCGGCGGCCTGGTGGGCCAGCAGCAGACAGGTCGTGCTGTCGTCGAGCAGCACGGTCTGCCCGGAGACCAGCAGCGTCGCGGCGGCCCGCGCCAGCTGCTGCTTGGTCTGCGCCATGGTGGCCATCCGCTCCGCGACACTGCCGTGGAACTGCGCCGAGGGCAGCCCGGTCGCCCCGCCGCGCACCTTGCGCAGCCAGCCCTGCGCCTGAAGGGCGTCCAGATCGCGGTGCGCGGTCATCAGGCTGACGTCGAACTCCGCCGCGAGGTCCGCGGTGCGCACGAAGCCGCGGGAGATGACGGTCTCGCGCATGCGGCGGCGCCGCTCCTCCTGGGCCTCGACCCGGTCCATCGCGCTGCTCTCCCCTCGGCTCCGCGTGAATTCGCCGCGTTATGTTCGCACGGATTTAACACTGCACCGGCCCCGGCGGCGGTGTCCACATGCGGTTCCGGTACGACGCAACACGGCTGGTCGCGGCCCTGATGCGAAGATTTCACGGGCCATTGACGCCCGATTCTGCGCGGCTGTTC
The DNA here is from genome assembly GCF_055567415.1 of Streptomyces sp. NPDC026575. Taxonomy (NCBI): domain Bacteria; kingdom Bacillati; phylum Actinomycetota; class Actinomycetes; order Kitasatosporales; family Streptomycetaceae; genus Streptomyces; species Streptomyces sp. NPDC026575. The sequence continues at coordinate 137,932 of NZ_JBVHQM010000009.1, forward strand.
CATCGCTCCGTCCACCCCCCTTGCCCCCTGCCACGCCGCCGCAGAAAGGGAGATTCGATGACGAACTCTCCGCCGCGTTCGCTGATCACCCGCCTGGGCATTCCGCCGACCCTCGCCTGGGGCTACCTCGGGCTCCTCCTGTTCATGATCGGGGACGGGGTCGAGTCCGGCTATCTCTCGCCGTACCTCATCGACCAGCACCTCTCGGAGTCCCGGGTCGCGCTGCTCTTCACCGTCTACGGGATCGCCGCCGGCATCGCCGCCTGGCTCTCCGGAGTGCTGTCCGACCTGTGGGGCCCGCGCCGTGTGATGTGGGCCGGGCTGGGCATCTGGGGTGTCTTCCAGGTCCTGTTCCTCACCGCCGCGATACCCCTGACCAGCTATCCGCTGATGATGGCCGCCTACGGGCTGCGCGGGCTGGGCTATCCGCTGTTCGCCTACGGATTCCTGGTCTGGATCGCCGGAGTGGCGCCGCGGGCCCGGCTCGGTACGGCCATGGGCTGGTTCTGGTTCGCCTTCACCGGCGGGCTGCCCACCCTCGGCTCGCTGGTCGCCAGCGGGCTGATCCCGCAGATCGGCGCCTACGCCACGCTGTGGGCCGCACTGGTGCTGGTGGCCGCCGGCGGACTGATCGCCCTGCTGCTGGTCCGCGACGAGCACGGCGGCCGGCGGCCGCGCGCCGAGGGCGAGGGGCCGGTGGCCACGCTGGTCGGCAGCGTCACGATCCTGTGGCGCAACCCCAGGGTCGGGGTCGGCTCCCTGGTCCGGGTCATCAACACCGCCTCGCAGTTCGGCTTCTTCGTGATCATGCCGATCCACTTCACCAAGACGGTCGGCTTCACCCTCACCGAGTGGCTACATCTGCTCAGCGCGATGTTCGCCACCAACATCTTCGCCAACCTGCTGTTCGGCGTGCTCGGCGACCGCTTCGGCTGGCGCCGCACCATCGCCTGGTTCGGCGGCGCCGGCTGCACGATCAGCACCCTGCTGCTCTTCTACGTCCCGCACGCCGCCGGTGCGAACTTCCCGCTCGCCCTCCTGGTCGCCGCGTTCTACGGCGCTACGCTGGCAGGTTATGTACCGCTTTCGGCGCTGGTGCCCACTTTGGAGCCCAAGCACCAGGGGCAGGCGCTGGCCGCGCTCAACCTGGGCGCCGGGGCCAGCACCTTCGTCGGCCCCGCCGTCGTCGCGGCGTTCGTCGGGACGCTCGGCGTCGAAGGGGTGGTCTGGATCTTCGCCGGGATGTACGCGGTGAGCACCGTACTCGCCCACTTCCTGACGCTGCCGGAGCCGGGTGCCAAGGACACGGCCGGTGCCGCGGACACCGCGCCCACCGCCGCCCCGGCGCCGGCGTGAAAGGACCCCACTGATGTCCGTACTCACCATCGACGTGGGCACCACGGTGATCAAGTCCGTCGTCTTCGACGACCAGGGCACCGAGATCGCCGTCGCCCGCCGGGCCACCGAGGTCCTGCGCCCGCACCCCGGCTGGGCGGAACAGGACATGGCGGCCGTCTGGGACGCCGTCGTCCACACCGTCCGCACGGTGCTGGACGGCCTGACCGACCCGGTCTGGCTGGTGTCCTTCACCGCTCAGGGCGACGGCGCCTGGCTCGTCGACGACCGCGGCCGCCCCACCGGACCCGCCATCCTGTGGTCCGACGGCCGCGCCGGGGAGCAGCTCGGGGCCTGGCAGCGCGACGGCGTCCTGGAGGCGGCCTTCCGTCGCAACGGCTCGCTGACCTGCGCCGGGATGCCCAACGCCCTGTTCAGCTGGCTCGCCGCCCACGACCCGGACCGGCTCGCCCGCTCCGCCACCTCGCTCACCGCCGCCGGCTGGCTCTTCCTGCGCTTCACCGGCGTGCGCGCCACCGACGAGTCCGACGCCTCTGCCCCGTTCCTCGACCACGCCACCGGCGCATACGACCCCTACATCCTCGACCTGTTCGGCCTCGGCGCATACGAACGGCTGCTGCCCACCGTCCTGGGCGAGTCGCAGCGGATCGCCGAGATCACCACCGCGGCCGCGGCCGAACTGGGGCTGCCCGCCGGGCTCCCGGTCGTGATGGCCCCCTACGACATCGCCTCCACCGCCCGCGGCGTCGGCGTCGTCAACCCCGGCCAGGCGTGCAGCATCCTCGGCACCACACTGTGCACCGAGATCGTCCGAACCGAGATCGACACCAGCGGGGAGCCGTCCGGCATCCACATCGCCTACCGCGGCCGCGAACGGGTGCTGCGCGCCTTCCCCACGCTCAACGGCGCCGAGGTGCTCGGCTGGGCCGCGCGGCTGCTGCACCTGCCGGGCCCGCCGGAGCTGGCGCAGCTGGCCTTCGAGTCCGAGCCCGGCGCCCGGGGGCTGATGTTCCTGCCCTATCTCTCCCCGGCCGGCGAGCGCGCCCCGTTCCTCGACCCGGGGGCCCGCGGCTCCTTCTGGGGCCTGTCCCTGGAGCACCGGCCCGCCGACCTGGCGCGCGCCGTCTTCGACGGACTCTCGCTGGTGCTGCGCGACTCACTGGCCGCCGCCCGCACGGACGTCGACGAGCTGCGGCTGTGCGGCGGCGGCGCCAACAGCGACGCCTGGTGCGCGCTGATCGCCGATGCGACCGGCGTGCCCACCGCGCGCTCCGGAGACACCGAACTCGGCGCCAAGGGCGCCTTCCTCACCGGCCTGGTCCGCACCGGCGCCGAGACCAGCATGCACAGCGCCGCCGCCAGATACGTCCGGATGCAGCGGAGCTGGGAGCCGGAGCCGCAGCGCGCGGAGTTCTACGCCGCGCTGTACGAGGACTTCCTCGGTTGGCGCGGGCTCGCCCGGGAGGCGGGCTGGCGCGGCCGGGCGACCTGGCACGGCGGCCCGGCGGCGCCCGGCCGCCCGGCCGAAGCCACCGGCCACCCCGTCGACACCACCGGTACCGCCCCTGGAGGCCCCCTTGTCTGACCCGCACCACCCCGGTGGCCCGCCTGCTGCCCTCGACGGCATCTGGCTCGGCCTCGACCTCGGCACCCAGAGCGCACGCTGCGTCGCCGTCGACGGCACCGGACAGGTCCTCGCCACCGCCGCCCGTCCGCTGACCAGCCGGCGCCACGGCAACCGCCATGAGCAGGACCCCGAGGAGTGGTGGCGCGCGCTGGCCGCCGCCTGCCGGGAGGCCCTGGCGGGCATCGACACCCGGCGGATCCGCGGGCTGGCGCTCGACGGCACCTCCGGCACGATCCTGCTCGCCGACTCCCGGGGCACCCCGCTCACCCCGGGCCTGATGTACGACGACGGGCGCGCCGCCGAGCAGGCCGCGGCCGTCAACGCGGCCGGCGCGGAGGTCTGGCAGGAGCTGGGCTACCGCAGCATGCAGCCGTCCTGGGCGCTGCCCAAACTCGTCGCACTACTGGAGAGCGCCCCCGCCCCGCGGACCGGGACCCGGCTGCTGCACCAGGTCGACCTGGTCACCTGGCGGCTGGCCGGGCGCCAGGTGCCGAGCGACGCCAGCCACGCCCTCAAGACCGGCTACCACCTCGTCGAGGAGCGCTGGCCGCGGGAGGTGATGGACGGACTCGGCGTCCCCGAAGGGCTGCTGCCCGAAGTGGTGCGCCCCGGAAGCGTGCTCGGCACCGTATGCGCCGACGCCGCCGCGGCCACCGGCATCCCCGAGGGGACCACCGTCGTCGCCGGGATGACCGACGGCTGCGCCGCGCAGATCGGCGCCGGAGCGCTCGCCCCGGGTGCCTGGAACTCGGTGCTCGGCACCACCCTGGTCCTCAAGGGCACCAGCCCGCACCTGGTCCGCGACCCGGCGGGCGTCGTCTACTGCCACCGCGGACCGGGCGGCACCTGGCTGCCGGGCGGCGCCTCCAGCAGCGGCGCCGGAGTCCTCTCCCGGCACTTCCACGGCGCGGACCTCGCCGCGCTCACCGCGCAGGCCGCGGCCCTGGACCCGGACGCGGTCGGCTACCCGCTGGTCTCCACCGGCGGCGAGCGCTTCCCCTTCCGCGCCCCCGACGCCGCACCGTTCATCCTGGGCGAAGTCCCCACCCGCGCCGCCGAGTTCCACGCCTGGCTCCTCGGCGTCGCCTGCCTCGAACGGCTCTGCTTCGACTACCTCGACCACCTCGGCGCGCCCATCGACGGGCCGCTCACCCTCACCGGCGGCGGCGCCCGCAACACCTACTGGTGCCAGCTGCGCGCCGATGTCCTCGGCCGCCCCGTGCGGCTGCCGCAGCAGGCCGAGGGCGCCCTGGGCATGGCCGTCCTCGCCGCCACCTCCTCGGGAGCGGGCCTTGAGGAGGCGGCCGCCGCCATGGTCCGCATCGACCGGGAGATCGCGCCCAGGCCCGCCCGCACCGCCCGCTACACCCCCGTCCACCTCCGCTTCCTGGACGAACTCACCCGCCGCGGCTGGCTCGGCCAGGACGTGGCCGACCACGCCCGCAGGAGGGCAGCGCAGTGACCGACCTGATCCTCGTACGCCATGGCGAGACCGTCTGGCATGCGGAGAACCGCTACGCCGGCCGCACCGACGTGCCGCTGACCGACCACGGCCGTGCCCAGGCCGCCGCCCTCGCCACCTGGGCCGCCACCGCCCGGCTCACCGCCGTCTGGAGCTCCCCGCTCTCCCGGGCCCGGCTCACCGCCGCACCCGCCGCCGACGCCTGCGGGCTGACCGCGCGCGTCGACGAGCGGCTCTACGAGGTCGACTTCGGCCGCGGCGAGGGCCTGACCAGGGACGAGATGAGCCGGCGCTTCCCGGAGCGGCTGGCGGCCTTCCTCACCGACCCCGTCGAGCACCACCTGCCCGACGGCGAGGACCCCCGGCACGCCGCCGAGCGCGCCGCCGACTGCCTCGCCGACATCGCCCGCGAACAACCCGACGGCCGGGTCCTGGTGGTCGCGCACTCCACCCTCGTACGGGTCCTGCTCTGCCATCTGCTGGGCATCCCGCTCGCCCACTACCGCCGGGTCTTCCCCCGGCTGGACAACGGCGCGCTCACCGAACTCCGCGTCGACCAAGGGCGGACCGCGCTGCTGAGCTTCAACGCACCGGCACTCACCCAGGCCCCCGCGCTCCACTGACCGCCCGTCACGCGCCCACCCGGCCCCGTACCGCCCCTCAGGAGAAGCAGACCCATGAGCACCACCGTCCTCGTCGCCGGCAACCACTTCATCCGCCCGAGCCTGTTCACCGAGGCCGTGCGCGCGGCCGCCGGGGACACACCGCTGGACGTCCGCGAGATCCGGTTCGACTGGCCGCACACCCCCTTCGGGCCGGTCGCCGAGGTCATCGAGGCATCCGGCAGCGAGGACGAGATGATCGAGGCCCTGCGGGGAGCCGAGATCTGCGTGACCGAGCACGGACCGCTCACCGAGCGGATCCTCGCCGCATGCCCCGACCTGAAGCTCTTCTGCACCAGCCGCGGCGGCCCGGTCAACGCCAACCTCGAAGCCGCCACCCGCCACGGCGTCGCCGTCTGCAACGCCCCCGGCCGCAACGCCACCGCCACCGCCGAGCACACCCTGACCCTGCTGCTGGCCGCCGCCCGCGGCGTCGGCGACACCCACACCGACCTGCGCCGGGGGGTTTGGCGCGGCGACTACTACGACTACGACAACTGCGGCATCGAGATCGACGGCGCCACCGTCGGCCTGATCGGCTTCGGCGCCATCGGCAGCCGGGTCGCCAAGGTGCTCGCCGCCATGGGCGCCCAGGTCCTCGTCCACGACCCGTACGTCCGCCCCGAGGCGCTGGCCGGCATCGCCGAGCAGGTCCCGCTCGGCGAACTGCTCGGCCGCTCCCGCATCGTCTCGCTGCACGCCCGGGTCACCGAGGAGACCAAGGGCATGATCGGCCGCGCCCAGATCGCCGCGATGCCCCGCGGCTCGATCCTGGTCAACTGCGCCCGCGGCGCGCTGCTCGACTACGACGCGGTCTGCGACGCCCTGGACTCCGGGCAGCTGGCCGGTGCCGGTTTCGACGTCTTCCCCGAGGAACCGCTGCCCGCCGGCTCCCGTCTGCTGACCGCCCCCGGTGCGGTCCTCACCCCGCATATCGCCGGCGGCAGCCAGCAGGTCGCGCACAAGGCCGCACGGATCGTCGCCGAGGAGGTGGGCCGCCACCTGCGCCGCGAGCCGCTGCTGCACTGCGCCAACCCCGAGGTGCTGAAGGGGAACTGACGGGTCTTCAGCAGCCCGGCGTCGCCTCGGGCGGCAGCGGTACCCGCCAGATCCGGCGATCGTTCTCCGAGCCCACGAGCAGGGTCGCGCAGTCGGCGTAGGCCACCGCCTCGCCCTGCGGCTGGGCGGGCAGCGCGACCTCGGCGAGCCGGTTGCCGGCCGGGTCCCGGACATAGCCGGTGTTCGGGCCGAACGGTCCGCCGCTGCGCACCACATACGACCGGCCGCTCGGCGCGTACGCGCCGTCGGTCGCCCAGGACGGGCCGTCGCGCAGCGGGGTGAGGGTGTTGACCTGGCCGGGCAGCGGCGGCAGCGGCGCCTTGTAGAGCGTGCCCTTGGCGCCCAGCACCTTGCTGACCACATACAGCCGACGGGACGCCGGGTCGATCAGCAGGGACTCGGCGTCGTGTCTGCCGTCGGCGTAGGCGAAGCGGAAGGTGGCCGGTGCCACCGTCGCGTCCGCCAGCGTGTCGGGCTCGGCGAAGCGGTGCACCGCGATCTCGGGGCGGCCGGCGAAGTTGTCGCCGATGTCGCCGACGTGGATCGAGGGGACGCCGTTGTCGTCGGGGCCGACGGCCAGCGCCTCCCAGTCGGTGTTGGCCGTACCGCCCAGCGTGAACGTGGCCCTGAGCCGCCCCGTCGCGCCGGAGCAGTCGACGGCGAACACCTGGGGGGTGTTGCCGCTGTCGTTGACGGCGTACAGGACGCCCGGGTGCTTGACGCTCATGCCCAGACCGCTGAGCTCCTGGAGCCCGGCGGGGAGCGTGCAGGCACGCGCGGGCGCGGCGGTGGACGCGGGGTGCGCGACGAGCGGCGCGGTGAGCGCGGCGGTCGCGAGGAGCACGGAGGGGAGCGAGGAGAGGGGGGACATGGGTTCAAGGTGGCGGTGGCCGGTCCGGACGCCAAGGCCGCCCGGCCACCCGTTGGGCATGGGAGCGATAACGGGCCGGTATGCCATCCGGCGGCCGGTCCCTCAGCGCGACGGTTCGCGGACCGGGGCCGTGCGCTGGGCGTGGGCGAGGAAGGCGCGGGCCGGTCGGCTCAACGAGCTGCGCGCATGCACGATGCCGACCGGGCGCAGCAGCGCGGGACGGAACGAACGGACCTCGGCGCGCGAACCGAAGGTGCGGGACGCCATATCGCGGTACCAGACCAGCGAGCCGTGCCCGCCGAGCACACTCGCCACCCACGCCAGCCGCTCGTCCACCTCCAGCGCCGCCACCGGGCGCACCCCCAGGTGGCTGAACATCGACTCCAACTCGGTCCGCCTGCCGGTGCCCCGGGTCGGCAGTACCATCCGCAGGCCGTCCAGCCGCCGGAGCGGAAGCGGGTCGGGCAGCCCGGAGCCGGACGGCGACACCAGCACCACCTCGCGCTCCTGGAGATGGTGCGAGGACAGCCCCTGGTCCACCGGAAGGTCCACCAGGCCCAGTTCCGCCGCTCCACCGGTCAGGCACTCGACCAGCGCCTCGCGGCTGCTGCGCTGGACCAGCTGGACATCGACCCCCGGGTGGCGCGCGGTGAACGCCGGCAGCAGATCGGCCGCGAGATCGATCGCCAGGGTCGGGGTGGCGACGACGCACAGCTTCTCCCGGGAACCCCCGCCCTGTGCCGCGCCGATGTCCTCGATCGCGTCCACGGCGGCCAGGACCGTACGGGCCAGCCGCACCACCCGGGCACCCTCGCACGTCAACTCCACGCCCCGGCCCTTACGGGTCACCAGCGCCACGTCCAGATCGCGCTCCAGAGCCTGGACGGCGCGGGAGAGCGCAGGCTGGGCCACATAGACGGCGGCGGCCGCGGCGGTGATGGACCGGCAGTCCGCGACCGCGACCAGATAACGCAGTTGCTGGAGGGTGAGGGCCATGCGCGGACGGTAGCCGGGTCAGGGTGAACCCGTAAGACGAAGCGGGCGTCGGTGCGATGGCGCGGCGATGTCCGCCCGGGGGCGGGGCGAGACCCGCTCGGCACCGAACCATGCCGGGCGGGCATGGGACGGGACGGCGCGGACCGGTGCGCCGGCGTGCGGATACCGGTCGGCGCGCGGCGCACAAGCGCAGGTCGGGACCGGGGGAGCGGGCCGAAACGAGGCGCCCGGCCACCGCGAAGGTGACCTTGGCGGAATCAACCACCGCCTGACGCAAGGTCGTTGACAGTGCAAGGGGGTGGCTACACGATGCATCGGCATCAGCGGGATACCGCTGGTTACCGCAGGTGGCAGTGGTCAGCGTGTCCGTCCCCCACGCAGTACAAGGAGCGCCCGTGGTCCCCCGGCCCCCTCACTCCGACACCTCACCCCGTCCGCGATCCGCGCGGCCGGCCCCGACCGGCCGCGACCTCGTCGTCGCGCTGACGCCCTTCGAGCTGCCGGACGAACGGATCGTCGCGGCCGCCGAACGCGCCGGCGCACTCGGCCTGTTGGACCTCGGCCGGCACGCCGGCCCGGCCCGCGACGCGCTCGCCGGGCTCGCCCGCCGGCTGCGGCGCCCGCACGGCGTACGCGTCCCGGTCGGCTGCCCGCTCACCCCCGGCGAACTGCCGGCCGCGGTCGACACCGTGCTGCTCGCCGACCCGGAGGAGTTCACCGCCGCCGCACGGCACCGGGCCGACGGCCGCCACGACTGGTCCGACGGCGGCCGGCGCCGGGTATGGGCCGAGGTCACCAGCCCCCAGGAAGCCGCGGCCGCCCGCGCCGCCGGAGCCGAAGCGCTGGTCGTCCGCGGCCATGAGTCCGGCGGCCGGGTCGGCGAACTCACCACCTGCGTACTGCTCCAGCGGGTCCTCGCCGACCCGGACACCACCGTCCCCGTCCTCGCGGCCGGCGGCATCGGCCCGCACACCGCCGCCGCGGCCCTCGCCGGCGGCGCGGCCGGTGTGCTGCTCGACTCCCAGCTGGCGCTGACCACCGAGGGCGAGCAGCGGCTGCCGCGCGCGCTCGCCGCCGCCCTGCGGGCCATGGACGGCAGCGAGCCGGCCCTCGTCGACGGCCGCCGGGTCCTGACCCGCCCGGATCTGCGCAGCGAGCCGCTCCCGGTCGGCCAGGACGGCGCGTTCGCCGCCCGGCTCGCCGCCCGGCACCGCACCACCGGCGGCATCCTGACGGCCGTACGCGCCGCCCTCACCGGTCACCTCGCGGCGGCCGCCCGCAGCCGGCCGCTCGCGCCCCGCCCCGCCGCCCGCCATCTCCCGGTGGCCCAAGGGCCGATGACCCGGGTCAGCGACGAGGCCGGGTTCGCCGCCGCGGTGGCCGCCGAGGGCGGGCTGCCCTTTCTCGCCCTCGCGGTCATGGACGGCGACCAGGTGCGCCGGTTGCTGGCCGAGACCGCCGAGCGGCTGGGCGACCGGCCGTGGGGCGTGGGCCTGCTCGGCTTCGCACCGCCCGAACTCCGCCGCGCACAGCTCGCCGCGGTCGCCGAGTTCGCCCCCGCGTACGCGCTGATCGCCGGCGGCCGCCCCGCCCAGTCCGCGCCGCTCGAAGCCGCCGGGACCCGCACCTACCTCCATGTCCCCTCGCCCGGTCTGCTGGAGCGCTACCTGGCCGAGGGCGCCCGCAGATTCGTCTTCGAAGGGCAGGAGTGCGGCGGCCACACCGGACCCCGGGCCAGCTTCCCGCTGTGGGAGGAGCAGATCGAGCGGCTGCTCGCCCACGACCGGGAGCACTCCGGCGCCGCCGAGGAGTTCGATGTGCTCTTCGCGGGCGGCATCCACGACGCCCGCTCCGCCGCCATGGCCGCGGCCGCCGCCGCCCCGCTCGCCGAGCGCGGCGCCCGGATCGGCGTCCTGATGGGCACCGCCTACCTCTTCACCGAAGAGGCCGTGGCCACCGGCGCCGTCCAGCCGGCCTTCCAGGACACCGCGCTGGCCTGCGAGCGGACCGTACTGCTGCGCACCGCACCGGGGCACGCCACGCGCTGCGCCGAGACCGCCTACGCCGCGGAGTTCGCCGCGGCCGAGCGGCGGCTCGCGGCGGACGGCGTGGACCCGCGCACCCGGTGGGAGGAGCTGGAGCGGCGCAACCTCGGACGGCTGCGGATCGCCAGCAAGGGCCTGCGCCACACCGACGGCGGACCGCCCGCACCGGTGGGGGAGCCGGACCAGCTGCGCGAGGGCCTGTACATGCTGGGCCAGGCCGCGACCGCCCGCAGCGCCACCACCTCCATCGCCGCGCTGCACACGGACGTCACCGAGGGGGCGAGCGCACTGCTCGACGCCCGGGCCGAGCAGCTGCAGCCCTCCACCGGGCACCCGGACCAGCAGGCGGCGCCGCTGGACATCGCCATCGTCGGCATGGCCTGCTGCTATCCGGGCGCGCCCGACACCGCCCGCTACTGGTCGAACATCGTCACCGGTGTCGACTCCGTCACCGAGGTGCCCGCCGAGCGCTGGGACGCCGCCACCTACCACGACCCGGATCCCGCGCGGGCGGGCGAGCGCACCCCCTCGCGGTGGGGCGGATTCCTGCCCGCCGTCCCCTTCGACGCCCTCGCCCACGGCATCCCGCCGGCCTCCCTCACCGGCATCGAACCCGTGCAGCTGCTCGCCCTGGACGCGGCCGCCAAGGCCCTGGCCGACGCCGGATACGCCGACCGCGACTTCGACCGTGCCCGCACCGGCGTCGTCTTCGGCGCCGAGGCCGGAACCGAACTCGCCGGCGCCTACGGCCTGCGCGCCCTGCACCCCGCCTACCTGGGCGACCTGCCGCCCGCCCTGGACGCCGAACTGCCCCGGCTGACCGAGGACTCCTTCCCCGGAGTGCTCGCCAACGTCATCGCCGGGCGGATCGCCGGCCGCCTGGACCTCGGCGGCGCCAACTGCACCGTGGACGCCGCCTGCGCCTCCTCGCTCGCCGCACTGGACCTGGCCTGCCGCCAACTGCGCGACCGGGACGCCGACATGGTCCTGTGCGGCGGCGCCGATGTGCACAACGGCATCAACGACTACCTGATGTTCGCGTCCGTGCGCGCCCTGTCGCCCACCGGCCGGTGCCGCCCCTTCGACGCCGCCGCCGACGGCATCGCGCTCGGCGAGGGCGTCGGCGCCCTGGTCCTCAAGCGCGTCGAGGACGCCGAGCGGGACGGCGACCGGATCTACGCGGTGGTCAAGGCGGTCGGCAGCGCCAGCGACGGGCGGTCGCTCGGCCTGACCGCACCACGGCCCGAAGGGCAGCGGCGCGCCCTGGAACGCGCCTACCGCCGCGCCGGCGTCAGCCCGGCCCAGGTGGGCCTCCTCGAAGCCCACGGCACCGGCACCGTCGTCGGCGACGCCACCGAACTCGCCGTCCTCACCGACCTGTTCCAGGCAGCGGGGGCCGCACCGGGCGGCTGCACGCTGGGCTCGGTCAAATCGCAGATCGGGCACACCAAATGCGCCGCCGGACTGGCCGGACTCATCAAGGCCGCCCGCGCCGTGCACGCGGGGGTGCGGCCGCCGACCCTGCACCTGACCCGGCCGGGGGCCGACACCGGGCCGTTCCGCTTCGAGGCCGGCGGCGCCCGGCCCTGGACGGCCCCCGTCGAACGGCGCGTCGCCGGGGTGAGCGCCTTCGGCTTCGGCGGCACCAACTACCACGCGGTGCTCGCCGGTTATGCGGGCGCCGACGAGCCCGTCCACACCCTTCAGGAGTGGCCCGCCGAGCTGTTCTGCTTCCGCGGGGCCGACCGCGCCGCGGCCGTGGCGGCCATCGACCGCCTCGCCGCGCGGCTGGCGGACAACGACGCGGCCGGGCGGCCCTGGCCGCTGCGCGATCTGGCCGCCGAGACCGCCGCGACCGCGGCCGACGCACCGATACAGGTCTGCGTCGTCGCCGAGGACCTCGATCAGCTCGCCGCCCGGCTGGAGCCGGCGCGGCGCCACACGGCCACCGACGGCGTCCACCCGCGCCAGGAGGACGCCGACCCCGGCCAGGTGGCCTTCCTCTTCCCCGGCCAGGGCAGCCAGCGCACCGGGATGCTGGGCGAGCTGTTCGTCGCCTTCCCCGCGCTGCGCGGCCTCCTGGACGACGCCGACCCGGACTGCGTCGCGGCCATGTTCCCGCCCACCGCCTTCACCGCCGAGCAGCGAAGGGCCCAGTCCGCCGCCCTGACCGACACCCGCGTCGCCCAGCCGGCCCTGGGCCTGGCCTCCATGGCCGCGCACCGGCTGCTGACCACGCTCGGGGTGCGCCCGGACTGCGCGGCGGGCCACTCCTACGGCGAGCTGACCGCGCTGTGGGCGGCCGGCGCCTACGACACCGAGGCGCTGCTCAGGCTCAGCGACCGGCGCGCCGCGGCGATCGTCCGCGCCGCCGGGGACGACCCCGGGGCGATGGCCGCCGTGGCCGCCGCCCCCGCCCGCGTACGGGAGCTGACCCGCGCCACGCCCGAGGTCGTGGTCGCCAACCACAACGCGCCCGAACAGAGCGTGATCTCCGGGCCCGCCGACGCCGTGGAGCGGGCCGTGGCGGCGCTGTGCGCGGCCGGCGCCGAGGCGCGGCGCATCCAGGTCGGCTGCGCCTTCCACAGCCCCCGGCTGGAACCGGCGGGCGAGGAACTGGCCGAGGAACTGCGCGCCACACGGCTGTCCGGGACCGCGTTCCCCGTCTGGTCGGGCGCCACCGCCCGCCCCTACGGCCGCGAGGCCACCGCGATCCGCGACACCCTGGCCGGGCAGATCGCCGCGCCGGTGCGCTTCGTGGACCAGATCGAGGACATGTACGCCGCCGGGGTGCGCACCTTCGTGGAGGCCGGACCCGGCCGGGTGCTCACCGGCCTCGTCGGCCGCATTCTGGGCGAACGCCCGCACACCGCGGTGGCGTTGGACGTGCCGGGCGAGCCCGGCCTGGCCCGGCTGCCGCAGGTGCTGGCCCGGCTCGCCGCCGCCGGTGTCCCCGTCGACCCGGAGGCGCTGTTCCGCGGGCGCACCCGCGCACTGCCCGAGGACCCGCCGCGCCGCCCCGGGTGGCTGGTGGACGGACACCTGGTGCGCACCGCCGACGGCGCCTGCCTGCCGGGCGGACTGCGTCCGGCGCGGCGGGTGGCGGCGGCACCGGACGACGGCCCCGCCGCCCCGGGGGAAGCGGCGCGGCAGCACGCGGTGCTGGAGTATCTGCGCGGAGCGCGCGAGCTGGTGGTGGCGCAACGGGACGTGGTGCTGCGGTACTTGGGCGAGACGGCGCCCGCGACCCCGCGCACCGCGCCCGCATCGGAGCGGCCGCTCCCGCCGTACGACGGAGCCGGCCTGGCCGGGGCCGCGCATCCCGGAACCGGCCCGTCCGGAGCCGACGCGGCGGCCGACGCCGAGCCCGCCCCGCCCGCCCGTCCGGCGCGCCTGACCCCCGACCAACTCCTCGACGCCGTACGGGAGATCATCCACGCCCGCACCGGCTACCCCCGCGAGATGCTCGACGCCGGACTCGACCTGGAGGCCGATCTCTCGGTGGACTCCATCAAGCGGGTGGAGATCATCGGGGCGCTGGCCGACCGGATCGGGCTGCCGCAGGACGCGGACGGGGCCATGGAGTCGGTGGTGGAGGAGCTGTCCCGGGTCAAGACCATCAGCGGCATCGTCGACCGGATCGCCGCCGCCACCCCCGCACTCGCGCCGGAGCCGCCCGCCACGCCCGAACCCGCGCCGGGACCGCCCGACCTCCCCGCGCCCGCCCCCGCCGCCGGGCGGCCCCCCACCCGCTACCTCGTCGAGGTCGCCCCGCTGGGCCCGCCCGCGAGCCGCCCGCCCGCCGAGGTGGTGGCGGGAACCGAATTCGCCGTGGTGGAGGACGGACAAGGCGTGGCGCTCGCGCTCACCGCCCTGCTGGAGAGCCACGGGGCGCGGGTGCGCACCGTCCCCGCCGAGCGGCCGACCCGGACCACCGCGCAGGGCGTGGTCGACCTCAGCGCACTGCGGGCGGGCCGCACCGCCGTACTGCCGGGACAGTACGCGGGGTGGCGCACCGCCCTGACCGGCGGCGTCCGCCTGCTGCTGCTGGCCACCGCGGCCGGCGGCACCTTCGGGCACGACGCCGCCGCATCCGACCCCGACCCGCTGCCGGGCGCCGGACTGCGCGGCTTCGCCCGCACCGCCGCGCTGGAACACCCCGACGCCCTGATCCGCGCCGTGGACATCGACCCCAAGGACCGCCCGGAGCGCATCGCCGCCCACCTCCTGGCCGAACTCTGCGCCCCCGGGGAGCCGGTCGTCGTGGGCCGCACCAACGGCACCCGCACCACCCTGCGCACCGTACCCACCCCGTTGCCGGACGTCCGGACCGCCGCCGACCGCACCCCGCTGGGCCCCGGCTCCGTGGTGCTGCTGACCGGCGGCGCCCGCGGCATCACCGCCCGCACGGCCCTCGCGCTGGCCCGCGCCCACGGCTGCCATATCGAACTCCTGGGGCGTACGCCGCTGGCCGAGGCCCCCGAGGACCCGGCGCTCGCCCACGCCCCCGACCGCATCACCCTGCGCGCCGCGCTGATCTCCCAAGGGCTGCGCAGACCTGCCGAGATCGAGGCGGCGGCCACCGCGGTCCTCGCCCGGCGCGAGATCACCGCGACGCTCGCCGCCCTGGAGCCGCACGCCGCCTCCGTGCGCTACCACGCCGCCGACGTCACCGACGCCGCCGCGGTGCGCGCCGTGGCAGCGGACATCCGGGCCCGGCACGGCCGGCTCGACGGGATCGTGCACGGTGCGGGCACGCTGGAGGACAAGCTGCTGCGGGACAAGGAACCGGACTCCTTCGCCCGGGTCTTCGCCACCAAGGTCGAGGGCGCCCGCCATCTGCTCGCGGCCGCCGGCGAGGACACCGGCTTCCTCGTCCTCTTCGGCAGCGTCGCCGGGGTCTTCGGCAACCGGGGCCAGGTCGACTACGCCGCCGCCAACGACGCCCTGGACACCCTCGCACGGGCCTGGTCGGCCCGTACGGCGCACCGCGTGCTCGCCGTCGACTGGGGCCCGTGGGCGGCCACCGGCGGCGGCATGGTCACACCGGAGCTGGCCCGCGCCTACGAGCGCCGCGGCATCCCGCTGCTGGACCCCGACGCCGCGGTCGCCGCCCTCCTGGACGAACTGGCCCATGGCACGGCCCCCCAGGTCGTACTGGCGGCGGAGGCGACCGGGGAGGCGGCGGGCGATGCGTGAGTACAGCGGGCGGCGGGCCGGCCCCCGGCCCACGGACGCCGCGATCGTCGGGATGGGGGCGATCCTCCCCGGCGCCGACGACCTCGCCGCGTACTGGCGCAACCTGGTGGCCGGTACGGACTGCGTCACCGACATACCGCCCGGCCGCTGGGACCCGGAGGTCTACTACGACCCGGCGGGCGCCGAAGGGCCCGCCCGCAGCGACCGCTTCTACTGCCGGCGCGGCGGCTTCCTGGCCGAGCCGACCGCCTTCGACCCGACCCGCTTCGGCATTATGCCCGCCGCCGTCGCCGGTGCCGAGCCCGACCAACTCCTGGCCCTGCGCGCCATCGCCGCCGCCGTCGCCGACGCGGGCGGCCAGGAGCGACTGCCCGCCGACCGCTCCCGGATCGGCGTGATCCTCGGCCGCGGCGGCTTCATGGGAGCGGCCACCGCCCGGCTCGACCAGCGCGTGCGAACGGCCCACCAGCTCGCCGCCACCCTGCGCGAACTCGCCCCGGAACTGGGCGAGTCGAGAATCCGCGAGGTCCGCGCGGCCTTCCAGGCGAGCCTGGGTCCCGAACGGCCGGAGGCGTCCATCGGCCTGGTCCCCAGCTTCACCGCCGCCCGGACCGCCAACCGGCTGGACTTCCGCGGCCCCGCCTACACCCTCGACGCGGCCTGCGCCTCCTCGCTGCTGGCGGTGGAACAGGCCGCCGGTCTACTGGCCGCCGGCCGCTGCGACCTGATGGTCGCCGGCGCCGTACACCACTGCCACAGCGCCACCCTGTGGAGCGTCTTCACCCAGCTGCGGGCGCTCAGCCCCACCCAGCGCATCCGCCCCTTCGACCGGCGGGCCGACGGCACCCTGCTGTCCGAAGGCACCGGCGTCGTCCTCCTCAAGCGGCTGGCCGACGCCGAGCGCGACGGCGACCGGATCTACGCGGTCGTCCGGGCCGTGGGCGTGGCCGGCGACGGGCGCACCGCGAGCCTGATGAGCCCTCAGGTGGACGGCCAGGTCGCCGCGTTGGCGCAGTCCTGGCGCGCCGCCGGGCTCGACCCGCGGGACCCGGCGGCACTCGGGCTGCTGGAGGCGCACGGCACCGGGACGCCGGTCGGTGACGCGGCGGAACTCGACACCCTGGCCCGGGTGTTCGGGCCCGCCGGGAGGGGGCGCACACCGGTCGGTCTGGGGTCGGTGAAGTCGATGCTGGGCCACACCATGCAGGCCGCCGGCATCGCCGGGCTGATCAAGGCCGCCCTCGCCGTGCACCACCGGACCCTGCCGCCCACCCTGCACCTGGACGAACCGCACGAGGGCCTGGCCCGCACCCGTATGCGCCCGGTCACCGAGGCGGAACCCTGGGACGCCGGGCCGCACCACCCCCTGAGGGCGGGCGTCAACGCCTTCGGATTCGGCGGGATCAACGCCCATGCGGTCCTCGAAGAGGCGCCGGGACACCGGAACCCCGCCGCCCCGCCGCCCGCACCACCGAGCCCCCCGCCGCGCGCGGCGGCGCTGCGGGTGGCGGAGCCGGAACGCACCGTCCTGCTCGCCGCCCGCACCCCGGACGAACTGGCGCAGGCCCTACGCGACGACGACAGCGGCCCTCGTGGCGACGACAGCGGCCGACCCGACGAAGACAGGAGCGCCCCGACCCCGCCCCGCGACGCCCGCTGCCGCCTCGCGCTCATCGACCCCACCCCGCAGCGCCGCGCCCTGGCCGCCCGGGTCCTGGCGCGCGCACTGCCCTGGCGCGGCCGCGGCGACCTCTGGTTCACCCCCAGCCCGTACTTCGGGCCGTACACCCAGGAGCCGGGAGCGCGGCTGGCCCTGCTCTTCCCGGGGCTGGAGGCGGAGCCGCCGCCCCGCGTCGACGACACCGCCGACCAACTGGGGCTGCCCCGCCCACGGCTGTCCGGCGGCGACGGCCTGATCGAACGGGCCGTCGACAGCATCGCCGTCGGCCGGCTGCTCGCCCGCGCGCTGGACGAACTGGGCATCGCCCCCGACCTGCTGACCGGACACAGCCTCGGCGAATGGACCGCCATGGTGTGCGCCGGCATGTATCCGGCGCAGGCCGTGGACACCTTCCTCGACTCGCTGCGGCCGACCTCCCTCGCCGTCCCCGACCTGGTCTACGCGGCCCTGGGCTGCGGAGCGCCGCAGGCCGCCGCGGCGCTGGAGGGCCTGGCACGGGTCGCGGTCAGCCACGACAACTGCCCGCACCAGTCGGTGATCTGCGGAGCCCCGCCGCAGCTGGCCGAGGCCGTACGCCGGCTCGCCGCCCAGGGCGTGCCGGCCCAGGAGATGCCCTTCCGCTCCGGCTTCCACACGCCGATGTGGGCGCCCTACCTCGACCAGGCCCGCGCCGCCTTCGACGCCCTGCCGCTCCGGGACCCGCGGCTGCCCGTGTGGTCGGCGACCACCGCCGCCCCCTTCCCGTCCGACGCCTCCGCCGTACGCCGACTGGTGCTTCGGCACCTCCTGGAACCGGTCCGCTTCCAGGAACTGACCCGGCGGCTGTACGACAGCGGCGTACGGGTCTTCGTCCAGGCCGGAGCCGGCAGCCTCACCGGCTTCGTGGCCGACACCCTGCACGGCCGGGACCACCTCGCCGTGGCGGCCGCCGACCCCCGCCACACCGGGAGGGGGCAACTGCGCCGCCTGGCCGCCGCACTGTGGACCGAGGGGCTCAGCCCGCGCTGGGACCGGCTCGCGCCCTCCGCCGCCACAGGCGCAGGCGCGGTCCGCCTCGACCTCGGCACCCCGCTCGTCCGCCTCGGCGGCGCGGCTCCGCACACCCCGCTCCTCGCGCCCGCCGACGCACCGCCCCCCGCACCGTCGTCCCCATCCCTGTCGGCCCCGCCGCTGTCGTCCCCCGCCGCGGACCCCGTCCGGCGGGCCCTGGACGAGGTCCTGGCCGAAACGGCCGCCGCGACCCGCGCGCTGGCCGCCGCGGCAGCCCCGGCGGCGCCGCCCCCCGGCCCCCGGCGCACCGTCCGCCACCTCTCCCTCGACACCCTCCCCTACGTCCGCGACCACTGCGTCTACCTCCAGCCCGACGGCTGGCCCGAGCCCGCCGACCGCTTCCCCGTCGTGCCCATGACCACCCTGCTGGAGCTGGCCGCCGAGGCGGCCCGCGAAGCCGGCCCCGGGCACACCGTCACCGGCTACTCCGACGTACGGGCGCTGCGCTGGCTCCCCGTCGCCCCACCCGTCGACCTGACGGTCACCGCCACCCCCGCCGGGCCCGGCCGCGTCCGGGTGGACCTCGGCGAGTACGCCGCCGTCACCGTCCACCTCGCCGCACACCACCCGGCACCGCCGCCCCCCGACCCCGCGCCGCTGACGTCCGCCGGCCCCGCGCCGGTCAGCGCCGAGGCGCTCTACCGCGACCGATGGATGTTCCACGGCCCGGAGTTCGCCGGGGTCCACGAGGTCACCGCGCTCGCCGCCGACGGCATCCGGGGAACGCTGCGCGCACTGCCCGCACCAGGCGCCCTGCTGGACGCCGCCGGGCAGCTCCTCGGCCACTGGATGCAGCTGCGGCTGAGCGGCGACCGGCTCGTCTTCCCCGCGACCCTGGAGCGGGTACGGCTCCACGGGCCGCCGCCCCGCGAGGGCGCCCTGCTGACGGCCACCGCCCGGATCCGCGAGGTACGGCCCGGCTCGGTGCGCGGCGACGTCGAGCTGTGCGGCGCCGACGGCCGGGTGTGGGCGCGCCTGGAGGGCTGGACGTACCGGCGCTTCGCCGCCGACGAGCGGGTGTGGCCGATGAAGTTCACCCCGGAGGTGTGCGGCATCGGCGAACCCCGCCCGGGCGGCTGGACGCTGGTCCGGCGCAGCTGGCCGGACCCGGCCTCGCAGGAACTGGTCATGCGCCGCTATCTGGGCGCCGCCGAACGCGCGCGCTATGACCGCTGCGCGCCCCCGGACCGCGCGGCATGGCTGCTGGGCCGGATCGCGGCCAAGGACGCGGTGCGCGGGCTGCTGTGGGAATCGGGAGCGGGGCCCGTCTTCCCGGTCGAGGTCACCGTCGGCGAGGACGAGGGCGGCCGCCCTCGCCCGGAGGGCCCGCTCGCCGACGGCATCCCACTCTCCGTCGCCTGCCGGGAGAGGTTCGCCGTCGCCCTCGCCCGCCGGTCGGGCCCCACCGGCATCGCCGTCGAAACCGTCACCGACGATCCGCGGGACCTGGAACGGCTGCCCCTCACCCCGGACGAACACCGCCTGGCCGACGCCCTCCTCGCCCGCGAGGCGCCGCCAGGCGGGGACCGCGCCCACTGGCTCACCGCGCTGTGGTGCGCCAAGCGGGCGGCGGCCCAGGCGACGACCGGCGGCCCCGGAGGCCGGGCGGAGGACTGGGCCGTCACCGGCGCACCGGGCGGCGCGCTCCTGCTGGCCGCACCCGACGGCCGGAACCACACCGTCCGCCTCGTCGTCCACCTCGACTCCGTCGACGACCGGTCCGCGCGCCATGTCGTCGCCTGGACCGGCCCGCGTCCCGAGGAGCCTGCGGGCACCGACACCCTCATCCCCACGGAGGCCACCCATGCCAGCTGACGCCCACCCCGAGCGCATCCGTCCGATCCTGGACGAGATCACCGACATGCTGGTGCGCGTCGCCGGCGAGGAACTGCTGGTCGTCGGGCCGATCACGGCCGCGACCACCTTCAACGACGATCTGGCCCTGGAGAGCATCGAGTTCGTCGCCCTGGCCGAGCTGCTCCAGCAGCGCTACGGCACGGCGGTGGACCTCCTCGGCCTCCTCGCCGAGAAGGACATCGAGCAGATCCTGGCCATGACGGTCGGCGAACTCGCCGTCCACATCGACCGGGTCACCACCGCCGACCGGGCCTGCGCGGGCTGAGCGCGCCATGGCCCACACCGACGCGGGCGGACTGCGCCTGCACACCCAGCGGCTGCCGGCCCGGGGCGCCGGCGCCCGGCCCGGCGGCCCCACCGTCGTCTGCCTCCACGGGCTCGTGATGGACAACCTGTCGAGCTTCTACTGCACCCTCGCCGGCCCGCTCTGCCGCGCCGGGCACGAGGTGCTCCTCTACGACCAGCGCGGGCACGGCCTCAGCGAACGCCCGCCCACCGGCTACGACCGGGACACCGCGGCGGCCGACCTCCTCGCGCTGCTCGCCGCCCTCGGGCCCGATCCCGGCCCGGTCCATCTGATCGGCAACAGCCATGGCGGCGCCGTGGCTCTGCACACCGCGCTCCTGCGGCCCGACCTCGTCGCCTCGCTCGTGCTGATCGACGCCCAACTGACCGGCGACTGGGTCGAGGAGATGACCGACACCCTCACCGCCGCCGCCCTCGGCCTCGAAGACGGCCGGATGACCGTGCAGCTCGCCGCGCTCGGACGGCGCAAGGAGGCCCGGCTGACCGCCGGTGCCGACGCCCTGCTCAACCACACCACGCTGATCGAGGACATCGCGGCGGCCGGCGCCTTCACCGCCGCCGACTTCGCCCGGCTGAGCTGCCCGGTTCTCGCCGTCTACGGGGAGAAGTCCCCACTCCTGCCGGGTGCAAGGGAGTTGGCGGCCATCGCACCCGACTGTGAGCTGTGTGTGCTGCCGGATGTGGGGCACACGGTGCTCACGGAGGCCACCGAGGGGCTGTGCGGCGCCGTACTGGGGCGGCTGCGCGTACGGGCCGGGGCGGTGGCCGGATGAGAGTCCTCTTCGTCGTCCCGCCGCTGGCCGGGCACGTCAACCCCACGCTCGCCGTCGCCGCCGAACTCACCGCACGCGGACACCAGGTCGCCTGGACCGGCCCCGCCGCGTCCCTGGCGACCCTGCTCCCCGCCGGCGCCCGGCTGTACTCGGCGGGAGACCGCGGCGCGGCCGACGGCTATGACGTACTGCACCGGCGGTGGCGCGATCTGCGCGGCGTCGCGGCCCTGCGCTTCCTGTGGGAGGAGGCCCTGATCCCGCTCGCGCACGCGATGCTGCCCGGCGTGCACGCCGCCGTCGAGTCCTTCACGCCCGATGTGCTGGTGGCCGACCAACAGGCGCTCGCCGGGCCCCTGGTGGCGCGCCGGTGCGGCCTGCCCTGGGTGACCTCGGCGACCACTTCGGCGGAGTTCACCAGGCCGTTCGAGGGTTTCCCGAAGGTGGGGGAGTGGGTGGCGCGGCGCATCGCCGACCTACTCGCCGACTGCGGCGCACCCACCGACTGGGACCCGCGCTTCTCACCGCATCTGGTGCTGGTGTTCTCGACGGTCGAGCTGGTGGGGGAGGGAGGGTGCCGGGGGGTGGGGGCGGGGGCCGAAAAGTGGGGCTCGCACTACGCCTTCGTAGGCCCCGCCTTCGGCCCCCGCCCGCCCGCCGCCGACTTCCCCTGGCGCAGCCTGGATCCCGGGCGTGCCCGCGTACTGGTCTCCCTGGGCACGCTCAACCGCGAGGCCGGGGCCCGCTTCTACCCCGCGGTGCTGCGCGCCGCGGCCGCCCTGGCCGACCGCGCGCAGCTGATCCTGGCCGCCCCGGGCGACTTCGCCCGGGACCTCCCCCCGAACGTGCTGCACCAGGAGTACGTCCCCCAGCTGCAACTGCTCCCGCACCTCGACGCCGTGCTCTGCCACGGCGGCCACAACACCGTCTGCGAGGCGCTCGCGTACGGGCTGCCGCTGGTCGTGGCGCCGGTCCGCGACGACCAGCCGATCGTGGCCCGCCAGGTGACCGAGGCCGGTGCGGGAGTCCGGGTGCGCTTCGGCCGGGCCCGTACCGACGAGCTGCAACAGGCCCTGGCGGCCGTGCTCGACGACCCGGCCCACCGCCGCGCGGCCCGCCGCATCCAGGCGTCCTTCGCCGCGGCGGGCGGCGCCACCGCCGCGGCCGACCGCCTGGAGAAGCTGCCGCCCGGCCCCGGCGCCGACCCTACCGGCACCGACCCCCGCACCCCGTCCGAGAAGGGATCGTGAGGCAGATGGCACCAGCACACCGTTCCCGCGCCGGTACCCGCGCAGTGGCGGTCGCCGCCGCGCTGGCCCTGGCCGCGGGCACCGTCCGCGCCCGCCGCCGGCTCGCCGCGCTGCCCCTGCTCGACCCGGCCGGACCGTACGGCAGCGCGCGGCCGGCGCTCGCGGGCTGGCATCTGATCACCGCACCCGGCGTCACGGCCGACGACGCGACCCTGCGCGCCGCCGTTGCCCACGCCGCGCACGAAGGGCTGCGCGTGGTGGACCTGATCCCGGCGCGGCTCGACGCCGAGAGCGCCCTCGGCCTGCTCCGGCTGCTCGACCCCGCGGCGCACCGCGCGGACCGGGGCGCGCCCGGACACGGCGCGGGCCACGCCGTACTGGTGGCCGACGAGGTCCACCGCCGCGCCCAGCTCCCCGGACGGCTCGCCGAGGCCCCGCCGCGCTGTGCCGCCGACCTCCTGCGCCTGCTCGCCGAGCTCAAGGAGTACGCCCCCGAGGCCACCGGCTGGGCCATCGCCCCCGGTCTGGCGGCGCCGCCCCCCGACCCCGCCCGGCACGCCGAGGAGCTGCGCGCCCGCGGCCTGCCACCCGTCCTGCTGTCCGCCGGCCAGCTGGCCGGACTCGCCCTGCTGCTCAAGTGCCTCTACTCCGCGCCGCGTTGGGGAGCCGCGGCGATCGCGCTCTACTGGCTCCAGCCCGCCCTGGTCGCCGCCCCCGCCCGGCGGCTGCGGCCCGCCGGCCTGGCCCGCGCCACCGCGGCACGTCCGCTGCGGGCGGTGTCCACCGCGCTGCACACCCTGCGGACACCGCCCGCGAAGACGCCCGGCGCGGCCGACGCCCCGGCGCGCCGCGCCGCGTACGCGGCCGAACTCGCCGCCGGCACCGACCACTTCTTCGAACCGCGGCGCACCGACTGCCCCTGGTGCTCGGCACCGGATCCGGTCGTCCGGGTCCGCATGCCCGACCTGCTCCAGGGCAAGCCCGGCCGCTTCACCCTCGAAGAGTGCCGGCGCTGCGGCCACGTCTTCCAGAACCCCCGGCTCACCCCCGACGGGCTCGACTTCTACTACCGCGACTTCTACGAGGGGCTCGGCGGCGAGGGCGCCGCCCTGATCCTCGGCCGGATGAACGCCACGTACCGGGCCCGCGCCGAACTGCTCAGGCCCTTCACCACCCCCAGGGCCTGGCTCGACGTCGGCACGGCCGCGGGGCACTTCTGCAACGCCGCCCGCGCCGTATGGCCCACCACCCGCTTCGACGGGCTGGACATGGGCGCCGGAGTGCACGAGGCCGAGCGCCGGGGCTGGATCACCGCCGCGTACCAGGGCCAGTTCCCCGACCTCGCCGACCGGCTCACCGGCCGCTACGACACCGTGAGCATGCACCACTACCTCGAACACACCCGGGACCCCTTCGCCGAACTCGACGCGGCCGGCAAGGTCCTGGCCCCCGGAGGGCATCTGCTCATCGAGCTGCCCGACCCCGAGGCCCGTATAGCCCGGCTGCTCGGCCCCCACTGGCTGCCCTGGTTCCAGCCCCAGCACCAGCACCTGATGCCGGTCGGCAACCTCAAACAGGCCCTGGCAGAACGGGGGTTCACCGTCCTCGCCGAGCAGCACGGCGCCGCCCACCAGGCCAACGCCGACTTCATCGGCGCCGTCGCCCTCACCGCGAACCGGCTCGCCCCCGATCCGCACGCCCCCTGGGCCACCACCCCCGCCACCCCGGGCCGCCGCGCCGCCCGAAGCGCCGTACAGGCCCTGGCCCTGCCCTGCTACGGCGCCGCGGCCGCCCTCGACGCGCTGCGCACCGCCGTCGCGCGGGCCACCGACGGCGGCAACGCCTACCGGCTGCTCGCCCGCAAGGAACTGGGGTGAGAGCCGTGGACCTGGCCCGGCTCCCGGCGGCCGACCCGGTGATGCGGCTGCTCGCCCACGGCTTCACCACGGCCCACGGGCGCCTGCCCGAGGTGGTCTGGCGGGCCCCGTACGCCTTCCACCTCAGCGGCCACGCCGTCCGGCCCGGCCCGGTACGCGCCGCCGCCGCGCCGCCGTCGGACTGGGTCGCGGCGGCCAACTGGCACCTCGCGGTGGCCGTCGCGCCGCGCGCTGACGGGATGCTGCACTGCGGCTCGCTCAACCACCCCGCCGAGAGCGCCGTACTCCCGCTCACCGGCCCGGCCGCCCCCGCCCCCCGCTGGGCGGCCCGCCCGTACGCGGCGCTGCGTGCGCTCGCCGCCGCCGGCATCGGCCGCGGCGGCGCCGATCTGCAGCTCAACGCCACCCTCCCCGACTCCGCGGGGCTGCCCGTCGCCGAACCGCTGGAGTGCGCCCTCGCCCTGGCCGTCGCGGACGCCTGCGCCGGTCCGGGCGAGCAACCGCCCACCCGGGCACAGCTCGCGGAGCTGTTGGGCTCCGCCGTGCCCGGTGACGACGCGCTGCGCCGGGCCGTGCTCTTCGCGCGGGCCGGGCACCTCCTGGCGGCCGACGGCAGCACCCACCGGCCGCTCGGGTCGCCGGGCGGCGGCCCGGACCCCTGCCTGCTGCTGGTGGCCGTCCGTACGGCCGGTGCCGAGGACCGGCGCCAGGACGGTGCGGCCACCGCCACCGCCCTGGCGATCCGCGAGGCGCTGCGCGCCGGCGCCCGGTCCGCCTGGTGGCCCGGGCGGCGGCCGGGCCGCAGCGTGCTGCTGCTGATGCCCCCGGACCGGCGCGCGGCGGTCCGGGCGGAGGTGGCCGGCGCCTTCGGCCGCTGCGGGCTGCCCGTGCCGCGCTTCCTGCGGATCGCGGTCGCGGACGCGGCCCGCCGCGAGGACCGACGACCCCCACCCCCCACACCCCCCGACCAGGAGAGTGAGACCCGATGAAACCCCGACCCCGCCGCCTGCGCAGAGCGCTCGCCGCGGCCCTCGGCGCACTCGGTCTGATCGCGGTCGCCACGACCGCCGAGGCCCGTGTCGGCACCGGCGCCGCGCTGCCGTCCTACGACCACGTCGTGGTCGTCGTCTTCGAGAACAAGCAGTACGGCGAGATCATCGGCAGCGCCAACGCCCCCTACATCAACCAACTCGCCCAGGGCGGCGCCAGCCTGACCGGCATGAAGGCGCTCACCCACCCCAGCCAGCCGAACTACTTCAACCTCTTCTCCGGCGCCACCCAGGGCATCACCGGCGACGGCTGCTACACCGCCCAGTCGATGGACGCCCCCAACCTCGGCCAGGAACTCATCGCCGCCGGCAAGACCTTCGCCAGCTACAACGAGGGGCTGCCCGGCGAGGGTTCCACGACCTGCACCAGCGGCCGCTACGCGCAGAAGCACAACCCGTGGTTCGCCTTCAAGAACGTTCCGGTCGGCACCGGCAAGACCTTCGCGCAGTTCCCCAAGGACGACTTCACCCAGCTGCCGACGCTGTCCTTCGTCGTCCCCGACATGTGCAACGACATGCACGACTGCGCCGTCGGCAGCGGCGACACCTGGATCAAGAACAACCTCGCCTCGTACGCCGAGTGGGCCAAGGCCCACAACAGCCTGCTCGTGCTCACCTGGGACGAGGACAACTACCTGGGCTCCAACCAGATCGCGACCGTCTTCCACGGCGCCCATGTCAAACCGGGCGGCGTCGGCGGCGCCTACAACCACTTCAACCTGCTGCGGACCTTCGAGGACATGTACGGCACCGGGCACGCCGGCAACGCCGCCACCGCCACGCCCGTCACCGAGGTGTTCGACACCGGCGGCACCCAGCCGCCCGACGGCGACCTCAAGCTCGCCACCCCCGGCCCGCAGACCTGCCGCTTCAACCAGCAGTGCACCCTCCAACTGACCGCCACCGGCGGCAGGGCCCCGATCGGCTACCGCACCACCGGACTGCCGCTCGGCCTGACCGCGGACGCGGCCGGCGGCCGTATCACCGGCAAGCCCTGGCAGACCGGCACCTTCCAGATCACCGCCACCGCCACCGACGCCGCGAGCGCCACCGCCACGGCCCAGTTCCCCCTCACCGTCAACTGGTTCTGACCCACGGCACGAGGAGACGTCCGTGTACCTCTCGTCCAGCCGCGCCGCCGACGCCTCGGCGGGTGTCGCCCGCCACCGGCCGGCCTTCCTGCGGGGCGCCGTCGCCGGCAACGTCGTCGCCCTCGGACTGGTCAGCATGGTCACGGACGTCTCCTCGGAGATGGTCACCGCCGTCCTGCCGCTGTACCTGGTCGTCGGCCTGGGCATGTCCCCGCTCGCCTTCGGCCTGCTCGACGGCGTCTACCAGGGCGTCACCGCACTGGTACGGCTCGCCGGCTCCTACGCGGCCGACCGCACCCGCCGCCGCAAGCTCGTCGCGGCCACCGGCTACGCCCTCTCCGCGGTCTGCAAGCTCGGCCTGCTCGCCGTCACCACCCCCTGGGCGGTCGGCGCCGTCCTGGCCGCCGACCGCACCGGCAAGGGCCTGCGCAGCGCCCCGCGCGATGCGCTGATCTCGCTGTCCACCACCCCCGAGCAGCAGGGCCGCGCCTTCGGCGTGCACCGCGCCCTGGACACCGCCGGCGCGCTGCTCGGCCCGCTCGCCGCCTTCGCCGTGCTGTGGGCCGCCCGGGACGGCTATGACGCGGTCTTCCAGGTCAGCTTCTGCTGCGCCGCGTTCGGCGTACTGCTGCTCGCCCTGTACGTCCGCGAACCGCACCCGGACGCGACCGAACGACGTGCGCGGGCACCACGCCCCGGTGCCCTGCGGGTGCTGCGCACACTGGCCGGTACCCCCGGCCTGCCCCGGCTGAGCCTGGCCGCGGTCCTGCTCGGCGCCACCACCATCAGCGACGCCTTCCTCTACCTGGTGCTCCAGGAGCGCCGGCACCTCGACGCCCAGTGGTTCCCGCTGCTGCCGGTCGGCACCGCGGCCGCCTTCCTGCTGCTGGCGCTCCCGGTCGGCCGCCTGGCGGACCGCGCGGGACCCCTGCGGGTCTTCCTTGCCGGCCATGGCTCCCTGCTCGCCGCCTACCTCCTGCTGCTCACCCCGCCCGTCGCCCAACTCCCCTCCACCGTCCTGATGTTCGCCCTGCTGGGGGCCTTCTACGCGGCGACCGACGGGGTGCTGATGGCGGCCGCCGCCCCGCTGCTGCCACCGGACCTGCGGGCGAGCGGACTGGCCCTGGTCCAGACCGGCCAGGCCGTGGGCCGCTTCGCCGCCGCGGTCCTCTTCGGCGCGGCCTGGACCGCCGCCGGCCCCGTCACCGCCCTGGCCGCGGCGGCCGGCTGCCTGGCCGCCGCCGTCGCGCTCGGCGCCCTGCTCCTCGTCAGAAAGGGCTCCCCATGACGCCGGTCCTCGCCCGCCCCGCACCTCGGCGGACCCTGGCGCTCCTCGCGGTCACCGTCCTGCTCGCCACGGCCGCCGCCGTCGCGGTCGGCCGGGCCGCCGGCCGGGCCACCGAGCGCGACCACGACCGGGTGGGCCAACCCGCCGTACGGCAGGGGAAGTTCGGCCTCGGCGCCCCCGGCCGCCTGATCTTCCGGAACCTGGCGTGGGGGCCGCGGCGCGACCACCTCGCGGCCGTACCGCTGAACGACCCCGGCGCCGTCCGCACGGCCGGCCCCACGGACTGTCTGCGCTTCCACGCCGCCGCCGGCACCGGTATCTGCCTGCGGGCCACCGGGGGAGTGGTGCCCGGCCACGAGGCCGTGGTCCTGGACGCGCGGATGAAGGCCGTCCGGCACTTCCCGGTGCCCGGCATCCCCACCCGCGCCCGGGTCTCGCCCAGCGGCCGGCTCGTCGCCTGGACGGTGTTCGTCAGCGGCGACTCCTACGCGGGCGGCGCCTTCTCCACCCGTACCGCCCTCTACGACACCCGGACCGGCGCCCTCCACGACAGCCTGGAGGACTTCACCGTCCTGATCGGCGGGCGCCGCCACGAGGCGGTCGACCACAACTTCTGGGGCGTGACCTTCGCCGCCGACGACACCGCCTTCTACGCCACCCTCGGCACCGGCGGCCGCACCTACCTGGTCCGCGGCGACCTGACCCGCCGCACCCTGACCGCCGTGCGCGAGAACGCCGAATGCCCCTCGCTCTCCCCGGACGGCACCCGGATCGCCTTCAAGAAGCGGGTGCGGCCCAAGGGCGCCGACGCACCCTGGCGGCTGTACGTCCTGGATCTGCGCAGCGGACGCGAATGGCCGCTGGCCGAGCGGGCGAGCGTCGACGACCAGGCGCTGTGGCGGGACGGCCGCACCGTGCTGTACGCCCTTCCCGGGGACTACGGCGCCGACCTGTGGCAGGTGCCGGCGAACGGCGAAGGCCACCCCCGAAAGGTGGTGGCCTCCGCCGTCTCGCCCGCTGTGACCGGGCCGTGAACGTGCTCCTGGACTGCCCGCCTCAGCGCCGCCGCACCAGCGGGAACGGCAGCGTCTCGCGGATCGACAGACCGGTCAGGAACATCACCAGCCGGTCCACGCCGATGCCCAGACCACCGGTCGGCGGCATCGCGTACTCAAGGGCCTGGAGGAAGTCCTCGTCCAGCTCCATCGCCTCCGGGTCCCCGCCGGCCGCCAGCAGCGACTGGGCGGTGAGCCGCCGGCGCTGCTCGACCGGGTCGGTCAGCTCCGAGTAGGCGGTGCCCAGTTCGGTGCCGAACGCGACCAGGTCCCAGCGCTCGGCGAGCCGCGGGTCCTTGCGGTGCTGCCGGGTCAGCGGCGAGACGTCGGTGGGGAAGTCCTTGTAGAACGTCGGGAGCTGGGTCTTCTCCTCCACCAGCCGCTCGTACATCTCCAGCACGATGTCGCCGCGGCCCATCTCCGGCTTCACCGGTACCGAAGCGGCGGCGCACAGCCGGCGCAGCCGGTCCGGTTCGGTGTCCGCGTCGACCTCCTCGCCGAGCGCCTCGGAGATCGCGCCGTAGACGGTCTTGACCGGCCAGATCCCCGAGATGTCGTGCTCGACCAGCCGGCCTTGGGCATCGGCCTTGCGGGCCGTGGCGCTGCCGAACGCGGCGATCGCCGCGCCCTGGATCAGCTCCCGGGTCAGGTCGAGCATCACGTCGTAGTCGGCGAAGGCCTGGTATGCCTCCAGCATCGTGAACTCGGGGTTGTGCTTGTAGGAGATGCCCTCGTTGCGGAAGGTCCGCCCCATCTCGAAGACCTTCTCCATACCGCCCACGCACAGCCGCTTGAGGTACAGCTCCGGCGCGATCCGCAGGTACAGGTCGAGGTCGTAGGCGTTGATGTGGGTGTGGAACGGGCGGGCGTTGGCGCCGCCGTGGATCTGCTGGAGCATCGGGGTCTCGACCTCCAGGTACCCGCGGTCGATCAGGCCCTGGCGCAGCGCCTGCACGGCCGTGCTGCGGGCCCGTACGTTCTCCCGCGCGTCCGTCGAGACGACCAGGTCCACATAGCGCTGGCGGACCTTGGCCTCCGGGTCGGACAGCCCGCGCCGCTTGTCCGGCAGCGGACGCAGGCACTTGGCCGTCAGCCGCCACTGGGTCACGAACACGGTCAGCTCACCGCGGTCGCTGCTGCCGACCTCGCCCTCGGCCTCGACATGGTCACCGAGGTCGATGTCCGAGCCGAAGCGGTCCAGCAGCTCCTTGCCGCTGACGTCCCGGGTCAGCGCGATCTGCAGATCGCCCGACCAGTCGCGCAGCACCGCGAAGAGCACACCGCCGTGGTCACGGGTGAGCAGCACCCGCCCGGCGATGCTGACGGACTTGCCGGTGTGCGTCCCCGGCGCGAGGTCGGGGTACTCCTCGCGGACCTGGCCCAGGGTGTGCGTACGCTCCACGCCCACCGGATAGGGGTCGGTGCCGCTCTCCCGCAGCCGCTCCAGCTTGCGGTGGCGCACCCGCACCTGCTCGGGCAGCGCGGCCAGCTCCTGCGCGCGCCGCTCCTCCTCGGTGGCCGGCGCGGCCCGCACCAGACCCAGCTCGTCCAGCGACGGCAGACCGGCCGTGCTCGCCGGGGCCAGCACCCGCTTCTTGTGGCCCTTGCCCCACAGCTTGCCCAGGCTCGGTACGGCCACGAAGCCCTCGGCGATACCGGAGGCCAGACCGATCCGGGCCAGCGCGCCGGCGTCCGCATAGCACAGGAACCGCGGGTACCACTCGGGGTTGTACTTGGCGTTGGAGCGGTAGAGCGCCTCCAGCTGCCACCACTTGGAGAAGAACAGCAGCAGCCGGCGCCAGAACTTCAGCACCGGTCCGGCGCCGATCCGCGCGCCCTCTTCGAAGGCGGAGCGGAACACCGCGAAGTTCAGCGAGATCCGGTGCACGCCCATCGCCCCGGCCTGGGCGCACAGCTGGGCGACCATGAACTCCATCACGCCGTTGGGCGCGGTGCGGTCGCGGCGCATCACGTCCAGCGAGATGCCGTCGGTGCCCCACGGCACGAAGGACAGCAGGGCGATCATGTTGCCGTCGCCGTCGAACGCCTCGGCCAGCAGGCAGTCCCCGTCGGCGGGGTCGCCCAGCCGGTCCAGCGCCATCGAGAAGCCGCGTTCGGTCTCGGTGTCGCGCCAGGCGTCCGCCCGGTGGATGACCTCCTGCATCTCCTCGTCGGTCAGCGCGGAGTGGCGCCGCACCCGGAAGGTCGCGCCGGCCCGCTCGACGCGGTTGACGGCCTGGCGGGTGACCCGCATCTCGCGGCCGTCCAGGTCGAAGTCCTTCACATGGAGGATCGCCTCGTCGCCCAGCTGCAGCGCACCGAGCCCGCAGCGGGCGAACGCCTTGGCGCCGCTCTCGCTGGCGCCCATGACGGCCGGCTGCCAGCCGTAGCGCCCGGCGACCTCCAGCCACGCCTCGATCGCCTGGGTCCATGCCTCGCGGTCGCCGACCGGGTCACCGCTGGCCAGGCAGACACCGGCCTCGACGCGGTAGGTGACGGCGGCCTTGCCGCTGGGGGAGAAGACCACGGCCTTGTCGCGGCGGGTGGCGAAGTAGCCCAGCGAGTCCTGGCTGCCGTAGCGGTCCAGCAGCGCCCGGATGCGGGCCTCCTCGTCACCGTGCAGCGCGGCCTCCATCCGCTGCGAACGGAAGAGCGTGGCCGCAGCGTTCAGCAGCGCCAGCGCGCCGAGCAGTTCGAGGACGGTGCTGATCCAGTGCGGCGGATGGCCCTCGACCAGATGGCCGCCGACGAGCCCGCCGCAGACGCGGTTGGCGACCCACAGCAGGCGGTTGCCGCCGCCGGCCTCCAGCGTGCCCGGAGCCAGCGTCACCAGCCCCCAGCCGATCAGCACCGCGACCGCGAGTCCGGCGACCAGCACCCCGATGGCGCGCAGGAACGCGCCCCGCCGGGTGATCGCGTAGAACTCGCGGTGCGAGACGAGCAGCAGCACCAGCGCGCCGGTGCACAGCACCAGCGAGATGGCGAACTCCTCGTACCCGGCGGCCAGGAACAGCGCGTCGGCCAGGGTGACCAGCACCATGTAGGCCACGACGAACCACAGCGCCACGCGTTTGCGCGCGGTCATCGCCGCGCCCAACAGGAAGAGGAACACCGCGTAGGCGAAGTTGGGCGCCACTGGGATGGTGAGCGTGTCCAGCCAGTAGATCACCGGGTGGAGCGCGCGCCGCAGGGGCCCGATCAGCGCCGTCAGGGCGCAGAAGAGCCCCAGCACGCTGAAGATGATGGCGAAGCCATTGGGGACGCGGCGCCGGAAGCGCCGCCACCCCGTGAGTTGATCCTGGTCCTGCACGGTGCTCATTCCGTCACACTAGGCTCTGAAAGGGGTCTACTGCTCGACGCGAGGGGCGCTGTTTCGCCGCCGGCGGGAACACCGGCATTCCAGTCTCCGATCCCGATGGTCCTCTCGTCTTTCCCTCGCACGGAGGATGCGGTGACCACGACGGGGTCACCCACGTGGACCTTGCCACAAACCCGCGCCGCGGCCGAGTCGGCGCAAGTCCGGCCGATCGTGAAGTTCAGGTCATAGTCCGTCGCGAAGTAGCGTCCGCCGCCGGAGTCCACACCGCTCAGCTCCGCCCGCAGCGTGATTCGGGTGCCCGGTTTCGAGGGCCGCTCGGGCCGCCAGGTCACCTGGTCCTTGCCGCTGTCGTCCTTGCCCCAGTCCCAGGAGCCCGAGGCGCGGTCGTCGGCGGTGACGCTCAGGCCCCGCAGCACCGCTTCCCGGTCGGTCACCGGGAAGTCGAAGGTGACCGTGATCGGCCGGCCGGCGCCGACCACGGAGCCCTGCCGGCCGGGATCGACCACCAGCTTGTTGAGCTTGGCGGCCTGCGCCGTGGTGAGCGACTCCTTGGTCGTGCCGACGCCGCCCTGCGCGTTGCGCGTCCTGGCGACGAGGGAGTACTTGGTCTCCGGCGCCGCCTTCTCGCTCGACGTCCAGACGGACCCGCCGTCCCCGAGCGCTCCGGGCAGCCGCCGGCCCCCGGGATCGGTGACCGTCACCTCGGTCAGCACCCCGCCCTCGGCGCTCACCTGCAGGGTGTCGCCGGCCTGCACCGTTCTGGTGCCGCTCGCCGCGCCCAGTACCACCTTCACCGGGTCGCCCTTGGACGCCGACGCCGCGATGCCCCCGCACCAGGTGAACACGCCGACGCCGATCACCGGGATCAACAGGAGCGCGACACACAGCGGCCAGGGCGGCCGGTGGCGGGGGGAGGGGGTCTGGCTCATGCGGGCTTTCCGTCTGCGGTGCGGGTGGGGCGGCGATGTCGGCCGCTAAGACGGCCGATCCGCATACTCCGTTGCGGGGAGTGACGTGATCCACGTCACATCAGGCGGCACCGCTTCCCGTCGTGACCCACGGTGATCACCCTAATGGAGCATCGGGCCTCGAACCGGACATACCTCTGAATACGCCAAACTGGCCACCCCTGCCGTCCGTTCGGGCGGCGGTCGAGGAGGTGTGCGTCCCGTGGCTGTTTCCATCTCGGTCGTGCTGCTGCTGGTGATCCTCACGGTGATCTTCCTGCGCAGCGGAAAACTCAAGTTCTCGCACGCCCTGGTGTGCGCACTGCTGGGCTTCTATCTGGCGAGCAGCAGTCTGGCCCCGGACATCCACCAGGGGCTCGCCGGTGCCGCCGACATGGTGAGCAGCGTCCGCCCGTGATCACGGCGGCCGCCGCCTTCGGGGATGCGGCCGACGCCCAGTGGCTGTCAGGGGGGACACCGGATGCCGATCGGTTCCGCAGGCTGAGCGACCTGTGGAATCAACTGAGTCCTGCCGAGACGATCGTCTCGGCAGGACTCAGTTCTTGCTGGGCGCGTTGGTGTCCGTCGCTGAACGCCGGCCTACGGTCGTGTGGTAGATGAGGCTGCCACGGCCGCAGCCAGTGGGTCGCGGGCGGGGCGGCCAAGGAGGTCTGCGAGGTCGGGGGCGGCGCCGTCCAGGAAGCCGTGCCGGATGCCCGTGGCGATCGAGGCGAGCATGGGCGGCTGGAACGGCAGCAGCCCCGGCGTCTCGTCGAGGAGCCTGCGCCGGTACTCGCCCAGGCTGATGGTGCGGTGTGTGACCCCGAGTCGATCGGCCACCTGCCCGGCCGTGATCGGCGTGCCGACGAGGTCGTAAACGCGCCCGCTGTGCCGTGCCGGATTCGCCGCGACGATCGCCGCAGCATCGGCGAGATCGTCTCGCGCGACCGCGGCGAGGGCGCCGCCGCCGAACGGGGACTCCACACCATCGACGGTCCACATCAGGAGACTGCCGAAGAGTTCGGCGTAGAGGCCGTTGCGCAGGATCGTCCACGGCAATCCGCTCGCCCGCACAAGGCGTTCGGTCGCACGGTGCGCGAGCGCGAAACCGAGATGGTCACCTGCACCGGTCAGGCTCGTGTAGACAACGTGGTGCACGCCATCCCGGACGGCGGCGTCCAGGACCGCCGCGTGCCGCCCGACGACCTCGTCGTCCTCGGCGTATCCGGCGGAGATCAGCACCAGGGTCGACACACCGGCGAGGTCAAGGCTCGCGTGGTCGTCGAAGTCGAGACGCCGCATCCCCTCGTCAGGGGTGCGGCTGCCGCCCGTCACAGCGGCGCCGCGGGCACGCAGCGCCACAAGTGTGGCCGCGCCGAGGTTCCCGTTCGCTCCGGTCACCAAGATCATGTCAATCGTCGTCTTCCGTCGTGGTTCTCATCAGTAACTACGCTTGATCCTCAACCGCACGCCCACCGGCCACAAGAAGGCAGTTTGATGTCACTCACGCACACCGGGGTAACCGCCACCCCCGCCGCCCTCGACCCCTGCGGACGCGAGGACCACCCCGACTGCGGCATCCGCGACGTCTTGGACCGCATCGGCGACAAGTGGTCGGTACTCGTGATCGTCGAGCTTGCGGGCGGGCCGCGCCGGTTCCGCGAGCTGCAGCGCGCCATCGACGGCATCTCCCAGCGCATGCTCACCCTCACCGTGCGCAGGCTCGAACGTGACGGCCTCGTGCTGCGGACGGTGTACCCGACCGTCCCGGCCCAGGTCGACTACCGCCTGACCGAGACCGGGAGCGGCCTGACCCACTTGGTCAAGGCACTCGCCGACTGGTCCCTTGCCCACCGTGCCGTCATCGCCGAGGCACGGCACACGTACGACCAGACCCACCCTGACCACGACATCCGCTGACGAGAAGCGGCATCGCCGCATACCGGACACCCATCAAGGACGTGCTGTCACCAACGTCATGACCCGCAACAGCTAGGCGGCCACCCGCCGCTCACCCGAAGGAGAAGACCCCGACGGCGTTCGGCACCGGCCGCTCCGCGCCGCCCGACGGATGGTTGCGCACCACGACCTGCCCGGCGCCGTCGCCGGTCACCAGCGTCGACGAGCCGCCGCCGTCCAGGTTCATCGCGTCGCGGGCGCCCAGCTGCTCCATCAGCTCGGCCAGCTCCCGTACCGTCAGGCCGGTCTGCCCCTGCCCCGGCGCCCCGTCCAGCGCCATCAGATACAGCAGTCGGCCACCGGGCCCGATCCCCGCGGACGTACGCACCGCCACCGTCACCGCGTCCAGCCCGGCCAGCGGCTCGGCGTCCCGCACGATCGGGAAGCCGCCCACCGCGAACCGCAGCGGGACCGGATGCCGCCCGACGAGGCGGTAGCCGACCGCCACCGGCTCGCCGACACGCAGCGCGCGCAGCTGCCGCGCCCCCGCCTCGCGGCCCACCAGCACCACGCTCCCCGCCGCCACCCCGCCGGTGCCCGGCCGGGCGTCCAGCGCCCACACCCTGCCGTACCGGACGGTCGCCTCGGCGGTCTCCGTGCTGCACGGAGCGGTCCGGTCGGTGTCCGTACCGCAGGTGGCCCGCACCCGGGACGCCGGGCCCCACTGCGCGGTGTACGCGCCGATGCCGTCCACCGGCAGCGCGTACTGGTTCAGCCCGCGCAGCGGCAGCGCCCCTCCGGGAGTGAGCACCGCGCCGCGCAGTGTGAGCCGGTCCAGCCGCGCCCGGCGGTCATAGCCGACACCGATGACGTCCTCGGTGGTCGCGCCGGGCGGCAGGACCGGACCGAACCGCTGCCCGTCGGGCACCGCGGCCTTGAGCTGCCGCCCCGACGTCACCGCCGGGCCCACCGGGGCGCCGGTCGCCTCCACGCCCGGATGCTGGGTCTCGGTGATGTGGAAGAAGTCGCCGTTGACGGCCGCCACCGCACCGCGCGCCGCGGCCAGTTGGGACACCGGTGCCCGGGCGCCGACCACCCCCGGATACAGCAGATCGACCGTGACCCGCGGATCGGCCAGATCGACCGTCAGCAGATGCCCGTGCACGATCCCGCGCGGCACCGTCATCCGGAATTCGCCGTACTCCACACCGGGCGCCACCGCCACGGCATCGAAGCGCTGCACGGTGGTGGTGGCAGCAGCGGTGGCCGCAGGCCCGCCCGCCAGCCCGCCGCCCGCGAGCACACCCCACACGACCAGCACCGTCAGCATCGCCCGAACCCGGCTGAATCGCTGCTTCACGAGCCCCCCTGACATCGCGCCAACTGTCCCAGGTGCCGAAGACGTTCACTTCGCGCCGCTCATCGCGTCCGATCGTCGAAAAATTACTATCGCCTGGAGATGTCATGAATCTGTACACCCGTAGAACGGCCGTCGTGTCGTTGGGCGCGGCCCTGGCCGCCGGCCTCACCGCCCCCGCCGAGGCCCGGATCGCCGCCGTACGCCGCCCCACCGGCTCCGCGCCCCTGCGCCAGGCGCACGCGCACAACGACTACGCGCACCCCCGGCCGCTCCTGGACGCCCTCGACCACGGCTTCGGCAGCGTGGAGGCGGACATCTGGCTCGTCGACGGCCGGCTGCTGGTGGCCCATGAGGAGAGCGGTCTGGACCCCGCCCGCACCCTGGAAGCGCTGTACCTCGACCCTCTGCGCCGACGCGTTCGCGCCAACGGCGGCACGGTCTACCGGGGCCACCCCCTCTCCCTCCAGCTGCTGATCGACGTCAAGTCCGCGGGCGTGCCCACCTACCGGGAGCTGTCGCGGGTGCTGCACCGCTACCGGGACATGCTGAGCGTGTGCCGCGCGGGCCGGGTCCGCCGCGGGCCGGTCACCGCCGTGGTCTCCGGCGACCGCGCGGCCCGCGCGCCCATGGAGGGCGAGCGGGTGCGCCACGCCTTCTACGACGGCCGGATCGAGGACCTGGGCACCGCCGCCCCGGCCTCGTTCGCCCCGCTGGTCTCGGCCTCGTGGACCGAGACCTTCCGCTGGCAGGGCGTGGGCCCGATGCCGGGCGACGAGCGCGAGCGGCTGCGGCGGTTGGTGGCCGCCGCGCATGCCGAGCGGCGCCGGCTGCGCTTCTGGGCGACGCCGGACACGGCCGGCCCGGCGCGCGAGGCGGTCTGGACGGCGCTGCTCGACGCCGGCGTCGACCATCTGAACTCGGACGACCTGCCGGGCCTGGAAGGCTTTCTGCGCGCGGCGCGCTGAGGGCGTCGTCACCCGGTGTGCTGCCAGGATGCCTCGACGACCAGTTCCAGGTAGCGCGCCCAGTCCCAGTACTCGCCCGGGTCGTGGTGGTCGGTGCCGGGCACCTCCACATGGCCGATGATGTGCGCGCGGTCCACGGGGATCCGGTAGCGGGCGCAGACGGCGGCGGTGAGCTGCGCGGACCGCTCGTACAGCACGTCGGTGAACCAGGTCGGGTCGTCGATCCAGCCCTCGTGCTCGATGCCGATGCTGCGGGTGTTGAAGCCCCAGTTGCCGGCGTGCCAGGCGACATCGCGTTCCTTGACGCACTGGGCGAGATGGCCGTCGGCGGACCGTACGACATAGTGGGCGGCCGCCTTGTGCCCGGGGTCCTGGAAGAGCCTGAGGGTGTCCTTGTAGGTCTCCTGCGTCACATGCACCACGACCATATTGATCGGATACTGCGTGGGGCGGTTGGCGGCGGTGAGGTTGGACCGGCTGGCCGGGACCCACTGGACGGGGGGATAGCCGCCACCGCCACCGTGCGGCGCCCGCTCGCGCGAAGCGGCCGCGGCCGCGGTGAGGGGGGTGAGAGCGGCGGAGGCGGTGAGCGCGGCGGCACCGGTGATCAGGCGCCTGCGGGCCGGGCGGGAGGAATCGTGCGCCATGTGAACTCCTGACGAGGACCGAGGGGAAAGGTCGCGTACATGTCACGCACATCTGTACGTTCATCATGCGCAAGAGGGCATTCCCTGCCAAGGGCGTGGCCGTTTCGCCAATGGCTCGGCCAAAGGCGAAACGGCGAGGTCAGGAGCCAGGCATATGACCTGATCAGTCGTCACCCGAGTGCCGCGCCCGCAGCCCTGACGGCTGATCACCGGCGCGGCACCGGACCGCAGTCGTCGCCGTCAGTGACCGATCTCCACATCCTCCAGGATGCCCAGGGCGTCCGGCACCAGCACCGCCGCCGAATAGTAGGCGCTGACCAGGTAATTGATGACGGCCTGGTCGTTGATGCCCATGAAGCGCACCGAGAGGCTGGGCTGGTACTCGTCGGGGATACCGGTCTGATGCAGCCCGATCACCCCCTGGTTCTCCTCGCCGACCCGCAGCGCCAGAATCGAGCTGGTCTGATCCGGGTTGACCGGGATCTTGTTGCAGGGCAGCAGCGGAATGCCCCGCCAGGAACGCACCGCCGCGCCCTCGAACTCGACGGTGCTGGGGTAGATGCCCCGTGCGTTCCACTCCCGGCCGATCGCGGCGATGGTGCGCGGATGCGCCAGCAGGAACTGCGTCTTACGGCGCCGCGAGATCAGCTCGTCCAGGTCGTCGGGGGTGGGCGGGCCGCTGCGGGTGTGGATGCGCTGCTTGAGGTCGGCGTTGTGCAGCAGCCCGAACTCGCGATTGTTGACCATCTCGTGCTCCTGGCGCTCCCGCAGCGCCTCCACGGTCAGCCGCAGCTGCTGGTCCAGCTGGTTCATCGGGCCGTTGTAGAGGTCGGCGACACGCGAGTGCACCTTCAACACGGTCTGCGCGACGCTGAGTTCGTACTCGCGCGGCGCCGTGTCGTAATCGGCGAAGGTGCCCGGCAGAAGCGGTTCGCCGACATGGCCCGCGGCCAGCTCGATGGCCGCCTCACCGTGCTTGTTCTGCGCCGGCACCAGCGCCGCCCGGAACTCCTCGACATGTGCGCGCAGCGACTCCGACTCCGCCAGCACCGCCTCGAAGTCGCTGCGGTACAGGGTCAGTGCGGTCACCCGGGTCACCGCCCGCACCGAGTGCTCCCACTCCGCGTCCGGCGACACCAGCGCGGCCGCGCCGAGGGCGTCGCCGTCGGCCACCGTGCCCAGGACGGTGTCCTCGCCGTACTTGCCGGTGCCCGTCCGGTCGAGCTTGCCGTGCGCGATCAGGATCACCCGGTCGGTCGGCCCGCCCTTGCGGACCAGCACATCGCCGGGGGCGAACTCCCGCTGGACGAACCGGCCGGCCAGCGCCTCCAGCGTCGCACCGTCGTCGTAGCCGCGCAGCGGCGCCAGCTCCCGCAACTCCGCGGGGACCACCCGGACTTCGGTGCCGGTCGAGACGAACTCGATCCGGCCGTCACCGAGGGTGTGCGTAAGCCGGCGGTTGACGCGGTACGTACCGCCGGAGACCTGGGTCCAGGGCAGGATGCGCAGCAGCCAGCGGGAGGAGATCCCCTGCATCTGCGGCGGCGTCTTGGTCGTGGTCGCCAGCTTGCGGGCTGCCGAGGTGTCCAGGCTGGAACGGCTCTGCTCGACCCCGGAAGGCTGCGGGCCGGACGTCGGGTCCACCGATGTGGTCATGGAGAAGGCTCACCTGTTCTGTGGGGTGCTGTGCGTACGTGACGTGCTGCCGTGGCGCCGGGGCGGGGATGCGGGCCGCCCAGGGCGCTGTGGTCTCTTTCCGCGCGTCTGCTCAGTGGCCGATTTGCACGTCTTCGAGAACGCCCACCGCGTCGGGCACGAGAATTGCCGCGGAATAGTAGGCGCTGACGAGGTACTTGATGACTGCCCGGTCGTCGAGACCCATGAAACGCACCGAAAGGCTCGGCTCGTACTCATCGGGAATTCCGGTCTGGTGCAGACCGACCACGCCCCGATTCTCTTCGCCGGTGCGCAGCAGCAGAATGGAACTGGTCCGGTCCTTTGTCACCGGAATCTTGTTGCACGGGAAGATCGGCACCCCGCGCCAGGACGGCAGTGAATGCCCCATGAAATCCACCGCGGTCGGATACAGTCCACGAGCACTGCACTCCCGGCCGATCGCGGCGATCGTCTGCGGATGGGCGAGCAGAAAGCCCGGGTCCTTCCAGACCGTCGCGAGCAGGTCGTCGAGATCGTCGGGGGTGGGCGGGCCGTTGCGGGTGTGGATGCGCTGCTTGAGGTCGGCGTTGTGCAGCAGCCCGAACTCGGGATTGTTGACCAGCTCGCTCTCCTGGCGCTCGCGCAGCGCCTGGATCGTGAGCTTCAGCTGCTCCTCGACCTGGTTCATCGGGTCGCTGTAGAGGTCGCCGACCCGGCTGTGGGCACGCAGCACCGTCTGGGCGACGCTGAGTTCGTACTCCCGCGGCTTCAGGTCGTAGTCGACGAACGTGCCGGGCAGCGAGGGTTCGCCGTGGTGCCCGGAGGCGACCGAGACCGCGGACTCGCCGCTGTCGTTCGTCGGGTGCGCCGGGTCCGCCACGCCCGCGGCCAGATGGTCGCGCAGCTCGGGGGAGCGGTCGACGACCTCCTGCGCGGCCTGCCGCGACAGCGACAGGACCGTCACCCGGGTCACCGCGCGATAGCTGAACCGCCAGGTCCCCTCGGAGGTGGTCAGCGGCCCGTCACCGAGGTGGTCGCCACCGGCCAGCGCCTCCAGCGCGGACTCCTCGCCGTATTTGCCGCTGCCGATGCGGTCCACCCGGCCGTGCACGATCAGCACCAGCCGGTCGTCCGGCGTGCCGGCCTCGGCGATCAACTCGCCGGGTGCATAGGCGTGCTGGGTGAACCGCTCGCTGAGGGCCGTGAGGACCTCGGTATCGGTGAATTGCCGCAGCGCGGGCAGCTCGCGCAGTTCATCGGGGATCACCGAGACCTCGGAGCCGCTGATGGCGAATTCGATGCGCCCGTCGCCGAGGGTGTAGGTCAGTCGGCGGTTGACGCGGTAGGTGCCGCCGGAGACCTGCACCCAGGGCAGCAGTCGCAGCAGCCATCGGGACGTGATGCCCTGCATCTGCGGCGGGGTTTTGGTGGTGGTTGCCAAATTCCGTGCGGCGGAGGTGCTCAGGCTGGAATTCGGGGCGTTTTCCGCAGTGCCGGGCAGTGATTCGTCGGCAATCGTCACAACGTGACCTATCTCCTCGGAGGGTGCGATGCGGCCGCCCCGAAACCCTCCGTCACGACAGTTCCGTGGCAGTCCGCCGAACCGACCGTAGTCGGGCGCTTTTTATCAGCACAATCGCTCGATGGAGTGGCATGGAAATCCCCTTCCATGGAAAGGTTTAGGCGATTTCAGCCCCGGGGAGAGTGTGCCGGGGCGCGGAAGTCGAGCGGATCGTCGAGCACGGCCTGGAGGGCGGCGTGCGCCGCACCGAGCAGGGGGCCGTCCGCGCCCAGCCGCGACACCGCCACCCGCGGTCCGCCGCCGCGCGACGGATCCGCGGCGACCGCCGTCCGCAGCGCCAACTCCCGCTCCAGGGACGGCAGAACCCAGGGCGCCGGCTCGGCCAGCGCACCACCCAGGACCACCGCCTGGGGATCGAGCAGGTTCACCACCCCCGCAAGCGCGATCCCCAGCGCCGTCCCCGCCTCGCCCAGCGCCCGTACGGTGGCCGCGTCCCCGTCGGCGGCCCGGTGCGCGAGCAGCGCCATCCGGGCCCCCGGTCCCGGATGCGCGGCCGCCGCGCCCTCGGGTGTGATCCCGCCCGCGCGCAGTACGGCCCGTTCGCCCGCGTACAGCTCCAGGCAGCCGCGGCCGCCGCAGTCGCAGCGGCGGCCGTCCGGATACACCGGGACGTGCCCCAGCTCACCCGCGAACCCCCGTGCCCCCCGCAGCAGTCGACCCTCCACCACCACCGCGGCGCCGATCCCGACCTCCGCCGAGACATGCACGAAATCCGGCGGCGGGCCCGGAAGTTCGGCGCCGTCGCCGCCCAGCCGCAGCTCGGCCAGCGCACCCAGGTTGGCCTCGTTCTCCACGGTCAGCCCGATGCCGTCGACGCCGTGACCCGGTGCCGTCGCCGAGGCCAGTCCCGGCGCCAGATCCACCGCCCGCCAGCCGAGGTTGGGCGCGTGCACCACGGTCGTCGAGCCGCGGGCCACCAGACCGGGCACCGCGACCGCCAGCCCGGCCGGCCGCAGCCCCTCCGCCGCGATCCCCGCGGTCACCTCCGCCACCAGCGCGGACAGCCGCCGCAGTACGGGCCCGGGCTCGCTCTGCCGGTTCGCCGCCTCGGCCGCCACCCGCGCCCGTACCCGGCCGCGCAGATCGACCGCGCACACCGCCAGATGGTCGACGCCTATCTCGGCCCCCAGCCCGGCCGGGCCACGGGCGCTCACCGCCAGTTCGCTGCCGGGCCGGCCCCGCCCGCTGGGTACCGCCCGCCCGGTCTCCACCAGCAGCCCGGCCCGCAGCAGCTCCTCCACGAGCGGGGCCACGCCCGCCCGGGTGAGCCCGATCCGCCCCGCGACCGCCGCCCGGGACAGCGGCCCCTGCGCGGCCACGGTGCCCAGGACCCGGGCGAGATTGCGGCGGCGGATGGCGTGTTGGGTGTCGGGGGTGGGGGTGGAGGGGTGGGGTATGGCGGGCATGGCGAGCTCCTCGATGTTCGGCCCCCGCCCCCACCCCCCGGCACCCTCCCTCCCCCCTACGGGGGGAGGGAGGGTGGGGGCGGGGGAGGGCGTGTGGGTGGGGTGAGGGGGGTGGCAAAACGCCCGAACCCGGCTGATTCGCCAGTCCGGTGACTCACCAGTCCGGTGAGACTCACCAGCCCAGTGATGCGTCAGTCAGCCGATCCAGCCGGCCCGGCGATGCATCGGCCCGGTGATCCGGCCGGTCCGGCGATGACCGTTCCGTCGATTCACCGCCCCGGCCGAATCGCCTCACCCCGCAGCAGCGCCTCGCCGTGTGCCAGCGTCGCCCGG
This sequence comes from Streptomyces sp. NPDC026575, assembly GCF_055567415.1. Lineage (NCBI taxonomy): Bacteria > Bacillati > Actinomycetota > Actinomycetes > Kitasatosporales > Streptomycetaceae > Streptomyces > Streptomyces sp. NPDC026575. The sequence goes on from NZ_JBVHQM010000009.1 coordinate 180,597, forward strand.
ATCCGCTCCCAGGCCGCCGTGTCGCGCTCCTGCGCCTCGTACTCCGCGCCGCGGGCCGTACCCCAGCGGCGCGCCACCGCCGCCGGGTCCTCGCCCAGCAGCAGCCCCGCCGCCTGCGCCGCGGCACCGAGCGCGACCAGCTCCTGCGCCTCGGGCACCACCACCGGCCGCCCGGACAGCCGCCGCACGGTCTCCCGCCAGGCCCGGCCCTTCGCCCCGCCGCCGATCAGCAGCAGCGGCACGTCCGCCGCGATATCCCCGTCGAGCACCCGGTCCAGCGCCTCCAGCAGCGCGAACACCGCGCCGTCGTAGGCGGCCTGCAGCAGCTGGCCGGCCGTGGTCTCGTGCCGCAGCCCGTGCACCAGGCCCGACGCGCCGGGCAGGTTCGGGGTCCGCTCACCGTCGAGGAACGGCAGCATCACCACCTCGCCGCCCGCCTCCACCGCCTCCCGGTCGCGGCCCAGCAGCGCCGCCACCCGGTCCACGGCGAGCGTGCAGTTCAGGGTGCAGGCCAACGGCAGCCAGTCGCCCCGGGCATCGGCGAAGCCCGCGACGACCCCGGTCGGATCGGTGGGCCGCCGGGTCGAGACCGCATAGACCGTCCCCGAGGTGCCCAGGCTCAGCACCGGCTGGCCCGGGCGCAGCCCCAGACCGAGCGCCGCCGCCATGTTGTCGCCGGTCCCGGCGGCCACCAGCGCGCCGTGCGGCAGCGGAAGGTCGTCGGCGTGCACGGTCCCGGCGGCCTCACCCGGCAGCGCCACCCGCGGCAGCGCCTTCGGGTCCAGCCCGACGTGCGCGAGGATGTCCGCGTCGTAGGACCCGGTCGACGACGCCCACCAGCCGGTGCCCGACGCATCGCCGCGATCGGTGACGGCCTGGCCGGTCAGCCGCTCGACGAGGTAGTCGTGCGGCAGCCGCACCGCCGCGGTGCCGGCCGCCGCCGAAGGCTCGTTGGCCCGCAGCCAGGCCCACTTGGCCACCGTGAACGCCGGCGTCGGCACGCTCCCGACCCGGTCCGCCCAGGACTTCGCGCCGCCCCGCTCCGCGATCAGCTGCTCGCTCTGCGCCGCCGGGCGTACGTCGTTCCACAAGATGGCCGGGCGCACCGGCTCACCGGCCGCGTCCAGCGTCACCAGTCCGTGCTGCTGCCCGCCGACGGACACCGCCGTGGCCTGCCGTGCCGCGTCGCCGCACTGCGTCAGCGCCTCGCCCAGCGCCCGCCACCACTGCCGCGGGTCGCTCTGCCGGCCCTCGCCGGCGCTGACCGTGTGCGGCGCCTGGCCCCGGGCGATGACCGCACCGGTCTCCGCGTCCACGACCAGCGCCTTGGTGGACTGCGTCGAGCTGTCCACCCCGACGACGAGCGGTCCCGCTGCCTGTGCGCCCATCGTGCACTCTCCCTTGGCGGCCCGTATCCATGGTCTGTGTCCAGGGGGTTCCCCGGTGTGCTGCCGCATATTAGTTTGACCGCGGCGCAATTTGTAAAGCGTGTTGACGAAATGACCGAGGGAGTCGCGATGAGCCATCAGCCCGTGCCCGAGGACAAGTTCACCTTCGGCCTCTGGACGGTCGGCTGGCAGGGCCGCGACCCCTTCGGCGACCCCACCCGGCGCGCCCTGGACCCCGTCGAGTCCGTCCACCGCCTCGCCGCTCTCGGCGCGTACGGCGTCACCTTCCACGACGACGATCTGATCCCCTCCGGCGCAGGCGACATCGAGCGCGCGGCCGCCGTCACCCGCTTCCGGCAGGCGCTGGACGCCACCGGACTCGTCGTCCCGATGGCGACCACCAACCTCTTCACCCACCCCGTCTTCAAGGACGGCGCCTTCACCGCCAACGACCGCGACGTCCGCCGTTACGCCCTGCGCAAGACGCTGCGCAACATCGATCTCGCCGCCGAGCTGGGGGCCCGTACGTACGTCGCGTGGGGCGGGCGCGAAGGTGCGGAGTCCGGCGCCGCCAAGGACGTACGGGCCGCCCTGGACCGGATGAAGGAGGCATTCGACCTCCTCGGCCAGTACGTCGTCGAGCAGGGCTACGACCTGCGGTTCGCCATCGAGCCCAAGCCGAACGAACCGCGCGGCGACATCCTGCTGCCCACCGTCGGCCACGCCCTGGCCTTCATCGAACGGCTGGAGCGCCCCGAGCTCTACGGCGTCAACCCGGAGGTCGGGCACGAGCAGATGGCCGGGCTGAACTTCCCGCACGGCATCGCCCAGGCGCTGTGGGCGGACAAGCTCTTCCATATCGACCTCAACGGCCAGAGCGGGGTCAAGTACGACCAGGACCTCCGCTTCGGCGCGGGCGATCTGCGGTCCGCCTTCTGGCTGGTCGACCTCCTGGAGACGGCCGGCTACGACGGTCCGCGGCACTTCGACTTCAAACCGCCGCGCACCGAGGACCTGGACGGCGTCTGGGCCTCGGCGGCCGGCTGTATGCGCAACTACCTGATCCTCAAGGAGCGCGCGGCGGCCTTCCGCGCCGCCCCGGCCGTCCAGGAGGCGCTGCGCGCCGCCCGCCTCGACCAGCTGACCCGGCCCACGGCCGAGGACGGCCTGGCCGGGCTGCTGGCCGACGCGACCGCCTACGAGACCTTCGATCCCGCGGCGGCCGCGGCCCGGGGCATGGCCTTCGAGCAGCTGGACCAGCTGGCGCTGGAGCATCTGCTGGGCACGGCCTGAGGCGGCGGCCGCGGGGATCGTCCCGCTGCGGCCCCCACCAGGCGGCCGGTCCCCGTCAGTCGAGCAGCTTGTGCGCGTAGGCGAGCTCCGCGGCCCGGTGTTCGCCGCCGCCGCCCTCATGGGCGTTGAACCGCCACACCTTCAGTTCCTTCTCGCCCGCGTAGTGGTGGAACGTGGCGAAGCCGGTGGACGGCGGGACCACCGCGTCGCGCAGCGCCGTGCCGAAGAGCGCGGGGGCGGTGGCGCGGGCCGCGAAGTTCAGGCCGTCGAAGTGGTCCAGGGTGTGCAGTGCGGTGTCGATATGGCCGCGGGCGCCCGCGAAGTAGCGGGTGAGCTCGCCGTACGGGCCCTCGTCGGTGAGGTCGATCGCGCGCCGGATGTTCGTCAGGATCGGCACATCGATCAGCGCGCCGGCCAGCCCGGGGACCAGCGCGGTCATCGCCAGGGCGAGGGCGCCGCCCTGGCTGCGGCCGGCGACCACGATCCGGTCGGCGTCCACGTCGTCGTGGCCGCGGGCCGCCTCCACCGCCCGTACGGCGTCGGTGAACACCCGCCGGTAGTAGTAGTCGTCCGGATCGAGCAGGCCCTGGGTCATCTTGCCGGGCACTCCCGGATTGCCGTAGCCGGCCGGGTCGGGGGTGTCGCCGGGGCGGTCGGGGCCGCTCTGTCCCCGGGTGTCCATGACCAGGGTGGCGAACCCCGCGGACGGCCACAGCAGCCAGTCGTGCGGCAGCAGCCGGCCGCCGCCGTAGCCCAGGTACTGCACCACGCACGGCAGCGGCCCGGCACAGCTGCCCGGCGTCAGGAACCAGCCGCGGATGCGGTGCCCGCCGAAGCCGGAGAACGCGGCGTCGTAGCAGCGCAGGAGGGGCAGTCCGGGGTCGATCTCGGTGAAGCGCGCGTCGAGGTCATGGGTACGGGCCTCGTCCAGGGTGCGCTGCCAGAACGCGTCGAATCCGGCCGGTTCGGGAAGCGGTGGGCGGTAGTTGCGCAGCTCGTCCAGGGGCAGGTCGGTGAACACGCGAAACCTCCGGGCCGTAGGGTGGCTTGCTGCCTGTCGCAACGGTGCCCACGGGACGGACATTTCAGACCCGGAATGTTCCAGGTTGGTCACCGAGTCCCTTGAAACCCAGTAAAGAAGCGATCATTTCCGCCATGAGCTTTCCTCCGCCTCCGCCGTCGAACCAGCCGCAACCGCCGAACCAGCCGCCCCACAACAACCCCGGTGGATTCGGCCCGCCGGCCGGCGGCTACGGCCCCGGCGGTCAGGCCCAGGGCGGATACGGCCCCGGTGGCTACCCCCCGCCCCCGGGCGGCAACCAGGCCCCCGGCGGCTACGGCTCGCCGGCCGGCGGTTACGGCCCTCCGGGACCGGGCGGACCGGCCGGGCCCGGAGGCTTCCAGCAGCCGCCCGGCCCGCCCGGAGGCGGCGGCAACGGCAAGGTCATCGCGGCGATCATCGGGGGCGGCGTGCTCGCGCTGGCCGCCGTCATCACCGTCGTCGTGATCGCCAACGACGACGGCGACAACAACCGTGCCCGGCCGACCAGTTCGAGCGCCGGCGCCACGCCCTCCGAGAGCACCTCCCCCTCCGCGTACCCCTCGCCCTCCGAGTCCTCCGGCGGTACGGACTCCAGCGGCACGCCCTCGCCCTCCAGCAGCCAGATCCCCTTCTACCTGCTGAAGGTCGGCGACTGCTACGACCTCCCGAAGGACGACGCCGGCGGCAACAACGACGCGGCCTCCTGCGACGGCCCGCACGACGCCGAGGTCGTCACCACCCACCGCCTCGGCACCGGCCTGACCACCGAATCCGAGATCAAGGACAAGGCGGCCTCGCTGTGCCGCAACGAACTGGAGCGCAAGGCGGCCCGGCAGCCCGCCGGCACCGCCGAGGGCACCTACGTCCAGTACCCCTCGCTCAAGGGCTACAAGTTCGGCATCAAGTCCGTCAGCTGCAGCCTGATGGGCAACCGGTCCGGCACCAAGAAGCTCACCAAGCCGCTGTCCTGAGCCGGACGGTCACCACCGTCGTCGGCACCCCGCTGTCCACGAGGCGGCCCTGATCGTCGAACGCGTCGGGGCCGTCGGTCGCACCGAAGCCGTTGCCGTCGAAGGGGGTCAGGGTGCGGCGGCCGCCGACCGGTACACCGGCGGCCCACCACCGGTCACACGGGTTTGACCGCCGCCTCCCCGCCCGCGTCCGCGATCTCGCCCACCTCGGCGGCCGCCGGATCCAGCACCCGCGCCAGGAACGTCCGGGTCCGCTCGTGCCGGGGAGCGCCCACCACCTGCTCCGGAGTGCCCTCCTCGACGATCACCCCGCCGTCCATGAACACCACCCGGTCGGCGACCTCCCGGGCGAAGCTCATCTCATGGGTGACGACCAACATCGTCATCCCGTCCCGGGCCAGCCCGCGCATCACCGCCAGTACGTCGCCGACCAGTTCGGGGTCGAGGGCAGAGGTCGGCTCGTCGAAGAGCATCAGCTCCGGTTCCATGGACAGCGCACGGGCGATCGCCACCCGCTGCTGCTGGCCGCCCGACAGCTGCGCCGGATAGGCCGCCGCCTTGTCGCTCAGCCCGACCCGCTCCAGGTTGGCGCGGGCGATCCGCTCCGCGTCGGCGCGGTCGCGGCGCAGCACCCGCCGCTGAGCGATCGTCAGATTCTCCAGCGCGGTCAGATGCGGAAAGAGGTTGAATGCCTGGAAGACCATCCCGATCCGCCGCCGGACCAGATCGATGTCCACGTCCGGGTCGGTGACGTCGGTCCCGGCCACCATGACCCGTCCCGCGCTGGGCTCCTCCAGCAGGTTCACACAGCGCAGCAGCGTCGACTTCCCGGACCCGGAGGGCCCGATGACGCACACCACCTCTCCGCGCGCCACGGAGAAGTCGACCCCGCGCAGCACCTCCAGCTCGCCGAACGCCTTGCGCAGGCCCTGTACGTCGATGGCCTTCGCGTCCTCGGCGGCATCAGCCGCCCGATCCGTCGTCATTGCGCTCACCTGGCCTTCGCCGTACGGGCTTCCAGCCGCCGGACCAGCTGGCCGAGCGGAAGGGTGATCACGAGGTAGAGCAGTCCGGCGATCAGGATCGGGGTCAGGCTCTTGTGCTCATTGAGCGCGTCCCGGCCGAAGTTGGCCAGCTCGAACTGACCGAGCGCCAGCCCCAGCAGATAGACCAGCGAGGAGTCCTTCGTCAGCAGGATCAGTTCGTTGGTCAGCGGCGGCAGGACGATACGGAACGCCTGCGGAATGACGATCGACACCATCGCCCGCCCGTGCGACATCCCCAGCGAACGCGCCGCCTCCGTCTGGCCCTTGGGCACCGCCTGAATTCCGGCCCGGATGGTCTCCGCCATATACGCGGCGCCCACCAGGCCGAGCGACAGCATCACCGTCACCTTCATATCGAGCGCGACCTCGAAGGCCAGCGGAACGCCGAACCCCAGCGCGATGAACACCAGCAGTGCCGGGATTCCGCGGAAGAACTCGATATAGGCGATGGCGATCCAGCGGTACGGCGGCACCGACGACAGCCGCATCAGCGCCAGCACCAGGCCGAGCGCGAGACCGAACCCGAATCCCAGCAGGGTGTAGATGAGCGTGTTGACCAGCGCCGTGGTGATGATGTCGGGGAACAGCGCCTTGGCGACCTCGACGTCGAAGAACGCCGTCCGCAGCTGGTGCCAGTCGGCGACCAGCGCGATGACCACCACGGCGACCGCCAGGACGCCGTACTGCACGCCGCGGATCAGCCGCGCGCGCCGTCTTTTGGACAGGGGCATCAGGACCGGCCTCAGCTCTGCGGTGTGGTGCCGAACCACTTCTTGTAGATCCGGTCGTAACTGCCGTCGGACTTGGCCTTCTTGATGGCCGCGTTGATCTTCTTGCGCAGGGCGTCGTTGCCGGTGCGTACGCCGATGCCGTAATGCTCACCGGTGTTGAACTCCGCGGTGACCTCGGTGTCCGCGTTCTGCTTCACATAGTCGAAGAGCACACCGTTGTCGTTGATACCGGCATCGACCTGGCCGGACTTCACCGCGGTCAGCAGCAGCCCCAGATCCTCGAACTCCACCAGCTCCACGCCCTTGCCGTGGTCCTTGGCGTAGATCCCGCCGGTGGTGGCCTTCTGATATCCGAGCTTCTTGCCCTTGAGGTCCTCGACCTTCTTGAAGGGCTTGCCCTTTTTGGTCAACAGCGCCTGAGTGGCATTGAAATAGGGGTCGGAGAAATCCATCACCTTGTCGCGGGCCGGCGTGATCGTCATGCCGGCCGCGGCCAGATCGCACTTGCGGACGGTGAAGTCCTGGCCGGTCTCGATGCCTTCGAACGGCGTGTTGACGATCTCCTGCTTGACGCCCAGGTCCTTGGCGACCAGATCGACCAGGTCCACATCGAACCCGACGACCTTGCCGTCCTTCTTCACCTGGAACGGCGCGTAGGGAAGGTGGGTGCAGGTCTTGAGAGTGCCGGCGGAGACCAGCTGCAGGCCGCCGGAACCCTTCTTCCCGTCGGACTTGGTGCTGGTGCACCCCGCCAGGACGGCGACGGCCGCGGCAACGGCTATGACAGGCAACGCGGAGCGAGCGGACACCGGTCCTCCAGTACAGGACGAAGATCAACCATGTCGTAGGTGCTGCGATGTGGCCTGCATCCTGCCACCGACCAGGAGAGCTGTCGCCGCCGCTTCGGTTGCGTCTGTGTAACGCCTTCGACCCGCTCACCCGTCCGAACCGACCGCCGGTCCCGCTTTTCCGGCCGCCCGGTCAGCGGTCCAGACCGGCCGCCAGCGAGGCGATCACGTCCGGTCCCACCCGGCAGCAGCCGCCGATGAGCCGGGCGCCGTCCGCCGCCCAGCCGGCGACCCGGTCCGCACCGAACGCCGGGTCGCCGTACCACGCCCGCGCCTGGGCGTCCCAGCTCTCCCCGCTGTTGGGGTAGACCACCACCGGCTTGCCGGTGACCCGCGCGGCCGTGCGCACCGCCCGGTCCGCGTCGTCGGGCGCGCAGCAGTTCACCCCCACCGCGATGATTTCGTCGGCGTCGGCCGCGAGCGCGAACGCCTCGGTCAGCGGCTGCCCGGCCCGGGTGCGGTCACCCGCGACGCTGTACGACAGATAGGCCGGCACCCCGAGCCCGCGGACCGCCCGCAGCAGCGCCCGGGCCTCGTCGGCGTCCGGCACGGTCTCCAGCGCCAGCACGTCGGGCCGCGCCGAAGCCAGCACCTCCAGCCGCGGCCGGTGGAACCGCTCCAGCTCCGCCACCGACAGGCCGTAGCGGCCGCGGTATTCGGAACCGTCCGCCAGCATCGCCCCGTACGGCCCCGCCGACGCGGCCACATACAGCGGCCCGGCGACCCCGCCCGCCCGCGCCAGCCCGGCCGCCTCGCGGGCCAGCGCCACGCTCCGGCGCAGCAGCTCCGCGGCCTGCTCCTCGGCGATCCCGCGGCGCGCGAAGCCCTCGAACGTCGCCTGATAGCTGGAGGTGATCGCGACCTGCGCCCCGGCCTCGTAGTACGCCTGATGCGCCCGCACGACGGCCTGCGGCTCCTCGGCCAGCAGCCGGGCCGACCACAGCGCGTCACTGAGGTCGGCCCCGGCGGCCTCCAGCTGATTGGACAGCCCGCCGTCGAGGACGACCGGCCCGGCGGCGAGGGCGTCGGCGAGCGAAGGGGAGGTGCTGACCATGGTGCGAAGCCTCTCGATGCGTGGTGCCGGCCGGGCGCTCTCCCGCCCGGCCGACCGGATTCCCGGCCCGGTGCGCCGGTCGTCCGATCTCCCTTCGGATCGTAGCGCCGGCCACTGACACCGCCGGCCGGCGCCTGGGCCCGGCGCCCCGCGACGCTCAGCGCAGCGAGGAGAACACGAACGAGAACCGCGCGGGCGCCACCTCCAGCCGGTGCTGCGGCAGCACCCCCGGCCCGCACGACTGGCTGCCGATGCCGTGCTGCGCGTGGTCGAGATGGAGCCAGAGGTCCTCGCCCGGCCGCAGGTCCGTGGTGTGCCGGGCCGCGGTCAGCTCCTCGTCGGTCCACCGGCGGGCGGAGAAGGAGAAGTCCGGGTCGCCCTCGACGCGCAGTCCCGAGCCGTCCGTCCGGGTCAGCCGCACCCAGCGCACATCGGGCCGCGCGCCGTTCTCCTGCGGCCGGACGTACGGCGTCTGGAGCGCGTCCACCGGCATCGCCCAGCGGCCGATCTGCGCGGCCTGCCGGGTGTCCGGATAGCCCTCGCCGGGCCCGCCGCCGAACCACTCCGCGAACCCCAGGCTGCCGCTCACCGACATCCGCACCCCCAGCCGCGGCAGCGGAACCGGCCAGTCGCCCTCGGGGTCGACGGTCAACTCCAGCCGCAGCGCGTCGTGGTGGGCGCTCCACCGGTAGACCGTGCGCAGCGCCAGGGGCGACCCGGCCGGCGCGACCCGGGTACGGACCACCAGGGCCTGCGGGGCGGTTTCGACGGTGTCGACGCGGTGCCGCATCCGGTGCAGACCGAGCCGCCGCCACTCGGTGGCCGGCCGCGGCCCCGGCTGCCAGGGCGCGGCCTCGTCGTTGTCGGTCGGCGCCCGCCAGACGTCCAGCCGGGGGCCGCGGAGCTGTACGCCGTCCAGATAGCCGAGCGCCCCCGTGGTGGCGTCGAAGGTGCCCGGGCCGAGGAGGATCACATTGCCCTCACCGCGGCGCGGCCTGGCGGTGGCCGCCGGGGGAGCGGCGACCGGGCGCCGGCCGTCCGGCACCTGGCCCCAGGCGACCTCGTGCCCGGCCGGCGCCCAGGCGGCGTCCGCGTCCAGCACCGCCCGCACCGTCCAGATCGCCTCGCCCTCGTCCCGCTCCTCGGCCGGCGCCTCCGGCAGCGCCACCACCGCCGACTCACCCGGGGCCAGCTCCGGCACCTCCAGCCATCCGTGTCCGCGCACCTCGCCTTCCACCTCGTACCGCCAGAGGAACTCCAGGTGCCCCAGGTCGGCGAAGTCGTGCAGATTGGTGATCCGGACCGCGTCCGCACCGCCGTCGCCCGCGGACTCGCGCTCGATCCGCACCGGCTCGATGACCTTCTTGAACGCGATCAGGCCCGGTGAGGGCACCCGGTCGGGGAAGACCAGCCCGTCGCAGACGAAGTTCCCGTCGTGCAGCTCCTCGCCGAAGTCGCCGCCGTAGGCGTGGAAGACCGCACCGTCCGGTGTCTGCTGCCGCAGCCCGTGATCGATCCACTCCCACACGAACCCGCCCTGGCAGCGCGGGTAGGTCTCGAACAGCCGCTGGTACTCGCTCAGCCCGCCCGGCCCGTTGCCCATCGCATGCGCGTACTCGCAGAGCAGGAAGGGCAGTCCACGCCGCCGGGCGTCGAGGTCCGGATCGGCCAGCGGCTCCTCGGCGCGCCGCCCGATGCGCTCCACCTCGGCATGGTCGGCGTACATCCGGGAGTACACATCGGTGTCGGCGCAGCTGCGGTCGCCCTCGTAGTGCAGCGGGCGGGACGGATCGCGCTCGCGCATCCAGGAGGCCATCGCGGAGAGCCCGCGGCCCGTCCCGCACTCGTTGCCCAGCGACCACAGCACGACGCTGGGGTGGTTCTTGTCCCGCTCGACCATCCGGCGGGCCCGGTCGAGCAGGGCCGGCTCCCAGCGCTCGTCGTCGACCGGGTTGTCCCGCCAGCCCTGCTGGGCGAAGCCGTGCGTCTCCAGATCGCACTCGTCGACGACCCACATCCCCAGCTCGTCGCAGAGATCGAGGAACGCCGGGTGCGGCGGATAGTGGCTGGTGCGCACCGCGTTGATGTTGTGCCGCTTCATCAGCAGCAGATCGCGGCGCATCGTCTCCGGGCCGACCGTGCGCCCGTAGAGCGGATGGAACTCATGGCGGTTGACGCCGCGCAGCAGGATCCGGCGGCCGTTGACCTTCAGCAGCCCGTCCTCGACCCGGACGGTCCGGAACCCGATCCGCAGCGGGACCCGTTCCCCGGCGGTGACCAGCTCCCCGTCGTAGAGGTGCGGCCGCTCGGCCGTCCAGGGGCGCACCGCGACCGTCGCGCTCTGCCCGGTGGCCAGATCGAGCCCCAGTTCCGGTACGGTCACCCGCCCGCCGGGTTCGCACTCCACGCGCAGCGTGCCCCGCCCCGTGACGTGGTCGTACCCGGCGTGCACGAAGTGGTCGACGACCGAGCCCTCGGGACGGCGGTGGACCGACACGTTCCGGAAGATGCCCGGCAGCCACCACTGGTCCTGGTCCTCCAGATAGCTGCCCGACGACCACTGGTGGACGCGCACCGCCAGCACATTGCCGCACGGCCGCAGCAGATGCCCGACCTCGAACTCGTGCGGCAGCCGGCTGCCCTTGAAGTGCCCCAGCTCCCGCCCGTTGAGCCACACCCGGGCGCAGGACTCCACCCCGCCGAAGTGCAGCACCGCGGGGCCCTCGCCCCAGCCCTCGGGCAGATCGAAGACATGCCGGTGGTCGCCGGTGGGGTTCTCGTCCGGCGGTCTCGGCGGATCGACCGGAAAGGGGTAGGCGGTGTTGGTGTACGCGGGCGCGCCGAAGCCCTTGAGCGCCCAGGTGCCGGGCACCCGCAGCTGCCGCCACTGGGCGTCGTCGAAGTCCGGGCGGGCGAAGGCGTCGTCCTCGGCGTCGGCGCGCGGCGACAGCCGGAAGCGCCAGGTGCCGTGCAGCGAGAGCCGGGCGGCGTCCGATCTCTCGTACCAGGCCCGCGGCGGCAGCGCTCCGCTGCCCGGCGAGCGGTCCTCGTAGTAACGGGGGCGGGGGTGCGGGTGGCCGGAGTGGTGCGGTGCGCGGTGCGGGTCGTCGGCGGTCCGTGGCGGCTGTCCGTGAGTCGGCTGCTGCGGCGCGTGCTGCGAAGTACCGGTCACTGGTCCTCCTGCTGCGGGCGACTTGCCTGGCGGGGGGTGGAATCAGCGAATCACGACCGGGGGCGCGGCGCAGCCGGATGGGGCGGATCGGGCCAGCCCGAGGCGGCGACCGCCCCGAAGGCGGCCCGCCGCCCCGGATCCCTCACTCCGGCGCCGACAGCCCCGCCAGCGCGCCCGCCGGATCGTCCGCGGCCGGGCCCGCGGGCACCCACCGCCCGCCCTCCCGGCGGTACGGCCACCAGCGGCCGTCCCGCCCGTAGCGCAGCTGGGCATCGCCGCCGACGGTCCAGCGGTTGCCGTCGGCCCGCAGCCGCGGCCGGGCCTCGCCGTCCTCCCAGGCGGCCGCGATCCGGCCGGCCGCCCGGGCCAGCACCGCCGGCTCCGGCGTCCACTCCTCCTCCAGGACCGCGAGCCCGGCGGCGCCACCCAGCTCCCAGGCCCGTACGGCCAGCGCCAGCCCCCGAGGATCGCGCCCCGAACCGGCCGCCAACCGCGCCGATATCTCCTCCCCGGGATCCGTCGCCGCCAGCCGCACCGCGTCCTGAGCGGGCGTCAGCGCGGGCGGCGGCACACTGTCCGGGTGCCCGGCGGAGAGGGCGTCGGCGAGCAGCCGCTGGGCGCGCGCCGCCGCGTCCTCGATCAGCAACTCCAGTGCGGGCACCGTCACTCCGGGCGCGGGCGGGGTGCCGCCGCCGAGCGCCGGTGCGGCCCCCGGAGCGGCGACCGGCGGCGGTGGCGGGGGCAGCGGCGGCAGAATGTCGCGCGCCGCGTACGCCTCGGCGGCCGGCACCCCCGCATCCGGCTCCGCGCCCGGCGCGTCCTCGTCCGCGGGCACCGCCGCCCGCGCCGCGCTGCGCTCCTGAAGCTCGTCGAGCAGCTCCCGCTCGCCCCGGCCGCGCAACAGCAGCAGCACGAACGGGTCCTCGTCCAGCAACCGCGCCACCTGGTAGCACAGCGCCGCCGAATGCGCACAGTGGTCCCACGCCCCGCAGCCGCACTCCGACTCCAGGTCGCCGATGCCCGGCAGGAGTTCGATCCCGGCGGCGGCCGCGTCCTCGACCAGGACCGGCGGCATGTCCCGGTCCAGCAGCGCCGCGATATGCCCGGCCCGGTCCGCGACCAGGTCCAGGAAGCGGTCCCAGTCCGCCGCGCTCAACTGCTGCAGCAGGACGTCGGACCGGTTCCGCGTGTGGTCACGGTCCTGGACGAGCGCGGTGAGCCGCCCGGGACGTACGGACACCGCGCCGACCGCACCGGCCCGCGCATGCTGCCGGCCCAGTTTGACCTGCGCGCCGTCGAGCGCGGAGTCCTCCAGCGCCTTGAGCCACGCCTGCCCCCACCAACTCCGCGCGAAGGCCCGGCCGCGGGCCGCCGGAAGCGCGTCGAAGATCCGCTCGGCCCCGGCCGCCGCCCCGTCGGCGCGACCCGCCATGTCGTTCCCGGGTGTGCTCATCGCTCGCTCCCTCGCAGTGCGACCAGATCCGCCAGCTCGGCGTCGGTGAGTTCGGTCAGCGCGGCCTCGCCGGACCCCAGGACGGCATCCGCCAACCGCTGCTTACGGGAGAGCATTTCGGCGATCCGGTCCTCGATCGTGCCCTCGGTGATGAACCGGTGCACCTGCACCGGCTGGGTCTGACCGATGCGGTACGCACGGTCGGTGGCCTGCGCCTCGACGGCCGGGTTCCACCAGCGGTCGAAGTGCACGACATGCGAGGCGCGGGTGAGGTTCAGCCCGGTGCCGGCCGCCTTCAGCGACAGCAGGAACACCGGCGCCGCACCGTCCTGGAACCGCCGCACCATCTCCTCGCGCCGGGCCACCGGCGTCCCGCCGTGCAGCAGTTGGGTGGGCACCCCACGAGCCGCCAGATGCGCCTGGAGCAGCCGCGCCATCTGCACGTACTGCGTGAACACCAGCACGCTCGCGCCCTCGGACAGGAGGGTGTCGAGCAGCTCGTCCAGCAGCTCGACCTTCCCCGAACGCCCGGAGACGGTGACGTCCGCGGCGGCCGGTGCGCCGTCCCCGGGGCCGAACTCCTTCAGATACTGCGCCGGGTGGTTGCAGATCTGCTTGAGCGAGGTGAGCAGCTTGACGACCAGCCCGCGACGGGCGAACCCGTCCGTCCCGGAGATCTCGTCGAGCCCCTCGCGCACCACCGCCTCGTACAGCCCGGCCTGCTCCCTGGTCAGCGCCACCGCACGGTCGGTCTCCGTCTTGGGCGGCAGCTCCGGCGCGATCCCCGGATCGGACTTGCGGCGGCGCAGCAGGAAGGGCCGCACCAGCCGGGCCAGCCGCTCGGCCGCCGCGCCCGCCTCCGCCGAGGCCGCCACACCGCCCTCGACGGCCTGCGCATAGCGCGTACGGAACCGGCCGAGCGGCCCCAGGAGACCAGGCGTCGTCCAGTCGAGGATCGCCCACAGCTCCGACAGGTTGTTCTCCACCGGGGTGCCGGTCAGCGCCACCCGGGCCTTGGCGGGGAGGGTCCGCAGCGCCTTGGCGGTCGCGGAGAAGGGATTCTTGACGTGCTGCGCCTCGTCGGCGACGACCAGCCCCCAGCCCACCTCCGCGAGCTTGGCGGCATCCAGCCGCATCGTCCCGTAGGTGGTCAGGACGAACTCGCCGTCCCCCAGGGACGCCAGGCTGCGCCGCCCGGCGTGGAAGCGGCGCACCGGTGTGCCCGGCGCGAACTTCTCGATCTCCCGCTGCCAGTTGCCCATGAGGGAGGTGGGGCAGACCACCAGCGTCGGACCGGCGGACGCGCGCTCCTGCTGCCGGTGCAGATGCAGCGCGATCAACGTGATCGTCTTGCCGAGGCCCATATCGTCGGCGAGGCAGGCGCCCAGCCCCAGCGACGTCATCCGGTGCAGCCAGCCGAGACCGCGCAGCTGGTAGTCGCGCAGGGTCGCGGTGAGCGCCGCCGGCTGCCGGACCGGGGTGCCGTCGGCGCCTTCGGGGTCGGCGACCCGGTCGCGCAACCGGGCGAGCCAGCCCGAGGCCCGCACCTCCACACGGCCGCCGGCCGGGTCCTCGGCACTGCCGGTGAGCGCGGCGCCGAGCGCGTCGAGCGGTGTGACCTTGCGGTCCCGGCGCTCCCGGGCGGCCCGTACGGCCTCCGGGTCGATCAGCACCCACTGACCGCGCAGCCGGACCAGCGGCCGCCCGGCCTCGGCGAGCCGCTCCAGCTCCGCCCGGCCGATCTCCTGATCGCCCACCGCGAACCGCCAGCTGAACGACAGCAGCGCGTCCGCCGACAGCAACGACGGCAGCCCCGACTCCGGCCCGTCCGGCCCGTCGCCGTCCGCGGCGTCCGGCGGCCCCACCACGGCCCGGCTGGTCAGCGTGCGCGCCAGCGCCTTCGGCCAGTGGACCTGCACCCCGGCGGCGGCCAGCGCACGGGAGGCCGGCCCGAGCAGTTCGGCGACCTCCTCGTCGGCGAGTTGCAGCGCGTCGGGTACCGCCGCGGACAGCAGCGGGGTGAGCGGAGCCCAGGCGTCGGCCGCGCGGCGCAGCGTCAGCAGCGTGTCCATCCGCGCCCGCGGCCCGAACGCCCGCCCCGCCGCAGAGGCCCCCACCCACACCTCGGCGGCATCCGCGACCAGCGCCGGGTCGGTGAGGCTGTGCAACTGCAGCACGGCGGTGAAGGCCACGGGCGAGTCGGTGTCGCCGGGGTCGGGCAAGGCGTCCTGGCCATCGGGGCCGTCCGCCCCCTGGACCTCCACCCGCAGGGAGATCCGTACGCCCGCGTCATGGCCGGCGGCCACGTCCGCGGCCCAGGCGCGCTGTTCGGGGACGTGACTCGGGGCGGCCGCCGCGAAGGCCGGCGCGCCGGTGACCAGCGCCGCGGCGGGGGAGCGCGGCAGCCCGTCCGCCACCGCGTCGAGGAAGGCCCGTAGTTGCCGCTCCGGGTCGGGCAGCGCCACCGGGTCGCTGTCCGCGAGGGGGACGGCGTGCGCGTACGGCGGCATCGCGGCCGCGAGGTCACGCAGCCGCTCGACGTCCCCCGGATCGAGCGGACCCGCCCGCCAGGCGTCGAACCCCTCGGGGCTCACCCCTGGCAGCAGCCGTCCGCGCGCCGCCAACTGGAGCGCCAGCACGGCCGCGGCACCCCAGAAGGCCGCCGCCGGATGGGTGCCCCGGGCGGCCCGGGCGCGCGTGAGCACGGGCAGCGCTTCGGCGACGGGCAGGACCAGGGCGGGGACCTCGCACACCTCGACCGCACCGTCCTCGCCGGGCAGGGCGACGCACAGCCCGTCGTGCGGTGTGTCGGCGACGGGCTCGCCGTCCGGGCGCCAGAAGGCGACCCGCCCGGCTCGTGGCGGATCCGACGGCAGAAAGACCGCCGCACAGCGGGCGAGCTCGGCGAGCCGAGCCGGGGTGACCGTGGGGAGGAAGGGCACTGGGTCCAGGACTCCTCAAGTTTGACTAATGGCGCCTGAAGCGCCCGAGGGTACAGCACGGCGGCGCCGTTCAGGGAACCCGCGGCACGGAAACGGCGTTCAATGGAGTACACAGACTGCGGCGGGCGCCGCGGAAGGGGCGTGAAGGATGTCCACACAGGCAAAGGTCGCGATCGGCGGCGTTGCGGTGGGAGTGATCCTGCTGTGGCTGCTGCCCTTCTGGGCGGCCGTATTGGTCATGGTCGGCGTCCCGGCCCTCGCGTATCTGACCCTCGACTCCTCCCAGCGCCGCCGCCTGCGCCGGGCAGGCCGCAAGCAGCTCGGCCGCTGAGCCGACGGGCCCCCGCCGGGCCGACCGCGGGGGCCCGGGCGGCGGTGCTCAGACCGGCCGCGCCGCCAGCTCGTCGAGCGACGCCAGCAGACCGGGCAGTTCGGGCCCCCGGCCCACGGGGTGCACCTCGCCCGGCTCCTCGTCCAGCAGCACGAACGCGATGTCGTCGGTGCGCGCGACCAGGCTCCAGCCGGGCCCGTCGACCCGCAGCGTACGGGCCTCCCCGGCCGCGAACGACGACCGCACCCGGCCCGGCGGCGGCGGATCGGTCACATAGCCACGGGCCTCCTTCAGCACCCGCCGCACGCCCTGGTGGGCCTCGTCCCCCGGTTCGGCGAAGCTGACATCGCCGTCCACCTGCTCGCGCCAGGCCGCCCACTGCATCGCGATCTCGTCCGCGCCGAGCCGCCGTTGGGCGGGTCCCCACTCCGCGGCGTCCGGCGGCGCGAGCGGCGCGGGATCACCCTCCTGCGGCTCGGGATCGTGCGGCTGCGGCACACCCGGCGCCGCCACGGCCAGGGCCAGCGGCCAACCGGGAAGCGCCGCGACGATGCTGTTCTCCCCGGGCGAGAGGTCGTACTCCATACCGCAGTCCCAGGCCGCGATCGCACAGGCCACCAGCGACACGTCCTCCGTCGCCACCGTCCAGCGCGCCCCGGAGCCGTCCTGGCCGAGGACCAGCCCATAGCCCTCCGCGTACGGTTCGAGGCCGAGGCCCGCGCACACCTCCGGGTAGTCGTCACCGAGCACGCTCGGGAACTGCGCGGGCGTCAGCAGCACCGCCGTCAGCACGAACAACTGGTCGTTGTCGGCGCTCTCGGTCGTGGGCACGCGGCCTCCCCATCACGGTCCGTTCTCGGTACGTCGGCGCACACTAATGGGGTTGGTAGCGCCTTGTCACCAGCCCTACGCTGCGCCTATGTGTTTCTACAGCCGCCGGATGCACTTCGTGTGCCTGAGCTGCCGGACCGCGTGGAAGAAGACGCCGACCGGGCCCGGCCCCGGACCCTGCCCGCAGTGCCGCGGCGAGCTGATCGACGCGGGCGCCGACCTGGCGGTCCCCAAGCGGCGGGACGCGGCGGGCTGGCGCGCGCTGGAGGCGGTGCTGCGCGCGGGCCTGACGTTCCACGGCGGCTGCTGCGGTACGGGCCCCGGCTACCGCCCGCGCACCCCGCGCGAGGTCCGCGAGCGGCTGGCACTGGCCGGGCGTACGGGTATGCCGGTGCGGCGGGCGCTGGCCGTGGCGGACCCTGCGACGATCTCCTGAGACGACGGAATCCGGCCATGCGCGGCCCGATCTGGCGGCCGCGGCCATCCTTCAACCCCCCTGCCCACCCCTAAAATTGCCCTTTCGACGATCGAAGGGACAGGTGCCAGGTGCGGCGCTACGACTGGCTCAAGGAGATCCGGCGGCTCGACCCGGAGCGC
The DNA here is from genome assembly GCF_055567415.1 of Streptomyces sp. NPDC026575. Taxonomy (NCBI): domain Bacteria; kingdom Bacillati; phylum Actinomycetota; class Actinomycetes; order Kitasatosporales; family Streptomycetaceae; genus Streptomyces; species Streptomyces sp. NPDC026575. Next base: position 198,296 of record NZ_JBVHQM010000009.1, read on the forward strand.
GACTTCCTGCGGATCTACCGCATCATCGCGACGCATGAATTTCCCTGGGACATCACCAGAGCCCTGGAACTCGCGCTGTACCGCACCTACGCCGTGCCCAGCATCGGCCGGTTGCTGTCGGAGACGGCGGAGCTGACCGACCGCACCCAGAAGCGCTATGACGACACCGCGCTCCTCCTGGACGCCGTCCTGGAACACGGCTTCGACGGCGAGGACGGCCGGACGGCGATCCGCCGTATCAACCAGATGCACCGCCGCTACGACATCACCAACGACGACATGCGCTACGTCCTGTGCACCTTCGTGGTGATGCCCAAGCGCTGGCTCGACGCCTACGGCTGGCGGCGCCTGACCCGGCACGAACAGCGCGCCGTCGCCGCCTACTACCGCACCCTCGGCAGCCATATGGGCATCGCCGAAGTCCCGCAGACCTACGAGGACTTCGAGCGGTACCTCGACGCCTACGAGGCGGCGCACTTCGGCTGGGACGAGGGCGCACGACGGGTGTCGGACGCCACCTTGGACCTGATGGCGGGCTGGTACGGCCCGCTCGCCCCGGTGGTGCGCGGCGCGAGCAAGGCCCTCCTGGACGACTCGCTGCTGGAAGCCTTCCGCTACGACCGGCCCAAACCGGCGGTCCAAAAGGCCGTACGCGGCGCCCTGAGGCTGCGGGCCAGGACCGTACGGCTGCTGCCGCCCCGCCGCACCCCGCACTACGCCCGCCAGAACCCCGAGATCAAGGGCTATCCGAACGGCTTCCGGGTGGCCGAACTGGGCACCTTCCCCGCCTCCCGCAGCACCGGCGGCTGCCCGGTCCCCCACGGACAGGGCCCGGCGGCGTCCTGAACCACGTGCCCGATGGCGGGCTCAGCCCCGGCGGACCGCCAGCGCCAGATAGCGGTCGTCCTTGTCCTCGTACCGGGTCAGGTCCCAGTCGCTCCCGGCCAGGAGGGGACGCAGATTCGGCTCGGCCCGCAGGTCGTCGGGGGTGAGCGGGCGGCCCTTGCGCGCGGCGAGGGCGGCCCGCCCGATGGGGTGGAAGAGGGCGAGCCGGCCACCGGGGCGCACGACCCTGGCCAGCTCACCGAGCCCGCCGGCCGAGTCCGGCAGATGGGAGATCAGCCCGGCGGCGAAGACCGCGTCCAGCGCGGCGTCGGGCAGCGGCAGCCGGGCCGCGTCGGCGAGCAGCAGCGCCGCGTACCGGCCGCGCCCGGCCCGTACGGCGGCCCGCAGCATCTCGGGCGTGACGTCCGCGCCCAGCACCGCGCCGCGCGGTCCCACGGCCTCCCGCAGCGCGGGCAGCGCACGCCCGGTGCCGCAGCCGGCGTCCAGTACCCGGTCGCCCTCCTGGAGGCCCAGGGCCGCGACGCCCGCCGCATAGGCGGGACCGTCGTCGGGGAACCTGGCGTCCCAGCCGGCGGCGCGGGCCGCGAAGAACGCCCGGACCTCGTGCGGCCGGTCGGCGTGGTGCTCGGTCATCGTGTTCCTTCGGGCGGGGTGCGCCGGGCGGCGAGGGGGGCGGTGACGGCGTACAGGACGCCGGCGACGGCCAGCGCCACCACGACGCCGAGGTTCATGGCGCCCAGCGTGCCCTTCGCGGCGCTGTCGGTCAGCAGAAAGCCTACGGCCCGGGCGATGTGCGGGTCCGCCGAGGTGATCAGGCCCAGCCCGACGACGGTGGCGACGACGAGCGAGAGCACCGCCGGCCAGCCCAGGGACCGTACGTTTCGCAGGTCGAAGCCGGTGTGGCGGCGACGCCACTGCTCCACCAGGAAGACCGCCGTCCAGGCGGCCATCGCCACCCCGATGATCGACAGGAATGCCTGGAACGTGGCGAAGAAGCTGGGCGAGACGAACAGGACATACCAGCCGCCGACGGCCATCAGCGCACCGTCCACCAGGACCGCGAGGTGCCGGCGGACGGGGATGCCCAGCGCCAGCATCGACATGCCCGAGCTGTAGATGTCCATGATCGCTCCCGAGGCGAAGCCCCCGATGGCGGTGAGCAGATACGGCACCAGGAACCAGGTCGGCAGCTCCGCCGCGAGGGCGCTCACCGGGTCGGCGGTCGCGGCCTCGGCGAGCTTGGGATCACCGGCGTTCAGCAGCACACCGAAGACCAGCAGCACCAGCGGGGGCAGCACCCCGCCCAGAGTGGTCCACCCGGTGATCGCCCGCCCACTGCTGTGACGCGGCAGATAACGGCTGTAGTCCGCACCGCAGTTGACCCAGCCCAGCCCCAGGAGCGTCATCGCGAACACCACACCGCCGACGAACGTGCCGAGGTCGCCCGAACGGCCGTCCCCGAGCGCCGACCAGTCGACGCGGTCGGCCATCAGCACCATGTACACCACGGTCAGTACGGTGATCGCCCAGGTCAGGTACTTCTGCACCTTCATGATCAGCGCGTGCCCGTAGATGCCGACGACCACCACCGCGACCGCGGTCACCGCGAAGCAGACCGCCTGCGCCGCCGTGGTTGGCGTCCGCCCGTCGGCCTGGGCGAAGGTGCCCGGCGCGACCCGTGCCAGGATCACCGCGCCGCCCAGGGAGGAGAGCGCGACGAGTACGGTCTCCCAGCCGACGTTGGAGACGTAACTGAAGAGCGTGGGAAGCTTGTTGCCCTGCCGCCCGAAGGACGCCCGGCCGATCGCCATGGTGGGCGCGCCCGTACGGGCACCGGCGACCGAGACCAGCCCCACCAGCAGGAACGAGAGCACATAGCCGAGCGCCCCGGTGGCGATCGCCTGCCAGGGGCTGAGGCCGAGGCCCATCAGGTAGATCCCGTAGGCGATGCCCAGCAGCGACAGCCCGGATGCGGCCCAGGGCCAGAACAGGGACCGGGGTGTGCCGTGCCGCTCGGCGTCCGGCACGGGATCGATGCCGTTGCGTTCCACGGAGCCGGCCGAGGTGTTCGCGGCGGCGGACGGTCCGAGTTCCTCGTGTTCCTGTTGTTGCGTCATGGCGACATGATCTCGCATGGACCACCGTCGCGGGGAACGAACGTACGACCCAACTACCATGGAAATCAGGGCCGGTGGGATTCTTGATCGAAGAAGACGACGGCTTTGGTGAACCGGCGGAAATCCCGCTCCGCGCCGGGTACGGTCCTCGCCATGGATTCGCGCGGCGCTCTGCCGCCGAAGGCTCCCCTCGTCGAGCCATGCATCCGTATACCCCGTGACGCGCAGGACCTGCATCCTGGAGGAGACGGCCGATGAACGCCGCACTAGGGGCCCCGGACGGCGCAGCCCCGGTCCCCGGCCCCGAGTTGACCCTGAAGATCTTAGTCGCGGGCGGCTTCGGCGCGGGCAAGACCACCCTGGTGGGGGCGGTGAGCGAGATCCGCCCGCTGCGCACCGAGGAGGGGCTCACCGTGGCCGGCGAGGCGGTCGACGACACCGGGCCGGTGGGGCGGAAGGCCACCACCACGGTGGCGATGGACTTCGGCCGCATCACCATCAGGCAGGGGCTCTCCCTCTACCTCTTCGGCACCCCGGGGCAGGACCGCTTCTGGTTCCTGTGGGACGACCTGTCCGAGGGCGCCCTGGGCGCCGTGGTGCTGGCCGACACCCGCCGGCTCCAGGACTGCTTCCCCGCGGTCGACTACTTCGAGCGCCGGTCGATCCCCTTCCTGGTGGCCGTCAACTGCTTCGCGGAGTCGCGGTCCTACGGCGCCGACGAGGTCGCCCGCGCGCTGGACCTGGACCGCGGCACCCCCGTCGTGCTCTGCGACGCGAGGGATCGCGACTCGGGCAAGGAAGTCCTGGTCCGGCTCGTCGAGCACGCCGGGCGCCGGCACTCCGCCAGGGTGCCGACGCCGGTGGGGTGAGCCGCGGCCGATCGGGCGCGGACACCGGAATGCCCGTGCCGCGCGGCGCCCTCAGTCCGCGAGCGCCGCGACGGCGACGACCTTGTCGATCTTGACGCGCACCACCACCTCACCCGGCACCCCGTTGCGGGCGCCGTACTCCTCCGCACGGTCCTCGCCCACGTAACGGGCGGCGATCCGGGTCGCCCAGTCGCGTACCTCCGGCAGATCGTCGCTGATCTCCGCGGACCCCTGCACGACCGCGAAGGAGAACGGCGGCCGCTCGTCGTCGACGCACAGCGCCACCCGGCCGTCGCGGGCCAGGTTGCGGCCCTTGACGGTCTCCGCGCCGGTGTTGAACACCAGGTCGTCGCCGTCCAGGAGAAACCACACGGGGGCGACGTGCGGCCCGCCGTCGGGCCGTACGGTCGCCAGCTTGCCGGTGCGCGTGCCCTCGGAGAGGAACCGCCGCCACTCGTCCTTGCTCATCTTGTGTCCCATACCGGCATCCTCCCGGTGCCGCACGAACCTGCGCCGCGTGGCGCGCCGGACCGCAGGGCCGCTTGCCGAGACGGCGGAGGTGGGACAGGCTGGCACGGCAGGCCGCGAACGGACCGCGGGCCTGCCGTCCGGCCAGGCGCGCGGACGGGGATACGGGGAGGAAGCGGCACATGGCATTGAGCAGCGGACTCGACTGGCTGCTGGACGACCTGACCAAACGGGTGGAGAAGGTACGGCACGCGTTGGTGCTCTCCAACGACGGGCTGGTCACCGGCGCGAGCGAGGAACTGGGGCGGGAGAACTCCGAGCACCTCGCGGCCGTCGCCTCGGGACTGCACAGCCTGGCCAAGGGCTCGTCGCTCCACTTCGGCGTCGGGCGGGTACGCCAGACCATGATCGAGTTTGACGACGGAGTGTTGTTCGTGACGGCGGCGGGGGACGGCAGCTGCCTGTGCGTGCTGGCCGGCGCCGACGCCGATCTGGGCCAGATCGCCTACGAGATGACCCTGTTGGTCCATCGCGTGGGGGAGCATCTGGGCGTCGCGGTCCGCCGGCCGGAGAGTTATCCACAGGCTGGCGGACGAGGTTGACGCACTGTCATTGACTGCGGCTATGGTCGTCACTGTCAGTGATCGACCGAGTTGCGGGGGAACCGACATGACAGTGATGTGCGACGGGCGCCAGGCGCTCGCGATGGGCCGAGCGGCCCGCGAACTGGAGCTGAGGACCGGCGAGTTCGAGCTCGCCACCCAGCTCGGAGAAGTGCGAACGACCCCGGCCGTCGCCAGTGACGGCCGACCGGGCGGCGCCGGCGCACCAGGCCGGCGCCGCGTCCCGGCGGAGGAGGTCGCCCGACTGCAGGCCGAGCCGGGTTTCCCCGACGCCCTCCGCGAGCGCGTCCGCACGGTCAGTACGACCGAGGCCGCGGCCCTGATGGGCATCGGCCCCGGCCGCGCCCTGCGCCTGACCCGAGCGGGCTGCCTCGACCCCGTCCGGTTCTATGTGAACCGCTACGGCGCGGTGGTCTGGCTCTATCTCGCCTCCGAGGTAACCGACTTCGCCGACCGAGAACCGGATCTGTTGCGCGGCAATACCCCCACCGCGATGCGGGTGATGCTCGAAAACGGACAGGACCGGCGGGCACGCCAGTGGCGCAGCCGAAGGGTCGGCCAGCTCATGGGTCAGACCGACGACCCCTGGGAGTCCGCAGCCGTAATCGCCGCCGTACTCCCTCCGGAGGAACTGGCCTCGGTCGCCGAGAACCCCCTGGAGCGCGCCCTCCTCCGCCGACTCAGGCCCACCCTCGCCTCGACCATCACCGCAACCCCAGCCGCCCGGGAAGCCTACGACCGCGTACTGACGGCAGACGACTTCGACGAGGTGATGTGGTACCGAATCCACCTCACCCGATCCCTGGAACAGGCCCGCAACGAAAAACCGGCCCGCACCAGGTCGGCCACCACCGCGCCCGCCCCCACCGGCCCCGGGCTCGCCTCGCTCCCACGCGGCGCCGGCGGCGCCCGCTGATCGGGGAAACGCTCAACGCGCCGTTCCCGGGCCAGAGATGCTGCCCCGATACGCTTCTTCCCCGCATGCACATAAGGAGAGAAGAGGCGGGGGCAGTTCTTCCCCGCTACCCCAGAACCCCATCGACCCCGTCCACCCCGTCCTCCATCCCAAGGTCCAGGCGGAGTCCTTCCCTCTTCCGCTACGACTACGACGCCATTGCGTTGGTGCCCTGATCGCAAAGTTCGACCAACCAGGCGGCCCTGCAAGCGAGATGACCTGCCTCAAGGGCACGGCGGACTCCCGGGAGTAGTGGGCGTGGGCCGTCGCTCCATCCTGGCCAATTGGCCCCGTCAGGTGCCGAAGCGGCTATGCGGGCTCCAGCTGCACGCTGGTGTGCGCGCACGATTGTGAAGTCCACCGAGACCTCCCAGTACAGGGCGTCCTCGTCCGCAGAAGTGCGCCCACGGCTCGACATCGACCTGTTCCAGGCCGAGAGGATTCCCCATGACATCGGGCTATCAGGCAGGGGAAACAACATGGCCGCACGCCAGACCGCGCCACCGACACCGCCGCACACCGGCGATCAGCCGGGTGGGTCGACCGCACGGCCCCACTGTCCATACAGCCGTCTTACACATACGTCTTGTACAAACGTATAGATGCCGTCTACGGTGACCCCATGAACACCGACAACGCCCAGCGTTCCGCGCTCACCATCGACGGCCGCACCCTGTCCTACGTGGACTTCGGTGGACCGGGCCGCCCGCTGCTCGCTCTGCACGGACACATGTCCGAGGGCATGTCGTACGCCGATCTCGCCGCCCGCCTCGCCCCGGACTGGCGGGTCGTAGCGCCCGACCAGCGCGGCCACGGCGACTCCGACCGGGCGGCCGACTACAGCCGGGAGGGCTACCTCGCCGACCTGGAAGCCCTCATGGACCACCTGGGACTGGACCGCGCGGCTCTTCTGGGCCACTCGCTCGGCGCGATCAACGCCTACCAGTTCGCCGCCCGCCACCCCGAGCGCGTGATCGCGCTGGTCAACGGCGAGGGCTGTGCCGAACTCGGCCTGGACGGCGGCAACCCGCTGGCGTTCGTGCTGAACCTCCCGGAGGGCAGTCACCCCAGCCGGGAGGCGTTCGTGGCGCAGCTGGGCCCGTTCGCCCCTTTCCTGGAATCCGCCGTTCGCGAGCGGCCGGACGGAACGTGGGGCCTGCACTTCCACCCCAAGGACATCTACGAATCCGAGGACCAGGTCCACGGCGACCACTGGGCCGACTGGACCGGCTCCGCCTGCCCAGCGTTGCTGATACGCGGTGCCAAGGGCGGTGTGCTGTCGGCGGAGCAGGCAGCACAGATGGCCGCTCGGCGGCCCGGCACCCGTCTCGTCGAACTGGGCACGGACCACTTCTTGTACGCCAACGACCTGGTCGGCTTCGCGGACGCGGTCCGGGACTTCCTCGCCTCGGCATAGCCATGGCCCGCAGCCTCTCCAGCCCCCACCGATGGATCACGATGCGGCCTTCTTGAGGCACCGCTTCACCAGCAAGCTGCGGTGCAGCCCAGCCGAAGACGGCTGACCGTGTCGAATTCCCCTTCCTGGACTTGAACTTGGACTTGGACTTGGAGTTCGGCTTCGGCTGTGGCGTCGTCGAAGCGAAGGGTGAAGCAGGGGTCCGTTTCGATGAGCTGTTGCAGGATTTCGTGGGCGGCGTGGTCGAGGGGAGGTGAGAGCACGGCCTCCCACTCGTCCGCGGTGGCGGTAGCCGTCGCTCTGACGGGGATGCGGGCCAAGCAGGTGGCCTGGTTGGCCCACCACTCCAGATGCGCCGTCCTCTCGTCACGATCCATACCTTGAGCGTATGCGCTGGTACCGCCCCGACGCGCAGCTCATTCCTCTGGGTTCTGGGTCGGGTAGTGGAGTGGCGTGCTGCGTGACCTGTCTGAACGGTTCGGGCTGTGGAACATGGTCAGAGGCTGGTGAGCAGGCCGTCGAGTGGGGCGGGGATACGGTCGGGGGCTAGGGCCTCGACGAGGACGCGGCCGTAGTGGATCTTGCGGCCTTTCTTCGTGCCGAGGAAACGTCGCATCTGCTGCTGTGGCGTGCGGTCCTGCTGTGCGGGCTGGCGCAGGAAGGTCTGCAGGGGGCGGAGGTCGCCCTCCGTTCGGACGAGTTCCTGCACCCGTGTCACGCCCAGCGCGCGGATGAGTTCGTCCTCCAGGTCCGCCGCGCAGACGAAGATCTGTTGCTCTGCCGCACCGGCCCGCTCCAAGCCGCGGGCGTAGTAGGGACGCTCCGCCTCGTCGCACAGTCCCGTGAGCCGGAGACCCAGGCCGGGTGGCCCGAGGAGGCGGGCGAAGCGCCCGACGTTCATCGCACCGCCCATCGACAGGACGCAGACGCCTTCGGCCGCCAGGTCCCGGCCGCGGTTCGCGGCCAGCGCGGTGACCGCTGCGGCGTCGCTCGGCCCTTCGAGCAGGACGACTGCCCGGACGGGCAGCCGCGTGGCCAGCTCGCGCGCGGGGGCGCCGGGGCCACCGGCCGCCCACGCGGTAACCGCCTCCTGGAACGCCCCCATGTCAGCCATGAGACGAGTCTCTGCCCTTTCCGGCCGCGACGGTAGGGAATTTCCGCCAGCGCGCCGATCGTCAGCCCGGCCAAGTGACCGCCCGGCTCAACGATGCCGGTTCCACCGCCGGGGCTCAGACTCTCTGCTCGGCTGAGAGCTCGCTCGGGGGAACAGCCCGCAGCGCCCAATCCCGCAGCCCCCAATCCCGCAGTGCCCGAAGCCGCAGCGCCCGTTAGGTCGCCGTTGTTCGGTAGAAGCAACCGTTCCGGGTGTGCGGTGGTCCTACCGGGCGTCGTGCGCAGAGGGCCGACCTCTGGCGACTCGTACTCGTAGCGGTAAGCCGACGGGAAGGGCGTAGTCCATGGAGATCGATCCCGGTTACTGTCTGGACGTTCCGGAGGGTTTCGACGATGAGGATGCCGACAGTCAGGTGCACCCCATGGCAAGGAAGCTCTTCCCTGCCACCACTGCCGCGGACGCTTTCAGGAAGGCCCATGAGTGGGTGAGGGAGCAGAAGGTCTTCCTGGTGGATGTGTCATGGGACTTCACACATGACGAGGACGAGCCCTACACGCTGAGCATCTATTTCACGTTCGAGCTGGACCCCGAAGAGATCTGATCAAGGGCACAGGCTTCACCGGCACAGCAGAGCGGAAGGGCGGCTGACGATGCGTGTGTTGACATGGAACCTGTGGTGGAAGTTCGGCCCGTGGCAACAGGGACGACGCGTCAGATGGGGCGGGGGCGGCGGCGTCGGGTGACGGCCAGGATGGCCATGTCGTCCTCGCGGTCGCCCTCGGTCCAGCGGCCGACATCCTTGATGAGGGCATCCACCAGCGCCTCCGGATCCTTGAACGATCTGTGCAGGCGCTCCGAGCGGACCGGGTCGTAGAATGCGCCCTGCTTGTCGCGCGCCTCGGTGACACCGTCGGTGACCAGCAGCAACGAGGCGCCGGGGGGCAGCCGTACCCGGTCGACGGGTGTGGGGCCGGGGGGAGTGAGATCGCCGAGCCCCACGCCGAGCGGCAGCTGGGGGGTGGTCGGGTCGAGCCGTACGAGTTGCCCGCCGTGTATGAGGTACGGGGGCGGATGCCCGTGGTTCACCAGGCTCAGCACCTCGCCGTCGCCGGAAGCCTCGGCCAGTACGGCGGTGGCGAAACCCTCTGTGGAGACCACCGGGTCGCCGCGGGCCGCTGCCCTGGCCATTGCTTCGTCCATCCGCTCTCCCAGCGCGGCCAAGGTGGGGGCGTACTCGGCCTCCTGGCGGAACGCGCCGATCGCGACCGACACGGCGGCGACCGCCGTGATCCCCTTGCCCCGTACATCCCCGATGATCATCCGCACCCCGAACGGTGTCTCCTGCACCGCGTAGAAGTCCCCGCCGATCCGTGCCTCGGCGTGTGCCGCCGTATACCCCGCGGCCACGTCCAGCGGCCCGACCTCCCGCGGCGGGGTCGGCAGCACCGCCCGCTGGACCGCCGCCGCGACATCCCTGGCCAGGGCCAGATCGCGCCCCTGCCGCACAATGAGCCGGTTGACCGCGAGAGCCAGCACGCCGATCAAACCGACGACGGCCAGATCGACGAGCAACGGCGTCGCCGGGCGCTGCCGTTCGATGTCCACCGCCACCGAGACCACGCAGGTGACGCAGACGACGGCGAGTGCGGCGCGGAAGGAGAGCGTGGCACCCGCGACGAGCGGCGCGGCGGCCAGCAGCGGAAGCCCGGTGTACGGCTCGGGCGCGGCGAGGTCCAGCAGCACGCCCACCACGAGGGCCAGCGCCGCGAGTATCCACGGCACCTTCGCCAGGGTGGGTTGCAGGACTCTCACCGGGCGGCTCCCGGCGGATGCGTGGGCGCCCGCTGTCCCGACCACGGTCGCTGTCCCCACCACGCCCGCCACGCCGGCTGTTCCCGCCGCCCCCACTGCCCCCACTGCCCTCGCTGTCCCCACTGCCCTCGCTGTCCCCGCCGTCGCGCCGGAGGCCCGTAGGACCGCCGCCCGGGCCGGGGCCGAACCCGGCCGCGCGGCAGTGGCAGTGGCAGGCGCACTGTGGTGCGGCACAGTGCGCCTGCCCCGGGATCACCTATCACGCATCGAACGAAGCGCACATTCAGGTGTCATTCGGATGTCAGAAGGCGACGGTCCAGCCCTCGCGCTGGGCCTGCTCCTCCGTGTACGAGACGCCGTCGACCTTGAGCCCGGCAGGGTCGAGGAGCGTGATCGACCCGCCGTGGTTGCCGAGTTGGAACTCGTTGCCACCCGAGACGGCGAGTGTGGCGCCGGCGGCGAGCGGCTGCGCGGGCAGCGGCAGCAGATGGTCCTTTTGGTCGGCCAGGCGCCAGCCGTCGAGGTCGATGGCGACGGGCGAGGCGTTGAGGAGCGTGACCGTCTCGCGCTCGGGTGCCGGCCCGGTGGGATTGACCAGTGCCGCCAGGATGCGTACCGATGCGTCACGCGTTGCGGGCCGTGGCGGTGCGGCGGTGAGGGGGTGGCCGGTCGTCTCGTCGGTGTGCCATGCCTGGGACTGGAATGCCAGGAAGACGGCGACCCAGCGTGATTCGGCGGGGAAGTGCAGCAGCAGCCCGCCGTCCTGCCAGACACCGTTGCTCGGGCGGAACTGTCCGGTGCTGCCTTGGTTCATATGGATTTCGTGGACACCGTTGCCGGGTCGGAAGCCGAACACCTTGTCAGGTTCGTCGGGTTCGGGCCCGTACCGCTCTCCGAAGAGATAGACCTCCGAATTCGCGTCGGCGATGGCACGTTCCACGTGATGGTCCAGCATGTCCTCCAAGTCGTTGTCCATGCCGGGAAGATCGGGCGGTAGCGGCCGTACCGCATCCGGCGGGAAGAGATTGCCGCGGATGAAGTCCAGGCTGGCCGTCCCCGGCTTCGACGGCAGAACCTGCCATCCGCTACCGGCCGCGGGCAGTAGTCCGGTCAGCGGATGACGGAAGTTGTCATCGGCCACGAAGAGCAGATCGGGCGGACGCTGCTGGGATTTGACGTTGATCGCGGCCCGGTAGTGGGTGCCGGCGTTGTCGGTGAGGTGGAGCTGGTAGTGCGGGGTCTCGTCGGGGGCGCCCTCGCGGCGCCGCTCGACGGCCCGGCACGCCAGAACTCCGTAGTTCTTCAGTGGCATTGGTCATCACTCCGAAGCGAGAAAGGCGGCTGGCAGCGGCTAGAAATCGAGAACCACCCAGGCGGGGTCGTGATCGGACCCGTCGCCGCCGTGCCGGGTGCGCCGATCGATATGCGAGCTCTTGTGCTGCGAGGTGAGGCTCGGGCTCAGCCAGATCTGGTCGAACAGCTCGTACTGGGCGTTCTGTCCGGCCGCCTTGAACCGATGGGTCCAGGACCCCGAAGCGGGTGGCGGCGGATTGTCGGCCTTGGGTTCGCGGGTCTGCTGCGGATGTGCGAGTGCCTCGGTCAGGCTCAGCTGCGAAGAGGTGGCCAGTGGGGCGAGCGTCGGCGCGTCCGGGCTGTCGTTCATGTCGCCCAGCACGATGAAACGCCCGTCGGGGCGGGTGCGGGCGGCGACTATGCGGGCGATCGACTCCGCCTGCCGGTGCCGGCGGGCATCGGCCGCGGCCTTGCCCTCCTCAGGATCCACTCCGTGCTCGACGAACTTGCTCTTGAGGTGGTTGTTGAAGAGCGTCAGCAGACGGCGATCGGAGTCGCGCGGATCCAGGATGTCCACTTCCAGCAGGTCCCGGCTGAATACTCGCTCGTCGGGTGCCGCGGGGTGGACGGCGTGCTGCCAGGAGGTGATCGCGCCCAACGGGAATTTGGAGAGCAGGGCCAGATCGATCAGCCGGGGGTCGTTGCCTTCGATCAGCGACAGAAACTTATACGCATTACCAAGATGTTGAGCGGCGAAATATCGCAGGGTGTCGATGTCCTCGACCTCCTGAACCGCCAGCACATCAAGGTCCATCGCCCGGATCCGCTGGGCGACCAGATCCTGGTCCTCGGCGTCCTTGCCCTTGACGAGCTTGCCCTTGTAGGTGCGGACCCGCACCTTCTCGGGGTCGTCAAACACATACCGGGAAGTCAGCTCACCATCGGGTCCGACCGGCTGGATTTGTTGAATCTCGGCCTGGAAGTTGAACCGTGAAAAGAGATTGTTGAGGTTGAAGGTTCCTATCGTGACATCCATGCCGACCTCCACGATCAGCCGTGTCGGCCCTCATACTCTGAGCGTAACTCGCCTGGTCCGGCACGGAAAACGGAAGGCGGCGCGGTCCGGTCGGTCTCAAGATCGCCAGCGGTGCGGCCGCCGGGCCGGTGTGCACGATCAAGCCCGGCGACGCAGGGCCGGAGCGGCTGACACGATGAGTTGTGCGCTGCGCCGGCAGATCGGTTCATCGTGTCAGCCGCGGTAAGGCCGGGGTGCCCCTTGTCGTCACTTACTGGATTCGAGGGCGGCGTTCGCGGCGTGTTCGGTGACGCTGGCCGGCGCGGCAAGGCCCCACACGTGGCCGATGAGGGCGAAAGCCTGGTCGGTGACAGGTCCGGTAGTTGCCTGGGCCGGGGCGGCGAGGCACCCGAAGAGTGCGAGGGTTCCGAGAATGACAGTGGCGACTCGGCGCATTAACTATCCCTTTGTGTAAGGCGGTTGGTGTTTCCGGCGACAACTTGCCCCGCCTGTGCACCGATACGCCGACAGTCCTCCTTGTGGGTGGCGAGGAAACGGTTTACCGGCTCGACACGGCCGCCCGGGCGATCGTGGACAGCGTCAGCCCCCGCTCCTCGCCGACGACCAGCCAGCCCTTCTCAAGGAGGGACTGAAGAAGGGGCCGGACCTCGTCGCCCATCTCGTCCGCCAGCTCGTCGTCGGTGGGGGAGCGGTCGGCGCGGGCGAGGGCGGCGACATGGAGTACCAGCGCTTCTTCCGCCGCGGTGATGTGGAAGTCCATGGGCCGAGCGTAAGAGACAACTCGGCAGAGAGAACCTGCGAGAAGGACCCCGTCAGAGAAGACCCGTCAGAGCAGAACCGACAGAGAAGACCTCTCAAAGAGGGCGAAAGAGCCCTTCCCGGGGCGATCGGACACTTCCTCCAGCGCCCTGAACAATCCCTCCTGGGGTGGTCGGACACGTCCTACAGTGCCCTGAACAATCCCTCCTGCACCACCGAGACCAAAAGCCTGCCCTCCTGGTCGTAGATCCGGCCGCGGGCCAGGCCCCGGCCGCCCGTCGCGATCGGTGACTCCTGGTCGTAGAGGAACCACTCGTCGGCGCGGAACGGGCGGTGGAACCACATCGCGTGGTCGAGTGAGGCCATGTCGAAGCCGCGCGGTCCCCAGAGCGGTTCGACCGGGATGCGGACGGCGTCCAGCAGTGTCATATCGCTGGCATAGGTGAGTGCGCAGGTGTGGACGAGCGGATCGTCGCCCAAGGGGCCGACCGCGCGCATCCACACCGCGCTGCGCGGCTCCGCACCCTCGATCTCGTCCGGTGTCCAGCGCAGCCGGTCGACATAGCGGATGTCGAAGGGCTGCCGCCGGGCCATCCGCTCGAACGCCTCGGGCAGGCTGCCCAGGTGCTCGCGGACCTCGTCCGCGACCGTCGGCAGGGACTCCGGTCCGGGCACCTCACGGCGCATCGGCAGCTGATGCTCGAAGCCGGGCTCGGGCTTGTGGAAGGAGGCGGTCAGATGGAAGATCGTGCGTCCTTCCTGGACGGCCACGACCCGGCGGGTGGTGAAGGAGCGCCCGTCGCGTACCCGCTCGACCTGGTACACGATCGGCACCCCCGGCCGGCCCGGCCGCAGGAAGTAGGCATGGAGCGAGTGGACCGGGCGGTCACCGTCCGTGGTCCGCCCGGCGGCCACCAGCGCCTGGCCCGCGACCTGGCCGCCGAAGACCCGTTGGAGGCTCTCCTGCGGGCTGCGGCCCCGGAAGATGTTCACCTCGATCTGTTCGAGATCCAGCAGATCGACCAGCCTCTCGGCGGGATTGGTCATGACCGGTGGCCCTCCGTCGCGTCCTCGGCGGCCTCGGGTGAGGCCGTCGCCCTACAACTGACCCACATCCGTGACCCGCACCACCGCGCGCCCCTCCTCGTCGGAGGCGGCCAGATCCACCTCCGCCGAGATGCCCCAGTCGTGATCGCCGTTCGGGTCGGCGAAGGTCTGCCGCACCTTCCACAGCCCGTGCTCGGCATCCTCCTGAATCTGCAGCAGCTTCGGGCCGCGGGCGTCCGGACCCGTGCCCAGCTCCTCGTACTCGTCCCAGTAGGCGTCCATCGCGTCGCCCCAGGCGTCCGCGTCCCAGCCGGACTCGGCATCCATCTCGCCGAGCTCCTCGACCTTGTCCAGCGCCGCCAGCTCCACCCGCCGGAACATCGCGTTGCGCACCAGCACCCGGAACGCCCGGGCGTTGGCCGTGACCGGCCGGACCTGGTCGGCGCGCTCCTGCGCCTGGTCCGCGGTCTCCTCCTCGGGGTTGGCGAGCTGCTCCCACTCGTCCAGCAGGCTGGAGTCGACCTGCCGCACCATCTCGCCGAGCCAGGCGATGATGTCCTCGAAGTCCTCGGACTTCAGATCGTCCGGCACGGTGTGGTCCAGCGCCTTGAACGCGCTCGCCAGGTAGCGCAGCACGATGCCCTCGGTGCGGGCCAGCTCGTAGAAGGACGTGAACTCCGTGAAGGTCATGGCGCGTTCGTACATATCGCGGATGACCGACTTCGGCGACAGCGGGTGGTCGCCGACCCAGGGGTGGCTCTTGCGGTACAGCCCGTAGGCGTGGAAGAGCAGCTCCTCCAGTGGCTTGGGGTACTCGACGTCCATGAGCCGTTCCATGCGCTCTTCGTACTCGACGCCGTCGGCCTTCATCTGGGCCACGGCCTCGCCCTTGGCCTTGTTCTGCTGGGCGGCCAGGATCTGCCGGGGGTCGTCCAGCGTGGACTCCACGACCGAGACCATGTCCAGTGCGTACGACGGCGACTCGGGGTCGAGCAGGTCGAAGGCGGCCAGCGCGAAGGTCGACAGCGGCTGGTTGAGCGCGAAGTCCTGCTGGAGGTCGACGGTCAGCCGTACGATCCGGCCCTCCGCGTCCGGCTCGGCGAGCGGCTCGACGATCCCGCCGTCCACCAGCGACCGGTAGATCGCGATGGCCCGCCGGATGTGCCTGAGCTGGTTCCTGCGCGGCTCGTGGTTGTCCTCCAGGAGCTTGCGCATCGCATCGAAGGCGTTGCCCGGCCGGGCGATGACCGACAGCAGCATCGCGTGCGTCACCCTGAAGCGGGAGGTCAGCGGCTCGGGGTCGGAGGCGATGAGCTTCTCGAAGGTGTTCTCACCCCAGTTGACGAAGCCCTCCGGCGCCTTCTTGCGTACGACCTTGCGGCGCTTCTTGGGGTCGTCGCCCGCCTTCGCCAGCGCCTTCTCGTTCTCCACGACATGCTCGGGGGCCTGCGCGACCACGAAGCCCGCGGTGTCGAAACCGGCCCGTCCGGCGCGGCCCGCGATCTGGTGGAACTCCCGCGCCCGCAGCGTCCGCACCCGCGAGCCGTCGTACTTCGTCAGCGCGGTGAACAGCACCGTGCGGATCGGGACGTTGACGCCCACGCCGAGGGTGTCCGTACCGCAGATCACCTTCAACAGGCCCGCCTGTGCGAGCTTTTCGACGAGCCGGCGGTACTTCGGCAGCATGCCGGCGTGGTGCACGCCGATGCCGTGGCGGACGTAGCGCGAGAGGTTGCGGCCGAACTTGGTGGTGAACCGGAAGTTGCCGATGAGCTGGGCGATCTCGTCCTTCTCGGCGCGCGTGCACATGTTGATGCTCATCAGCGCCTGGGCCCGCTCCACGGCGGCGGCCTGGGTGAAGTGCACGATGTAGACGGGGGACTGGCGGGTCTCCAGCAGCTCGGTCAGCGTCTCGGTCATCGGCGTGGCCCGGTACTCGTACGACAGCGGCACCGGCCGCGTCGCGGAGCGCACCACCGTGGTCGGCTTCCCCGTGCGCCGGGTCAGGTCCTCCTCGAAGCGCGACATGTCGCCGAGTGTCGCCGACATCAGGATGAACTGCGCCTGCGGCAGCTCCAGCAGGGGGATCTGCCAGGCCCAGCCGCGGTCCGGCTCGGCGTAGAAGTGGAACTCGTCCATCACGACCTGGCCGATGTCCGCGTCCTTGCCGTCCCGCAGCGCTATCGAGGCGAGGACCTCGGCGGTGCAGCAGATGACCGGCGCGTCGGCGTTGACCGATGCGTCGCCGGTGAGCATGCCGACGTTCTCGGTGCCGAACAGCTTGCACAGATCGAAGAACTTCTCCGACACCAGCGCCTTGATGGGAGCGGTGTAGAAGGTGACCTGGTCGTTGGCGAGAGCGGTGAAGTGCGCGCCGGCCGCCACCAGGCTCTTGCCGGAGCCGGTGGGGGTGGACAGGATGACGTTCGCTCCCGAGACCACCTCGATCAGCGCCTCCTCCTGGGCAGGGTAGAGCGAGATGCCCTGCTGCTCGGCCCAGCCCGAAAAGGCTTCGAAGAGGGCATCGGGGTCGGCGTCGTTCGGGAGATGATCGATGAGGGTCACGCCCCCATACTGCCTGCCTCGGGCCCGGATCAGGGAACCGGCGACCGGACGAGGGGGCTGCCGAAGATCGCCGAGGCGGAGCCGCGCCCGTTTCGGTGGCCGTGCTCGCCCGTCCCGGCCACCCGGCCGGATCGCCCGAGAAGGCCACTTCTTCCGGCCTGACCTGCGCAAACGTGGGGGTACGGGGCTGTGGGCGGGCGCCTGGCCGCCGAGGTGGGCGGTGCCTTGGTGCGGGGGAGTCGGTCCTTTGCGGGGCGCGGTGGCCGCCGGCGGCGAGGGCACTCACGAAGGCATCCGCGCAATCCCTTCACATTCCGTACACGACCGCGGACGGGGTGTCGTTGCCGCTGGTCCCCGCGGTGCGGGGTGGGGGCCGGGACGTGGTGGAGATCACGCGGTGCGGGTCGGAGGGGGAGTGCGGGGGAGAGCGCGACCGGGTGGGGACGCCGGGATGCGGCGGGCGGGCAAGGGCACCCGAACGGGGGTGGGAGGTCGGGTCACCCGGTCCTGGTACGGAGATCATCTGACGCTACGCTGAGTCGCCGACCGGGCGTCAGAGGCGCGGTCACCGAGGGCGCGACGCACACGGACACGCGGCGCGGCAGAACAAGGGGTGGGAACGACCATGATGGGACCGGCGCACTCGCTGTCCGGGGCTGCGGCCTGGCTGGGGGTGGGCGCGGTGGCCGCGGCCACCGATCATCCGATGCCCTGGCCGGTGCTCGTCTGCGGAGCGCTGATCTGTGCCGGAGCGGCGCTCGCACCGGACCTCGACCACAAGTCCGCGACCATCTCGCGGGCGTTCGGGCCGCTGTCGCGGATTCTGTGCGAGGTGGTCGACGCCCTCTCGCACGCGGTCTACAAGGCGACCAAGATGCGCGGTGACTCCCACCGCAACGGGGGGCACCGCACACTCACCCACACCTGGGTGTGGGCCGTGCTCGTCGGCGGCGGGATGTCGCTGCTGGCGATGCAGGGCGGCCGCTGGGCCGTGCTCGGCATCCTCTTCGTCCATATGGTGCTGGCCATCGAGGGGCTGCTGTGGCGGGCCGCCCGGGTCTCCAGCGATGTGCTGGTGTGGCTGCTGGGCGCGGCCTCGGCCTGGATCCTGGCCGGGGTGCTCGACCAGCCGGGCAACGGCGCGAGCTGGCTGTTCACCGAACCGGGGCAGCAGTACCTGTGGCTGGGCCTGCCGATCGTGCTCGGCGCGCTGGTCCATGACATCGGCGACGCGCTGACCGTCTCGGGGTGCCCCGTGCTGTGGCCCATCCCGATAGGCCGCAAGCGCTGGTACCCGGTCGGGCCGCCGAAGGCCATGCGCTTCAAGGCCGGCAGCTGGGTGGAACTGAAGGTGCTGATGCCGGTGTTCATGGTGCTGGGCGGGATCGGCGCCCTGGGCGCACTCGGCTACCTCTGACGGACGCGGCGCGGCCGGTCCCGCCCCGGCCGGGTCGCACCCCGGCCCTGGTGGGCCCGGCCCGCCGCATCATCCGTGCCAGGACCGCCACAGCGCCGCGTACGCCCCCTCGGCCGCGACCAGTTCCTCGTGGCTGCCCAGTTCGCTGATGCGGCCGTCCTCGACGACGGCGATCACATCGGCGTCGTGGGCGGTGTGCAGACGGTGGGCGATGGCCACCACCGTGCGGCCGTCCAGCACCCTGCCCAGGGAGCGTTCGAGGTGGCGGGCCGCCCGTGGGTCGAGGAGCGAGGTCGCCTCGTCGAGGACCAGCGTGTGCGGATCGGCGAGCACCAGGCGGGCCAGGGCGATCTGCTGGGCCTGGGCGGGGGTCAGGGTGTGGCCGCCCGAACCGACCTCCGTGTCGAGGCCGTCGTCCAGGGCCCGGGCCCAGGCGTCCGCATCCACCGCGCCCAGCGCCGCCCAGAGTTCGGCATCGGCCGCTCCCGTGCGCGCCAGCTGGAGGTTGTCGCGCAGTGAGCCCACGAAGACATGGTGCTCCTGATTGACCAGGGCCACCTGCTCGCGGACCCGCTCGGCCGGCATCGCGGAGAGCTCCGCCCCGCCCAGTGTGACGCTGCCCCGGCGGGGGCCGTAGATCCCGGCCAGCAGCCGGCCCAGGGTCGATTTGCCGGCGCCGGACGGTCCGACCAGCGCCAGCCGGCTGCCCGGACGGATCCGCAGCGACACCTCGCGCAGTACGTCGACACCGGCGCGGTAGCCGAAGGTCACGTCCTCGGCATGGACGTCGCGGCCCTCGGGGGACCGCCCGGTGTCCGCCGCATCCGGTTCGATCTCGCGGACGCCGACGAGCCGGGCGATGGACACCTGGGCCACCTGCAGCTCGTCGTACCAGCGCAGGATCATGCCGACCGGCTCGCTCATCATCTGCGCGAGCAGCGCCCCCGTCGTCAGCTGCCCCGGGGTCATCCAGCCCTGGATGACGAAGGCCCCGCCGAGCAGCAGCACCGCGCCCAGGAGCAGCACATGCGTCAGGTCGATGACGGGGAAGAGCACCGAGCGCAGGTAGAGCGTGTAGCGCTCCCATTGGGTCCAGGAGCGGATGCGGTCCTCCGAGAGGGCGATACGGCGCTCGCCCAGGCGGTGGGCCTCGATGGTGCGGCCGGCGTCGACGGACTCGGTGAGCACGGCGGAGACCGCGGCGTATCCGGCGGCCTCCGAACGGTAGGCGCTCGGCGCCCGCTTGAAGTACCAGCGGCAGCCCAGGACCAGCGGCGGCAGCGCGATCACCACGGACAGCGCGAGCGGCGGCGCGGTGACCGTGAGCCCGCCGAGCAGCAGCCCCACCCACACCACGCCGATGGACAGCTGCGGTACGGCCTCGCGCATCGCGCTGGAGAGCCGGTCGATGTCCGTGGTGATCCGCGACAGCAGATCGCCGGTCCCGGCCCGCTCCAGGACGCCCGGCGGCAGCGCCACGGACCGTACGAGGAAGTCCTCGCGCAGATCGGCCAGCATCCGTTCGCCCAGCATCGCGCCGCGGAGGCGCACCATGCGGACGAAGGCCGTCTGGACGGCCAGGGCGAGCGCGAACAGGGCCAGGGTGCGCCCGAGTGGGAGGTCCCGGCTGCCCGCGGCCAGCTTCTCGACGACGCCGCCGAGCAGATACGGGCCGACCATGGAGGCGATGACCGCGGCGGCGTTCACGGCCACCAGCACCGTGAACTCACGGCGGTGGCGCCGGATCAGGCCGCGCACATAGCCGCGTACGGTCGCCGGTGAGCCGACGGGCAGGGTGGTGAGCGTCTGCGGGGCGTCCGGATCGTGCTCCGGCGGCGCCAGGCCGATCATGCGGTCTCCTCGATCTGGTCGATCTGGTCGATCTGGTCGATCCGGTGGGTGCGGTGGGGCGGGTCGATCCGGTCGACTCGGCCGGTCCGCGGCGCCGGTGCGGTGTCGGTGTCGGTCTCGCGGGTGACGACGGCGCGGTAGGCGGGGTGGCCGTGCAGCAGTTCGCGGTGCGGGGCCTCGGCGACGACCTTGCCGTCGTGGAGGAAGGCGACCCGGTCGGCCCGGTCGAGCAGGAGCGGGCTGGAGGTGAGGACCACTGTCGTGCGGCCCGTTCTGATCTCCCGCAGGCCGTCGGCGATCCGTGCCTCGGTGTGCGCGTCGACCGCGCTGGTCGGCTCGTCGAGCACCAGCACCTCGGGGTCGGCGACCAGCGATCTGGCCAGTGCCAGCCGCTGCCGCTGGCCGCCGGACAGCGATCTGCCGCGTTCGGTGATGTGGGTGCGCATGGGGTCGCCGGAGTCGTCGACGGACGCCTGCGCCAGCGCGGTCAGTACGTCGGCGCACTGGGCCGCGTCGAGCGCCTCGGCGGCGGGCACCTGCCCGGAGGACGGTACGTCGAGCAGCTCGCCGAGGGTGCCGGAGAGCAGCATCGGGTCCTTGTCCTGGACGAGTACGGCCCGGCGGGCGGCGTCGCGCGGCAGATCGTCCAGCGGGGCGCCGCCGAGGACGACGGACGGCGGGACGGTGCCGTCCACCCGGTCGGCGCCGTTCTCGTCCTCCTGCGGGGGATGGCCGCCGAGGCGTTCGGCGAGCCGGCCCGCGGCGTCGGGGTCGCCGCAGACGACCGCGGTCAGCCGGCCGGCCGGGGCGGTCAGGCCGCTGACCGGGTCGTGCAGATCGCCGGTGGGCGCCGCCCCGGGCCCGGAGGTCCGTCCCTCGGCCGGCCGGCTCTGTGCCAGTACGCGGGCCGTGCGCTTCGCCGACGGCCGGGCGAAGGAGAGGGCCTGGGCGATCTCCTCGAAGTGCCGCAGCGGGAAGAGCAGGAAGGTGACCGCGCTGTAGATCGTGACGAGTTCGCCCACGGCGACCGTGCCGTCGAGGGCGAGCCGGGCGCCGTACCAGACCACCGCGATCAGCAGCAGCCCCGGCAGCACCACCTGGACGGCCGAGATCAGCGCCCACATCCGGGCGCTGCGCACGGCGGCCTCGCGCACCTCCTGGGAGGCGCTGCGGTAGCGGCCGAGGAACAGCTCCTCGCCGCCGATGCCGCGCAGTACGCGCAGTCCGGCGACGGTGTCGGAGGCCAGCTCGGTGGCCCGGCCGGCCTTCTCGCGCTGTGCGTCGGCGCGCCGGGTGGCGGGCGGCAGCAGTGGCAGTACGGCCAGCGCGAGTACGGGTACGCCGAGCGCCACCAGCACGCCGAGCTGCGGCTGGCGGACGACCAGGGCCAGCGAGACGCCGACGGCGGTCACCGCCGCCGCGCCGAACCGGGAGATCGCCTCGACGAACCAGCCGATCTTCTCCAGATCGCCGGTGCTGACGGCGACGATCTCGCCGGCCGCCACCCGCCGGGTCATGGCCGATCCCAGCTCCGTGGTCTTGCGGGCGAGCAACTGCTGCATCCGGGCGACGGTGGTGATCCAGTTGGTGACGGCGGCGCGGTGCAGCATCGTGCCGCCGAGGGCGATCAGCGCGCCCAGCACGAGAACCAGGCCGCCGGCCAGGGCGAGCCGGCCGCCGTCGCGGTCCACCACGGCCTGCACGGCCAGGCCCACCGGCAGCGGGAACGAGGCGATGGCGCCGAAGTTCACCAGCCCCCACAAGAGGGCCTTGAGCTGCCCGCCGAGCTGCTGTTTGTAGAGCCACAGGAGGAAGGCGCCGCCCGTACGGACGTCCGGGACGCCGGGGTCGGGGTGCGGAAGATCGCGAATATGCATGAGGTCCCAGGCGAAGTCGTGGTGGGGGGAGTGGTGGGGCGGCAGAGCGCCGTCCCGGCAGGCGGAATGCCCCTCTCGCCCGTCTCGTCTGTCGGCGGAGGTTCTGGAAGATTGGCCCGCGGCGTGGGTCGTTTTCAAACGGTTTTTCCGCTGCGGTCATATGATTCGGACAATCGTGTGGGAAGCCGTGCGCGGCGGACGGGCGCTGAACGGTCGTCAGGCTCGCGGTGCGACCATGGGGCCATGCGGACTTCGGGCGGTGCGGTGCGGAGCGCGGCGGTGGCCGCGGCGGGGTTGGTCCTTCTGGTGGGCTGCGGCGGGCCGGGCGGCCGGCACTCGGGAGGCACGGACGACGCGGGGAAGGGGCAGCGTCCGGGCGGCCCGGCGCGCGGGGCGTCCGCCACCACCCATCTCAAGGAGGTTCCCGGGATCGGCACCGCCCTGCGGTCGCGGATCCCCGCCGCCTCGCGCCAGGTCGTCGCGGTCTACGGCGTGGGCGCCGACTCCGCGGACTCCACCGTCGTCCTGTACGAGAAGGACGCCAGGGGATGGGACCGCAAGGCGAGTTGGGCGGCGCACAACGGGCGGCGCGGCTGGACCGTGGACCACCACGAAGGCGACAAGCGCAGCCCCGTCGGCGTGTTCACGCTGACCGACGCGGGCGGAGTGCTCGCCGATCCCGGCGCCAAGCTGCCCTATACGCACTCGTCGGCGTTCACCCCGCCGCCGTACTGGGACAAGAGCACCCGGCACGACTTCGACTATGTCGTCGCGATCAACTACAACCGCGTCAAGGGCACCTCCCCCCTGGACCCGACCCGGCCCCAGGGGCAGTCCAAGGGCGGCGGGATCTGGCTGCACGGGGACCACGGCGGCGGGACCTCCGCCTGTGTCAGCGTGCCGAAGGCCGCGATGCAGACGCTGCTGCGCACCCTCGACCCGGCGCGGCATCCCGTCGTCGTCATGGGCGACAAGGTGCGGCTCGCCGGCTGAGGGGGCGCGGTGGAGGCCCGGCGCGGCGGGCGGATTGCGTGCGTCAGGGCCGGTGCCGGGCAAAAGCCCACGGGCCGCGCGAATCGCCTTGGGTCAAGCTCCAAGATTCTTCCGGAAGTTGCCTCGGACCTTTCGTGGTGAACGACCGGCGGCCATAGTGGCGGATCGCGGAAGTCAACTTCCGCATAACAGAATTCGTCCTTGGAGGAGTGCCCGTGCCGCACGCCACCGCAACCGTCGCCCGCCGCGCAGGCCGCCTCCTGCGCACCAGCCTGTTCGCCCAGGTGCTCATCGCCCTGGCCCTTGGTGTCCTCGTCGGACGCCTGTGGCCGCAGGCGGGCCCCTCGCTCCAGCCGCTCGGCGACGGCTTCGTCCGTCTGATCAAGGCGATGATCGCCCCGCTCGTCTTCTGCGTCGTCGTCACCGGTATCACCAAGGCGGGTGACCTCAGGGCCTTCGGGCGCATCGGGGTCAAGGCCCTGATCTGGTTCGAGGTGGCGACCACCCTCGCGCTCGGCGTCGGGTTGGTCGCCGCCAATGTCTTCGCGCCCGGCGCCGGGATGCACATCGATCCGGCGTCCCTGGACAAGGGCGCGGTGGATGCCAAGACGGGCGGTGGACAGCTGCCCTCCACCAGCCAGTTCGTGCTGGAGTCGCTGCCGAACAGCGCGGTCGGCGCGTTCGCGGAGAACTCGCTGCTGCAGGTCCTGGTGCTGGCCTGCCTGGTCGGTGCGGCGCTGCTGCACCTCGGGCAGCAGAAGGTGCCGCAGCTCCTGCCGCTGATCGAGCAGGCCCAGGATGTCGTGTTCACCATCGTCGGCTACGTCATGAGGCTCGCCCCGCTCGCGGTCTTCGGCGCCACCGCCCACCTCGTCGGGGAGTACGGCCTGGGGGCGATGTCGACGTACGGCAAGCTGATCGCGGTCTGCTACGGCGTGGCGCTGGCCTTCCTGGTGCTGCTCGGCCTGGCGCTCAAGGCCGTCACCGGGCTGAGCCTGTGGAGGTTCGTCCGCTACACCCGTGAGGAACTGCTGCTGGCGCTCGGCACCGGCTCCAGCGAGACCGTGATGCCGCGGATGATGCAGAAGCTTCGGGCCGCCGGCTGCCGGGACGACGCGGTGGGGCTGGTGCTGCCGACCGGGTACTCGTTCAACCTGGACGGCGCCTCGATCTACCTCTCCGTCGGCACGCTCTTCATCGCGCAGGCCGTCGGCGTCGATCTCTCGCTCGGCCAGCAGATCACGGTCGTCCTGGTGCTGATGCTGACCAGCAAGGGCATGGCGGGGGTGCCGGGTTCGGCCTTCCTGGCGCTGTCGGCGACCGCCTCGGCGCTGGGCGTCATCCCGGCCGCCGCGGTCGCCCTGCTGCTCGGCGTCGACCGGATCATGGACTCGATGCGGGTGGCCACCAACCTGCTCGGCAACTGCGTCGCGGTGTTCGCGGTGTCCCGCTGGGAGGGCGCGCTGGACCGGGTGACGGCGAGGCGGGTCCTCGGCGGGGAGTCGGGGCCGGCGGCAGCGGAGTCCTCGGAGCAGCGGCCCCCGCAGCCGGCCGAGGAGCCGGGCGCGGCGCCCGTCACGGCCTGCGACGGCTGACGCCGAGGGCCGCCGGCCGCAGGAGGCGGGTCCGCGGCCGGCGGCCCTTCGCACCGCCTCTACTCCTCCGGCTTCTGCGAGTCCATCCCCGGCCGGGACTTCTTCCACAGCCCGCGGGTGAAGTCGGGGATCTCCTGCGGGGCGCCGTTGGCCTTGATGGACGCGTCGCTCAGCGGCACCGGCGCCGTCCACGTCGCCCCGTCATAGACGTCGAAGTCCGGTACGAGACCCAGCCGCATGCACTGCATCAGCCGGAAGACCAGCATGTAGTCCATGCCGCCGTGCCCCCCGGGCGGGTTCGCGTGCTCCTTCCAGAGCCAGTGGTCCCACTCCGCGTACCGCGCGAAGTCGCCCCACTCGTCGTTGCTCTGGTCCGGCTCCAGGTAGATCCGCTCGGGGTAGTCCTCGAAGACGCCCTTGGTGCCGCCGAGGCTGTTGATGCGGCTGTAGGGGTGCGGGGTGGAGACATCGTGCTCCAGGCGGATCACCCGCCCCTTGGCGGTCTGGACGAGGCTGATCGTCCGGTCGCTCTCGATGTAGGACTCCTTCCAGCTCGGGTCGTTCGCCGGCATGTGCTCCTTGCGGTACGCGGCGAGGCCGAGGGCGGGGGTGCCGAAGCTGGAGATGCGCACGGCGCGGTCGCCGCGGTTGATGTCCATGTAGTTGGCGACCGGGCCGAACCCGTGGTTGGGGTAGAGGTCGCCGCGCAGCCGGGTGTGCCACAGCCGACGCCACGGTCCCTCGTAGTACTTCGGGTCGAACATCAGGCCGCGCAGATCGTGGATGTAGGCGCCCGCCCCGTGCAGCAGCTCGCCGAAGAGGCCCGCGTGGGCCATCCGCAGCACCCGCATCTCGTTTCTGCCGTAGCAGCAGTTCTCCAGCTGCATGCAGTGTCTGCGGGTCCGCTCGGAGAGGTCGACCAGGGCCCAGAGCTGGTCCAGGCGCAGGGAGAGGGGGCACTCGACGCCGACGTGCTTGCCGTTGAGCATCGCCGTCTTGGCCATCTCGAAGTGCCAGTCCCAGGGCGTGGCCACGTAGACGAAGTCGATGTCGCCGCGCTTGCAGAGGTTTTCGAAGTCGTGGTCGCCGTTGGTGTAGACGGCGGGCGCGGGCTGCCCCGCGGCGGTGACCTTCTTGGCGGCCTTGGCGGTCTTCTCCTTCACCGGGTCGCACAGGGCGACGACCCGTACGCCCGGCACCGCGAGGAAGAGGCCGATCATGCCGTCGCCGCGGTTGCCGAGGCCGATGATGCCGACGCGTACGGTGGACCGTCGTTCGAACGGGACCCCGATCATGGTCTTGCCCTTGGCCGCGGGGGCCGTGCCGGCCGCCGATGCGGGATCGGCCGCCGTGGGCGTGGCCGCCGCGGCGGAGCCGGCCGTCAGTCCGCCGAGGCCCAGCCCGGCGCCCGCGGCACCGGCGGTCCACAGGACCGAACGGCGGCTGGGGCCCGCCTCGTTGTGGTCGTGGTGCTGCGCTTGTGCCTCGTTCATCGTTCCTCCAAGGAGCGGTGGTGCGCCGGGGCAGGTGAACCTCGGTCAGGACCATGTCGGCCGGGAGGCGGTGGCACAAGAGGGCCAATTGGACTCTTGATACGACACACTTGGACTCTTTTCGCGATGCCGGGCAGGCGTCCGGGCGCTGCCGCGGTCGCGTCGGGGCACCAGGCGGGACCTCTTGCTGCAACACCGCCCGGCGCTCCGTCAGCATCTTTCGCAAGCCACTGAAAAGCCTTGCGGAAAGGGTTGACGTGTTCACGAGGTAAACGGCAGGCTCCGATGCGGAAACCCCCCATGGCGGCCTGGCGCGTGGCTGCTCTCGTGGGCGCGGTGCGGCGTGCCGTGCCCCATGACGAAGGAGCCGCAAGATGCAGCAACGTTCCCGTGTGGTGGGCGGGGCGCTGGCCGGAGTACTGGCCGCCGCCGGCCTCGCCACCTTCGCGCCGTGGTCCTCCCAGGCCACCCCGCCCGGCGAGAAGACCGTCACCGCCACGCTGTTCGAGCGGAAGTACGCGGACGTCGCCAGGGCCTGCACCGACGAGCTGGGCCCGGCCGGCTACGGCTATGTCGAGGTCTCGCCCGCGACCGAGCACATCCAGGGCGACCAGTGGTGGACCTCCTACCAGCCCGTCAGCTACAAGATCGCCGGACGGCTCGGCGACCGGGACGCGTTCGCCTCGATGGTCAGGGCCTGCCACGGCGCCGGCGTCAAGGTCATCGCCGACGCCGTCGTCAACCACATGGCGGCCGGGTCCGGCACCGGCACCGGCGGCACCCAGTACACCAAGTACAACTACCCCGGCTACTACCAGGACCAGGACTTCCACGGCTGCCGCAAGAGCATCTCCGACTACACCAACCGCGACGACGTCCAGAACTGCGAACTGGTCGGGCTCGCCGACCTCGACACCGGCAGCGACTACGTCCGCACCACCATCGCCAAGTACCTCGACGGCCTGCGGTCGCTGGGCGTGGACGGCTTCCGGATCGACGCCGCCAAGCACATCTCCGCCACCGACGTCGCCGCCATCAAGGGCAAGATGAGCGACCCCGGTTACTGGGTGCAGGAGGTCATCCACGGCGCCGGCGAGGCGGTCCAGCCCGACGAGTACACCGGCATCGGCGACGTCGACGAGTTCCGCTACGGCAGCCACCTCAAGAGCGCGTTCCAGGGCGGCGACCTCGCCCAGCTCAAGTCCGTCGCGGACGGCAAACTCGGCAGCGACAAGGCCCGTACGTTCGTCGACAACTGGGACACCGAGCGCAACGGCTCGACGCTCACGTACAAGGACGGCGCGGCCTACACCCTCGCCAACGTCTTCATGCTCGCCTCGCCCTACGGCTCGCCGAACGTCTACTCCGGCTACGAGTGGTCCGACAAGGACGCGGGACCGCCCAGCGGGAGCGGCGGCTGGACCGGGCAGCACGCCAAGCGGGAGATCACCGGGATGGTGGGGTTCCGCAACGCGGTGGGATCCGCCGAGCTGACCGACTGGTGGGACAACGGCAGGAGCGCGATCGCCTTCGCACGCCGGGGCAAGGGGTTCGTCGCCCTCAACAACGGCGACGGCGAACTGACGCAGACCTTCGCCACGTCGCTGCCCGGCGGGACGTACTGCAACGTGGTCAAGGCCGCACCGGACGACTGCTCCGGCAACACCGTCACGGTCGGCGACGACGGCAAGGCCCGGGTGACCGTGCCCGCCAGGAGCGCGGTGGCGCTGCACCTCGCGAACTGACCCGCGCGCCTCCTCATCCGCCGGACGGGCCGGACCGGGTGGCCCACTCCAGCGCCAGGAGGGCCGAGCGATAGCCTCGGCCCTCCGTCGCATGGTCCATGCCGATCTCGCACATCCGGTTCGCCGACAGATGCGCGTCGAAGCGCCGCGCGGTCACCTCCGCCGCCTCCTTGGCGGTCGCCGACTCCGTCAGCTCCGGATGCAGCATCCCGCGGTCGCCGGCGAAGGCGCAGCAGCCCGCGTCGTGCGGCACCACCACCTCCCTCGCGCACGCCTCGGCGACCCGTCGCAGCTGCGGCTCGTCCCCCAAGTGCTCCATGGCGCAGGTGGGGTGGAGCACCGCGGAGCCGACGCGGCGCTCGATCCGCAGCCGCGGCAGCAGCTCGTCGGCGGCCCAGACGACGGAGTCGAGGACGGTCAGCTCGGCGTGCAGCGCACGGTTGAACGGGGTCAGATACGGCACGACCTCACGGGCGAGGCCCAGGGTGCACGAGGACGCGTCCACGACCAGCGGCAGTCGGCCGCCGGCCGTCCAGCCCCAGGCCGCCTCGACGATGCGGTTGGCCATCACCTCGGTGCCCCGCTCATAGCCCTTGGAGTGCCAGATCGTGGCGCAGCAGGTCCCGGTCACGTCCGAGGGGATCCACACCGGCCGGCCCGCCCGCCGCGACACCGCAACGACGGCCTCGGGCAGCGAAGGCCCCCGGTGCCCGGGGCGCTCGCCGAAGATCCGGTTGACGCACGCCGGGTAGTAGACCGCGGCCGCGCCCGTCCGTGGCGTCAGGGGGAGCCGGCGGGGCGCCGCGCCGGGAATATGGGGCAGCCACTGGGGCACCAGGTCGGGGCGTACGACCCGGCGGGCGGTGCCGGTCAGCGACGTCGGCAGCCGGTCGCCGATCCGGTCCGCGGCGGCCACCGCCAGCCGCGCTGACCGCTCGACGGCGCCGAACCGCCGGGCGGAGCGCTCCGCCAGCCACTCCTCGCGCGCCGAGTGCCGCCGATGCCGGAAGTCCCGCATCAGCGCACCGGTGTCGATGCCCACCGGGCAGGCCAGTTTGCAGGTCGAGTCGCCGGCGCAGGTGTCCACCGCGGCATAGCCGTACGCGTCCAGCAGCTCGGTGGTCACGGGGGAGCCGGGGGGCTGGCGGAGCATCTCGCGGCGCAGCGCGATCCGCTGGCGGGGCGTGGTGGTCAGATCCTCGCTGGGGCAGGTCGGTTCGCAGAAGCCGCACTCGATGCAGGGGTCGGCGATCGCCTCGATCTCGGGCAGCGTCTTCAGGCCGCGCAGGTGGGCCCGGGGGTCGCGGTCGAGGAGGACGCGGGGCGCCAGGATGCCGTGCGGGTCCACCAGCTCCTTGAGCCGCCACATCAACTCCGTCGCCCGCGGGCCCCATTCGAGCTCCAGGAACGGGGCGATGTTCCGCCCGGTGGCGTGCTCCGCCTTGAGCGAGCCGTCGAAGCGGTGCACGGTCAGCCGGCAGAACGCGTCCATGAAGGCGGCGTAGCGCGCCACATCGTCCGCCTTCGCCGCGTCGAAGGCCAGCAGGAAGTGCAGATTGCCGTGCCCGGCGTGCCCGGCGACCGCCGCGTCGAAGCCGTGCCGGGACTGGAGTTCCAGCAGGGCGGTACAGGCCTCGGCGAGCCGCTCCGGCGGCACCGCGAAGTCCTCGGTGATCAGCGTGGTCCCGGACGGCCGGGAGCCGCCGACCGCCGTGACGAACGCCTTTCGGGCCTTCCAGTAGCCGCCGAGCACGGCCGCGTCCCGGGTGAAGGCGTTGCTGACGGAGGCGACCGGGGCGATGAGCTCCAGTTCGTCCAGTACCCGCGCCGCGGCCCGCTCGTACGCCTCCTGGGCGGCCTCGTCGGGCGCCCGGAACTCCACCAGCAGTGCGGCGGTCTCCTTGGGCAGCGCCGCCCAGTCCGCGGGCACCCCGGGCACGCTCACCGAGGCGCGCAGCGTGTTGCCGTCCATCAACTCCACGGCCCGCGCGCCCGCTTCGGTGAACCGCGCCACCGCGGCCGCCGCGGCGCTCAGATCCGGGAAGAACAGCAGCGCACCGGAGGCGCGGCGGTCCAGCGGCAGGGTGTCGAAGACGGTCTCGGCGAGGAAGCCCAGGGTGCCCTGGGAGCCGACCATCAGCCCGCGCAGGATCTCCACCGGTGTCGCACCGTCCAGGAAGGCGTCGAGCCGGTAGCCGTTGGTGTTCTTCAGGGCGTACTTGGCGCGGATCCTGGCCACCAGTTCCGGGTCCGCCTCGATCTCGGCCTTCAGCGCCAGCAGGCCCGCGCACAGCGCCGGTTCGGCGTGCGCCAGCTCCTCGTCGGCGGCCGGGTCGGCGGTGTCGACGACGGTGCCGGACGGCAGGACGACGGTGGCGGAGGCCAGCGTCCGGTAGGAGTTGCGGGTGGTGCCGGCCGTCATCCCGGAGGCGTTGTTGGCGACCACCCCGCCCAGCGTGCAGGCGACGGCGCTGGCCGGGTCGGGGCCCAGCACCCGGCCGTGGCGGGCGAGGGCGGCGTTGGCGCGCAGCACGGTGGTCCCCGGCCGGATCCGGGCCCGGGCGCCGCCGTCGAGCACCTGGATCCCGGTCCAGTGCCGGCGGACGTCGACGAGGATGTCCTCGCCCTGCGCCTGGCCGTTGAGCGAGGTCCCGGCGGCCCGGAAGACGATGTTGCGGCCCTTGCCGTGGGCGTAGGAGAAGACCGCCGAGACATCGTCGAGGTCCTCGGCCAGCACCACGACCTGGGGGACGAAGCGGTACGGGCTGGCGTCGCAGGAGTAGCGGACCAGGTCGGAGAGGGTGTGCAGCACCTTGTCCGCGCCGAGCAGCGCGATCAGATCGCCGCGCAGCGGCTCGGGGGTGCCCGATGCCCGCCGGTCGGCCACCCGGTCGTGCGCGGGGCCGTGGTGGGCGGTGGGCCGCAGGGACTCGGGCTTCGGCTCCAGCAGGGGCATGGCGGGCACTCCTCCGGTCGACTCCGCGTCCGGGCCCGCCCGATGGATCGGGGTCGGACGGGCCCGGGCCGTTCGGCTTTGCAGGGCGCGCCTCTTCGGTCTCCGTGGGCCACGAAGATCGAAGAGGCACGCCCTTGCTGCGTACGGTCTACCCGGTCCGGCTCAGTGCGGTGTGCCCGGTCCGTCGACCAGGGTGGACAGCAGACCGCCCAGCACCTGGCGCTGCTCGGCGGTCAGTGGAGCCAGGATCTCCTCCGCCGCGGCCCGTCGGGCGCTGCGCAACGCGCGGAGTGTGGAGCGGCCGGTGTCGGTGAGCTCGATCCGCACCACCCGGCGATTGGCCGGATCGGGCACCCGGCGCACCGCGCCGTGCGCCTCCAGCCCGTCCACCAGCGTCGTCACCGCGCGCGGTACGACCTCCAGCCGCTCGGCCAGGTCGGCCATCCGGGGCGGGGCGTCGCGGTAGTGGTCGACGATCCGCAGCAGCCGGGACTGCGCGGGGGTGAAGGCGATGTCCAGGTGCTCCAGATGGTGCTTCTGGGCGCGGTACATCCGCCGTGTCAGCCGTACCAGCTGCTCGGCGACGTTGGCGGTGCTGACCGTCGGCTCGGGGGAGGGCATACCGCGAGGATAGCCGATATCAGGACCTGGTTCATTGTGAGTATAGGTAACAATGAGCTAAGCTCCATGATGCTCGCCCCCCGCCTGTCCCCGCCCGCATCCCGCACACCTCGAAGGAGCTCATGCGCAGCGACGAACCCCAGTGGACCCCACCGCCCAAGGACCCCGAAGCGCCGGTCCAGTTGCGGCGGATCCTCGCCCTCTTCCGCCCCTACCGCGCCCGCCTCGCCCTCGTCGGCCTGCTCGTCGGCGCCTCCTCGCTGGTCTCGGTGGCCGCGCCCTTCCTGCTCCGCGCGATCCTGGACGTGGCGATCCCCGAACGGCGCACCGGACTGCTCACCCTGCTCGCCCTCGGCATGATCGCCACCGCCGTCACCACCAGCGTCTTCGGCGTCCTGCAGACCCTGGTGTCCACCACCGTCGGCCAGCGCGTCATGCACGACCTGCGCACCGCCGTCTACGCCAAGCTCCAGCAGATGCCGCTGGCGTTCTTCACCCGCACCCGCACCGGCGAGGTCCAGTCGCGGATCGCCAACGACATCGGCGGTATGCAGGCCACGGTCACCTCGACCGCCACCTCCCTGGTCTCCAACCTGACCTCGGTCGTCGCCACCGTCTGCGCCATGCTCGCGCTCGACTGGCGGCTGACCGCCGTCTCGCTGCTGCTGCTTCCGCTCTTCGTCTGGATCAGCCGGCGGGTCGGCAACGAACGCAAGAAGATCACCACCCAGCGGCAGAAGCAGATGGCCGCGATGTCCGCGATGGTCACCGAATCCCTCTCGGTCAGCGGCATCCTGCTCGGCCGCACGATGGGCCGGGCCGGCTCCCTCACCCGGTCCTTCGCCGACGAGTCCGAGCGCCTGGTCGGTCTGGAGGTCCGTGCCAACATGGCCGGCCGCTGGCGGATGGCCACCATCGGCATCGTCATGGCGGCCATGCCCGCGCTGATCTACTGGGCGGCGGGACTGGTCCTCCAGTTCGGCGGTCCGGTCTTCTCGATCGGCACCCTGGTCGCCTTCGTCTCGCTCCAGCAGGGCCTGCTGCGGCCGACCGTCTCGCTGCTGTCCACCGGCGTGCAGATGCAGACCTCGCTCGCGCTCTTCCAGCGGATCTTCGAATACCTCGATCTGCCGGTCGCCATCACCGAGCCCGCCGACCCGGTCCGCCTCGCCGCCCCGCGCGGCGAGGTCCGCTTCGAGAACGTGCGGTTCTGCTACGACCCCGACGCGGCACCCACCCTCGACGGCATCGACCTGACCGTCCCCGCCGGCGGCAGCCTCGCCGTCGTCGGCCCGACCGGCAGCGGCAAGAGCACCCTGAGCTACCTCGTGCCGCGGCTCTACGACGTGACCGAGGGCCGGGTCACCCTCGACGGCACGGACGTCCGCGACCTCGACTTCGACACCCTGGCACGGGCGGTCGGCGTGGTCTCCCAGGAGACCTACCTCTTCCACGCCTCCGTCGCCGACAACCTCCGCTTCGCCAAGCCGGACGCCACCGGCGACGAGATCGAACGCGCCGCCAAGGCCGCCCAGATACACGACCACATCGCCGCCCTCCCCGACGGCTACGACACCCTCGTCGGCGAGCGCGGCTACCGCTTCTCCGGCGGCGAGAAGCAGCGCCTGGCGATCGCCCGCACCATCCTGCGCGATCCGCCCGTACTCGTCCTGGACGAGGCGACCAGCGCCCTGGACACCCGCACCGAGCACGCCGTGCAGCAGGCCATCGACGCGCTGTCCGAGGGGCGCACCACCGTGACCATCGCGCACCGGCTGTCCACGGTCCGCGACGCGGACCAGATCGTCGTCCTGGACGCCGGCCGGATCGCCGAGCGCGGCACCCACGACGAACTGCTCGCCGCCGACGGCCGCTATGCGGCGCTGGTACGGCGTGACGCACACCTCACCCCGGCCGGCGATCAAGTGGTGACCGGTAAGTGACCCGCGGGTAAGGTCGAGGGCGCGGCGGCCAGTTCCATTGGTCGGGGTGGCCGCCGCACTCTCTCTCCGGCATACCGGGCTCCATGGCGATCGGCCCCGGGGCCCGCTACAGGGCGGCGAGATCGATCACGGCGGCCATCGCGCGGTAGCCCTCGTCGCCCGGGTGCTTGCGGTCGCCGCTGTCGTAGGCCGGCGCGAGCGCGTCCGGGTCGTCCGGGTCCGCCAGCGCCGCGGCGAAGTCGGCGACCGCGTCGAACTCGCCCGAGGTGCGCATCCAGTCGTTGACCTCCCGGCGCTTCGCCTCGGCCTTCGGCGTGTGGTACTCCGACCCCTTGAAGGGCAGGATCGTCGCCCCGGTGATCCGCACCCCCGCGGCATGCGCCATGGCGATCAGCGTCCGGTATCCGGCGATCAGTTCCGCCGCGGAGTTGTCCGGGTTCGGCTGGTACGTGGGCAGATCGACCTCGCTGAAGCCGATGTCGTTGAGCCCCACCAGGACGACCACGGAGCGCACTCCGGGCTGGTCGAGCACATCGCGCCGGAAGCGGTCGACCGCCCGCTCGCCGAACCACGCCGAGTCGTTCAGCAGCAGGTTCCCGCCGATGCCTTGGTTGAGCACCGGGCGCGGGGTGCCCCGCTCGGCCAGCCGCTCGGCGAGCGCGTCCGAGTAGCGGTGGTTGCCGTCGACGGTCGAGGCGAAGCCGTCGGTGATCGAGTCGCCGAAGACCACCACCGTGTCGCGCCGCGCCGGGCCGCCGTCCGCCAGCTCCACGGCGGCCAAGTGGTACCAGGACACCGACGTCTCGCTGAACACCGCCGGATCGGACGCCGCGAGCCGGTCGCCCTCGGCGCGGTAGGCCGTGGCGTAGGCCTGGGCGTGGAAGGTCGTCGGCCCGGTCGGACGCGCGAAGTACAGCGAGACGGTCAGCGAGTCGAACGGCGCCGCCGTCACCTCGGCGGCGTCGCTGTAGAGCTCGCCCCCCGGCGGGATCAGGACGGACGGTGCGCCGCCGAAGGTGAGCCGGCGCTCCGTGCCGTCCTGCACGGACGGCCCCTTGTCCGTGCGGGCCAGGGTGGCACCGGTGATCTCCAGCGGGGCGGTCCCGTACCGGTTGGAGAGCCTGACCCGGGCCGAGGTGCCGGCGCCGGTGACCCGTACGACCTGCCGCACCGTCTGGTCCGCGAACCCCTCCAGCGCCCAGTTCTTGTGGAACCCCTCGCTGGGGCGCTGTACGGCCGCCGCCCAACCGGCATTCCATACAAGGGAGTTGCTCTCGCCGCTCATGATGTGGCGCTGCCTTCCTGTCGTTCCGCCGCCGTCGTTCGGCGGCGATGACACGGAGTCTGCCGAGGGGCGTGCGGGCTACCCAGACCTCTGGGCTGCGTACGCATCGGATGCCTACCAACGCCAGGGTCACCCTCGGCGGCCGGGGCGTTCGGCGGCCCCGAGCGCAGGCCGGCACCCCCTCAGCACGCGCGAACGCGGTGTGCGCCCAATGCGAGCCCTCCGCACGCCAGTTCACCGTCCGCCGGGCGTCGTCACCGGTCCGCCGTGAAGTCATCGCCGGTACGGTGGTCCTCCGCCACGGGCCTGCCGCCCGTCCCCTCGGATTGCGAGATGTCCGATGAATCAATCCGCAGCCCACACCCATCTGGCCGCGGCGGTGGTGGTGCACAACGGTCGCGTGCTGATCGTGCGCCGCAGCTACCGCGAGCGCTTTCTGCCCGGCACCTGGGGCGTGCCGTGCGGCAAGCTCGACCGCGGGGAGTCCGCCGAGAGCGGCGCCCTGCGGGAGCTCAAGGAGGAGACCGGACTCCTCGGGGTCATCGTCGCGCGCACCGGCGCCTCCAGCTTCCTGAGCGACTATCAGGGCCGCCGCGTCCGCAACCATCAGGACAACTTCATCGTCCGTCCGCTGACGCTGGACGTCGTGCTGCCCAGCGCCGACCAGGACTACCGCTGGGCCCGGCCGGCCGAGCTGGTCGAGGCCGGCGTGGACGCCTACAACCTCGGCGTGATCCGCCAGGCGCTCGGCGGCCGGCTGGACGCGGCGGGGTTGCGCGCGATGACGGCCCGCTACGGCTACGCGGGGCTCGGGCCGCTGCCGTTCAGTAGCCCAAAGAGCCTGCCAGCGCGTCGAGTTCGGCAAGATAGACAGCCGGCGACAGCGGAGTCTTGGGCGGCGCGGCCGGGCGCTCGACGCCGCCGTCCCTGACCGCGCCGCCGCTGCGGACGTAGACGTCGGTCGCCGCCCGCTGCGCGGCGGTCTCCAGGAACAGCGTCACCGTCGGCTGCTCGCTCACGACCCGGTGCAGCGTACGGGCGTCCAGACCGTAGCTCCGCCCGGCGCCGAACCGCTCCGAGCGCAGCAGCCGCAGCCGCGCGTCCCCGACCCGCCGCAGTCGCCACGCCCCGCCGGGGCCGTCGATCGTCTCCCGATAGGCGACCGCGGGCACACCGTCCGGGGCCGGTTCATAGCACTCCATCCGGACGCGGCCGCGGACCACGGCCGAGGCGATGGCGCACCGGTGGTTGTGGATGTCCTCGGGGACCGCGCCCGTGCGGCCGTGCCAGAAATGGACCCGCAGCATGAACAGGGGCGCGCCGTGCAGCAGCAACAGCTTGTCGAAGCCCAGCACATGGCGGTACGACAGCCGGGCGCACTCCGCGAAGTCCCGGTCGCCGACGGATAATCGGCGCACCAGCGGACCGAGCGTGTCGGGCCGCGCCAGCAGGGCGACCGCCGCCCGCGCCCACTCGGGCGACGGGGGCCGCGGCCCGCCGCCGAGCCGCTCCGCCAGCAGCCGCCGCGCTTCCTCGACCTGCATGTCCGCCTCCCGTTCACCGGGGCCGCCGACCACCGGCGGCCCCCGCCGCCCCGAACCCGGCCGACCTCACGGCCGGTAGACCAGCAGCGCATGCCGCCGCAGCACCGACAGGCCCTGATACGCCATCCACACCGGATGGCCCATCGCGCCGTCGTCCCACCGCCACACCCCGCCCTGCTGCATCCCCCGGACCCGCGCCACGGCCGCGGCCAGCCGCTCCTCCCACACCTCCGGCCCCGCCCCCTCCGCGGCGACCTTCCGTGCCCCGTCCGTCATCAGGGCCCGGGCCACCCAGGCGGCCGAGAAGTGCCGTACCGACAGCAGCTCCTGATGCAGCGGGTCTTCCCGGCCCGGGCGCCGCACCTCCTCCTGGCAGTTGTCCAGATCGGCTGCGCCGTCCGGCGCCGACGCGCCCGCCAGCAGCCAGCGCAGGCCCTCCTCGCGCACCGCCCGCTGCCGGGAGTCCTCGCCCAGGACCCGGGCGGCCCGGTCCAGCGTCACCACCGCCCGCGCGGTGTGCGCCGCGGACGGCGCCGGATTGCCGAGTCCGCCGGCCAGCGCCGCACCCCAGCAGCGGTGGTGGCCGCGCGCCGGGTCGGCCGTGGCGCCGTTGACCAGGACCTCGCGCAGTCCGTGCAGTGAGGGGGAGCCGGGCGCCGCCCGCAGCAGACCGCGCAGCACATTCGTCACCACATAGGTGTTGCCCAGCCCCCAGGCATCGCGATCCGGGTCCAACAGCGCCTCGCAGGAGTCTATTTCGGCCTCCAGCAGCCGCGGATCGGCGCCCGCCCGGGCCAGCGCGCCCAGCACGATCGCGGTCACCTCGGGGCGCGCCCCGCTGCCCTGCGAGCGGGCCGCCCACCCGCCGCCGGGAAGCCGCAGCCGCCAGAGCGTCTCGGCCACCTCACCGGCCCGTATGCGCCCGTCGAACGGTGCGATGTCGAGCAGCAGATGCAGCCCGTACGCCGTGCCGAACGCCGTCGGATGCACGGGCGGACGGCTCTCGGCGAGGGAGTGCGGCCAGCCCGTGAGCGGACCGTGGCCGGGCACCTCGATCACCGACAGACCGCGCCGCAGCGCCTCATACGTGCCGTCCATCAGCTCGGGCAGCGAACCGGCCGCCGGCACCGCGGGACCGGGCGGCGGCGCCGGCACGGCGGCCGTGGCGCGGGCCTGAAGCAGGGCCGCCGCCAGCCACACCACGGCGCCCACCCCGGCACCGGCCGTCGCCGCCAGGCCGTACCGCGCCGCCTCGCCCGCCAGGCTCTCCGGCAGGAGCCCCATCAGCGACTGGAACGCGCCGAACGCCGCGGCCGGCGCACCCAGCCGCCCCAGCCAGGTCAGCAGCCGGGCCGGCGCGGGGGCCGGTACGGCGGGGGCCGACGTCCCGGGACCTGTCGCGGGCGGGCCGCCGGCCGCTCCGGAACGCCGAGGTGGTAACTCCTGCCGCAGCATCGCCTGCTCCCTCCCCCCGGGGCGCGCCCGCGCACCGCGTGCGCGAGAGACATCCCGATCAGTGTAGGAATCCCCACTGACAACGGGGTCGCACACCTGTCCCGTTCGGGCTGGCCATGACCCATCGGGCAGGCGCTGGTCCGCAGGCTCGGGTGCGCGGGGCCGGCCCCGGACGGCTCATGACGGGCAGTCGGCAAAGAGCACAGGCAGTCGACGAAGAGCGTTGTCCGCGCAAGGGTCCAACGGGGTGATCTTTGAGCGCTCACCACATCGCGCAGACGGTGACGGGAAGTACAGAGGCTGATCACTGTCTTGGCTCTGAGGAGGATTCATGCGTATCCGCACCACGCTCTTCGCAGTAACCCTGGCCGCCGCCGCTCTGCTCGGCGGCGCGGGCACCGCCGCCGCCGACCACGCCCCGGACTCCTCCCACCCCCGTTCGACCTCCGGGGCGGACGTCTCCGACGCCCCCATGGGCAAGGACGTGGTCGCGCGCGAGGGCCGCGACGCGGGCGACGAGTCCCCCGGCGGGCTGGTCGGCCGCCTCATGGGCGAGGTGTGACGCCAAGGGCCTGTCCGGCGGGTCGCCCGCGCCGCCGCGGCCGGATCGCGGCGCGGGAGACCGCTCCCCGCAATGCCGGCCGTTGACGGACCGCGGCGGACTCAGGCGCCCTGCGGGTACCAGCGGAGCTCGACGATGTTGCCGTCCGGGTCGCTGACGTACAGGGATTCGCCCTCGCCACGGGCGCCGAAGCGCGGCCCGGGGCCGTCGACCACCGTGAACTCGCCCGAGTCGACGACCTCCTGCCAGTCGAGGGGCTCGACGACCAGGCAGAGGTGGTCGACATTGGAGCCCTCGCGGGGCCCCTCGACGAGGTCGAAGATGGTCGTCGGGCTCACGCGCACGGAGGGGAAGGGCGCCTCGCCCGCCCGCCAGTCGTCCACGCGGACCGGCTCCAGACCGAGCTGACCGCAGTAGAAGGCCAGCGATCGTTCGACGTCGGTGACGTTCAGAACGAGGTGGTCGAAGGCGATGACGCGCATGGGTTCTCCTGTGGGGACGCCGGGTCCCTGGAGGGCCCGTCGGATGGTCGCGAAAGGGAAGGTACAGGCAGGTCGGCGGGGGCGCGATCGGCCGTTGGTCCTGGTCCGCAGGTCCTGGTCCGCCCGACGGAGGGGGCAGAGGGGCTCAGTCGACCGCCCCCGGCCCCGTCAGCAGGATCACCTCCAGCGTCCGCGGCCCGTGCACCCCCTCCACCCGGTCCAGTTCGATGTCGCTGGTGGCCGACGGGCCGGAGATCCAGGTCTGCGGACGCTCCGGTGCCAGCCGCCCCAGCGCCTCCGGAACCGAGCCGACGACCTGGTCCGGGACGCGGACGACACAGAGGTGATGGTCGGGCACCAGCGTGATCCGCCGTCTTCCCTGGTCCGGACCGGCGTCCAGGACGAGGGTGCCGGTCTCCGCGATGGCCACCGCACACCCGGTCACCACGCTGTCCACGGCGTCGAGTTCGCGCGGGGTGTGTGCCACCCGGTCCTCGACGAGGGTGACGCCGGAGTCGGCCGCCGCCGCCAGCCATGCCGCCTCCAGCCCCGGCGGCGCCAGCACCGTCCGCGCCCCCCGCTCGGCCAGCAGCCGGTGGAGCAGCGCCGGCAGCCCGCCGGGGCCGCTGCGGTGCACGATCGCGCGGTAGTCGGCGAGGTTCTCCGCGAGCAGATCGACGGTCTGCGCGGTCGTACGG
This sequence comes from Streptomyces sp. NPDC026575, assembly GCF_055567415.1. Classification (NCBI taxonomy): domain Bacteria; kingdom Bacillati; phylum Actinomycetota; class Actinomycetes; order Kitasatosporales; family Streptomycetaceae; genus Streptomyces; species Streptomyces sp. NPDC026575. The sequence continues at coordinate 237,734 of NZ_JBVHQM010000009.1, forward strand.
GACCCGTGCACCCGGTGGTAGTCGCGGACGACCGGCGGATCGCCGGGCCCGCCCGGCCGCTGCCCGCGCGGCGCCTGCGCCAGTGCCCGGCGCACCCGCCCCAACACCACGTCCCGGCTGCTCACTTGGACTCACCTCGCTCGGCGGACCCGTTCGGCGACGCCTCCCGGGTGCGCTGCCACCAGTCGCGGAAGGACTCGGCCGGCACCGTCGGCAGCTCGCGGGTCCGGGTCCAGGCGCGCCCCGGTCCCGGCAGCCGCCGTGGATGGAGCCGCCGGGTGCGGGCCGCCAGCCGCATCCCGCCCCGCAGCGCGCCCGGATGGTCCAGCGCCCAGGCCGCCGCGCGCATCGCGGCCCGCTCCGCGGCATGCCCCTTTGCCGGTTTGAGCACGGCCCGTGAGCCGCCCCGGGTGACCGGCCCGCCCTCGACCACCCGCTCGCGCAGATGCACCAGCACCTCGGGGATGTCGATGGCGACCGGGCACACCTCGTAGCAGGCCCCGCACAGCGAGGAGGCGTACGGTAGCGAAGCCTCCAACGGGCCCTGGATGCCGCGTAGTTGGGGGATGAGGATGGCGCCGATCGGGCCCGGGTAGGGCGAACCGTACGCATGCCCGCCGGCCCGCTCGTACACCGGGCAGACGTTCAGGCAGGCCGAGCAGCGGATACACCGCAGCGCCTGCCGTCCGACGGCGTCGGCCAGGGTGTCGCTGCGCCCGTTGTCGAGCAGGACGAGGTGGAAGGTCCGCGGCCCGTCGCCGTCCGTGGTGCCGGTCCACGTGGAGGTGTAGGGGTTCATCCGCTCCGCGGTGGACGAGCGCGGCAGCAGCTGGAGGAAGATCTCCAGGTCCTGCCAGGTCGGTACCACCTTCTCGATGCCGACCACGGAGATCAGGGTCTCGGGCAGGGTCAGGCACATCCGCCCGTTGCCCTCGGACTCCACGACCACCAGCGTGCCGGTCTCGGCGACCATGAAGTTGGCGCCGGAGATCCCGACCTTGGCGGACAGGAACTTCTCCCGCAGATGCAGCCGCGCCGCCTCCGCCAGCTCGGCGGGGGAGTCGGACAGCCCCTCGGGCGCCGGACGCCCCCAACTCCCCATCTCCCGGCGGAAGATGTCGCGGATCTCGGCGCGGTTGCGGTGGATCGCCGGGACCAGGATGTGCGACGGCAGATCGTCGCCCAGCTGCACGATCAGCTCGGCCAGATCCGTCTCGTACGCCCGGATGCCGGCCTTCGCCAGCGCCTCGTTCAGCCCGATCTCCTGCGTGGCCATCGACTTGACCTTGACCACCTCGTGCTCGCCGGTCTCCCGCACCAGCTCGGTGACGATCCGGTTGGCCTCCTCGGCGTCCGCCGCCCAGTGCACCCGGCCGCCCGCGGCGGTGACCGCGGTCTCCAGCTGCTCCAGATAGTGGTCGAGCCGGCGCAGCGTACGGTCCTTCACCGCGGCGCCCGCGGCCCGCAACTGAGGCCAGTCGTCCAGCTCGGCCACCGCCTTGGCCCGCTTGTCGCGGATGGTGTGGGTGGCATGGGTGAGGTTGGCGCGCAGCCGGGTGTCGCGGGTGGAGTCCTCCGCGGCACGGGGGAACGCCGGCATGCCCAGGTACGTGCCGCTCACCACACGCTCCCTTCCGTACTGGCCAGGATCTCGGCGATATGGACCGGGCGGACCGTCGAGCCCTGCCGGGCGAGGGTCCCGCCGATGTGCAGCAGACAGGAGTTGTCGACGGTGCAGACCGCCTCGGCGCCGGTGCCGAGGACATGGCGGACCTTGTCCGCGCCCATCGCCGCCGACACCGCCGGATTCTTCACCGCGAAGGTGCCGCCGAAGCCGCAGCACTCCTCGGCGCCCGGCAGCTCCCGCAACCGGAGCCCGCCGACCCGCGCGAGCAGCCGCCGCGGCCGGTCGCCCAGCCCCAGCATCCGCAGACCGTGGCAGGTGGGGTGGTAGGTGACCGTATGCGGGTAATAGGCGCCGACGTCCTCCACCTTGAGCACATCCACCAGGAACTCGGTCAGCTCGTACGTCTTGGGCACGGCCAGCGCCGCCGCCTCGGCCAGCTCCCGGCCGCGTCCCTCGGCGGCGGCCTTCGCCCCGATCCGCGGGTAGTTGTCCCGCACCATCGCCGCGCACGAACCGGACGGGGTGACGACATAGTCGTACTCCCGGAACGCCCGGTCGAAGCGGCGCACCAGCGGCTCGGTCGCGTGGCGGTACCCGGTGTTGAACTGCGGCTGGCCGCAGCAGCTCTGCTCGGCGGGGAAGTCGACGTCCACCCCCAGCCGTTCCAGCAGGGTCACCACCGCCTGGCCGGTCCGGGGATGGAGCAGGTCGTTGACGCAGGTGACGAACAGTGCTACCCGCACGTTGCCATCTCCTTTCGGTCTCCTTTCGGCCGCCATGGACTCTGGCGGACACCCGCCTCATCGGTACATGATCACCTGACGGCTCATCCTGCCCCAGCAGCAGGCCCAGGAGAAGAACCGGGAGCGGAGGACCATGCCGAGCGCCGAGCAGTTGACCGAGGGACGGACACCCGATGACGGCGCCCGCCCGCCGTCGCGGCTGCGGCAGCTGGCCGCGGCCTCCGTAGGCAACGCCGTCGAGTGGTACGACTGGTACGCCTACTCCTTCCTGGCGGTCTACTTCGCCGAGCAGGTCTTCCCCGCGGACACCGGAAACTCCCTGGTGCCGCTGCTCTCGACCTTCGCCGTCTTCGCGGTCGGCTTCTTCATGCGGCCGGTCGGCGGGCTGCTGATGGGCGCGGTCGCCGACCGGCGCGGCCGGCGGACCGCGCTGACCGTCACCATCCTGCTGATGGGCGCCGGCAGCCTGCTGGTCGCCCTCACACCCACCTACGCGGCCACCGGGGTCCTGGCACCCCTGGTGCTGGTCGTCGCGCGCCTGGTGCAGGGGCTGTCGGTGGGCGGTGAGTTCGCGGCGTCCACGACCTTCCTCGTCGAATCGGCGGGGCCGGGGCGGCGCGGACTGTTCTCCAGCTTCCAGTACGTCTCCACGACCCTCGGCCAGCTGCTGGCCTCCGGGACCGCGGCGCTGCTGGCGGCGGTGCTCACCGAGCGGGAGATGGGCCAGTGGGGCTGGCGGGTGGCGTTCCTGATCGGTGCGCTGCTGAGCCTGCTGGGACTGTGGATCCGGCGCGGTGCCCAGGAGACCCGCAGCGCCGAGCAGCGGGCCGCCGAACGGCCCGGCCTCTTCGAGGCGCTGCGCCGCCACCCCCGCCAGTCCCTGCTGATCTGCGGCATCACCGCGGGCGGCACCATCGCCTACTACACCTGGACCACCTACCTCCCCACCTACGCGCAGGTCAACGCCGGCTTCGACAAGGGCGATTCGCTCATCGTGGGCACCGTCTCGCTCGCCTTCTTCGCGCTGCTCCAGCCGCTCGGCGGGCTGCTGTCGGACCGCATCGGCCGCAAACCGCTGCTGCTCGGCTTCTCCCTGGGCTTCGCGGTCCTGGCGGTGCCGCTGCTGCACCTGGTCACCGATGCGTTCCTGTCGCTGCTGCTGGTGCAGTGCGCGGGCATGGTGCTGCTGACCGGATACACCTCGATCGCCGCGGCCGTGAACGCCGAGGTGTTCCCCGCGCGGGTGCGGGCCGCCGGTATCGGCTTCCCGTACTCCCTGACCGTGGCCCTCTTCGGCGGTACCGCCCCTTACGTCGGCACGTGGTTCAAGCAGGCCGGCCACGCCGACCTCTTCCCCTGGTACGTGGCGGCGCTGTGCCTGGTGTCCTTCGTGGTGTACCTGACGCTGCCCGAGACCTCCCGGCAGAAGCTGGAGACCTGAAGCACGGCGGACAACGCGGAGCGCCGCCCCTCCCGGGACAGGGAGGGGCGGCGCTCCTGCTTGCGAAGTCCGTCAGACCAGCCAGCCGACGATGTGGACGATGCCGGCGATCACGCTGGTGAGGATGTCGTTCATCTGGGGTGTTCTCCTTGAGAAAGTCATGCGTTGTGGGACCAACTCTCCGGCCCAGCAAGGGATATCGACCGGAGGCGCGGTGACGGTCTGCAGCTCGTCGCTTGCGCCCCGTAAGCATCACCCGTCGCGGTGTGCCCACGGAACCCTCTCCGGTATCGATCATGCTTTCCAGTGAACACTCGTTCTCATGTTCGTTTTCGATCATGTAAACGTGTGAGGTCCGAACTGGTGGCGGAATCCTGAACCGTTCCGTCTGGTGTCGATATCCCGTTTGCGGTAACTGCCGGACGTATGACGGCATAGCGGGTGCGATATGCGTGACCTTTCTCATTGCCGAGGTCATTTCCCATTCCCGGAGCGGTTCCGTACTCCGGAATTGACGGGGAATCAGAGGTACCGGTGCCGGGTGATGGCGGACAGTGGCCGGAGGGTTCGGGGTCGGCAAGACGACGCTGGTCGGCTCGGTCAGCGAGATCCGTCCGCTCAGCACGGAGGAACGGCTCACCGAGGCCGGCCGCCCGGTCGACCGGCTCGACGGGGTGGAGGGCAAGACCACCACGACCGTGGCGATGGACTTCGGCCGGATCACCCTCCACGACGACCTGGCGCTGTATCTGTTCGGCACCCCGGGACAGCACCGCTTCTGGTTCCTGTGGGACGAGCTGGCGCAGGGCGCACTGGGCGCCGTGGTGCTTGCCGACACCCGCCGACTGGCCGACAGCTTCTCGGCCATCGACTACTTCGAGCACCGCGGCATCCCGTTCGTGGTGGCCGTCAACTGCTTCGACGGCGCCCGCGCGCACCGGGCCGAGGAGGTGGCACGGGCCCTGGACCTCGATCCCGGGACCCCCGTGGTGCTGTGCGACGCCCGCGACCGCACGTCCTGCAAGGAGGTGCTGATCGGCCTCGTGGAGCACGCCGCGTCGTCGTACGAGGCGCGGCTCCAAGGCGTGTGAGGGCATAGGTGGGCGGGTGGGTCCGGTGCACGAGGCGTACCGGGCCCACCCGCCCATCGGGCCTGCTCACCCGGCAGCCACCGCCGGCTCGCGCCCCGGCAGTCGGCGGATGTCCCGTACCGCGGCCCGGCCCGCCCGGTTGGCGCCGATGGTGCTCGCCGACGGCCCGTAACCCACCAGGTGCACCCGCGGGTCGCGCACCGCACGGGTGCCCGCCATCTGTATGCCGCCGCCGGGCTCGCGCAGCTTCAGCGGCGCGAGATGGTCGATGGCGGCGCGGAACCCGGTCCCGTACAAGATCGTGTCGGCCTCGACCGTGCGCCCGTCCGGCCAGCTCACCCCGGTGGGCGTGATCCGCTCGAAGAGCGGCAGCCGCTCCAGCACACCGCTCTCGCGGGCCCGCCGGATCGCGTCCGTCATCGGCAATCCGGTCACGCTCACCACGCTCCGCGGCGGCAAACCCTGCCTGACCCGCTCCTCGACCAGGGCCACCGCGGCCCGGCCCTCGGCCTCGCCGAACGGGCCGTCGCGGAAGACCGGCGGCCGACGCGTCACCCACGTCGTGGCCGCCGCCACCGGAGCGATCTCCAGCAACTGCTGTACGGCCGAGGTCCCGCCGCCCACCACCACGACCCGCGCCCCGCGGAACGCCTCCGGCCCGGAGTACTGGGAACTGTGCAACTGCCGCCCGCCGAACGTCTCCTGCCCGGGGAACCGCGGCCAGAACGGCCGGTCCCACGTACCGGTGGCATTGATCAGCGCCCGCGTCGCATACCGCCCCTGCGAGGTCTCGACGAGCAGCCGCCCGCCCTCGCCCTCGCGCACCGCCAGTACGCTCACCGGCCGGTGCACCCGCAGCCCGAAGGTCTGCTCGTAGCTGTCGAAGTACGCGCCGATCACCTCGGACGACGGCCGCCGCGGATCGGCGCCGGTCAGCTCCATCCCCGGCAGCGCGTGCATCCCGTGCACCTTGTCGTACGTCAGCGTCGGCCACCGGAACTGCCAGGCACCGCCGGGCCGCGGAGAGTGATCGAGCACCACGAAGTCCCGGTCCGGTTCATACCCCGCCCGCCGCAGATGGAAGGCCGCGGCCAGCCCCGCCTGCCCGGCCCCGACCACCACGACCTCGACCGTACGCACCCCGGTGTAGTTCATGCTTCTACCAACTGGGGGAGGGGGCGATCTCTTCCCGGGCCTCCTGGGAGAGATCGCCCCGCCTCAGCGCCCTCCGGCGATCAGCAGCGGCGCGCCGCCAGGTGCGGACGCCGGCCGTCCGTTGGCGGCCGGTACGCCCGCCGCCGGTGGCGGCCCGGCGTCCAGCAGACCACGGGCGGCGAGCTCCGGCCGTACCCCCTCACCGAACCAGTACGCCTCCTCCAGGTGCGGATAGCCCGACAGCACGAAGTGCTCGACGCCCAGCGAGTGGTACTCCTCGATCCGGTCGGCCACCTCGGCATGGCTGCCGACCAGCGCCGTGCCCGCGCCACCGCGCACCAGCCCCACCCCCGCCCACAGATTGGGCGAGATCTCCAGCCGGTCGCGCGAGCCGCCGTGCAGCGCCAGCATCCGCTGCTGACCCACCGACTCGCTCCTGCCCAGCGCCTGCTGGGCGGCCGCGACCGTCTGCGGATCCAGATCGTCCAGCAGCCGCCCGGCGGTCGCCCAGGCATCCTTCGACGTATCCCGCGAGATGGTGTGCAGCCGGATCCCGAACCGGACCGTACGCCCCTCCTTCTCCGCCAGCCCCCGGATCCAGTCGGTCTTCTCCTTCACCTGCTCGGGAGGCTCGCCCCAGGTCAGATACACATCCACGTTCCGGGCGGCGACCGGCCCCGCGGCCGCCGACGACCCACCGAAGAAGATCTGCGGCAGCGGGTCCGGCGGCAGCGCCGTCAACCCGCCCTCCACCTGATAGTGCTCGCCGCGGAAGTCGAACGGCTCACCCCTCCACACACCCCGTACGACCTGGAGAAACTCATCCGTACGGGCATAGCGGCGATCGTGGTCGAGATGATCGCCGAACCGTTTCTGCTCGGTGGAGTCACCGCCGGTGACCACATTCAGCAGCAGCCGCCCGCGCGAGATCCGCTGATAGGTCGCGGCCATCTGCGCGGCCAGCACCGGCGAGATCACCCCCGGCCGGAACGCGACCAGGAACTTCAGCCGCTCGGTGACCTGGGTGAGCGCGACCGTCGTCAGCCAGGCGTCCTCGCACCACGTCCCGGTCGGCGTGAGCACCGCCTCGAAGCCCAACTGCTCGGCGGCCTTGGCGATCTGCGCCAGATACTCGACGTCCGGGGCCCGTACGCCGCTCACCGGGGTGATGCGGTCCCGCCGGATGCCGCCATCGGTGTAGGCGTGCCGGTCGACGAGCGTCCGCCCGTCGCCGCCGGTCGGCAGAAACCAGTGCAGGTGTACGGACATCTCACTCGGCCTTTCCGTAGGTCCGCGGCGCCGTGGTCGACGGCGGCAGATCACCGTTGAAGCGGGGGTCGACGAACGCCCCGAAGTGGTAGGAGCGGGGGATCAGCTTCAGCGCCGCGAACGTGTCGACGATGTGCTGCTCGGAGTCGATCGCCGCCTTGTCCACGGCGACCGTGACCGCCGTTCCCCGGGTGCGCTTGACCGCGTCCAGCGCCACCTCCTCCGGCAGCCCGGTCTCCTTGGCCCAGGCCCTCGCCCAGACCGCGGGGTGCTTGAACACCCAGTTCTGCGCCCGCCGCAGCCGGTCGGTGTAGTCCTTGAGCGCCGCGGCCTTCTTCCTGTCGTCCAGCGCGGACGGCGCGGCGACCTGGAAGCTCAGACCGTTGACGACGCCCTGCCCCGTGGTCAGCACCCGCGCATCGGCCTGGTCCAGCGCCTGCGAGGTATACGGGTCCCAGACCGCCCAGGCGTCCACCTTCCCCCGGGTGAACGCGGCCAGCGCATCGGCGGGCTGAAGGTAGTTGAGCCGGACGTCCTGGGGGGACAGCCCCGCCTTCTTCAGCGAGGCGACGAGCTGGTAGTTCGCCGAGCTGCCCTGCGTCACCGCGATCGACTTGCCCTTGAGCTGCGCCGGCCGCCTGAGCGGGGAGTCCTTCTTCACCAGGATCGCCTCGCCGTCGGACCGGCTGTGCGCCCCGGCGATCACCTTGATCTTCGACTTCGCCGCGGCGGCGAACACGGGCGGGGTGTTGCCGACCGCACCCACGTCGACGGCCCCCGCGTTGATCGCCTCCAGCAGCGGCGGCCCCGAGGTGAACGTCGACCAGTTGATCTTGTACGGCAGATCGTCCAGCTCCCCGGCGGCCCGCAGCAGCGCCTCCGAACCCCCCTTCTGGTCACCGACGTCGAGCGTCAGCGGCCCCTTCCCGTCGCTACCGCTGCCGGTTCCCCCGCCGGCCCCGGCGGCGCGCGACGCACCACCGCAGCCGGCCAGCAGAAGGGCGAACGGGAGCAGTAGAGCGGCTGGGGTGATATAGCGCGTTCTCATGACAGATGTCCGTTTCGAGGGTGGGGCGATGGTCCCGGCCGGATGGCCGAGTGGGGGGGGTGGGGGTGGGGTACGAACGCCGCCTAAGGGCTGTCCCGCCAGGGATAACGGGACAGCCCTTACGCACCGTTCACTCCCAGCCGGTCGAGCAGTCGGGCGCGCAGTGCGCCGAAGCGCGGATCGGAGATATCGCGTGGCCGCGGCAGATCCACCGTCGTCTCGTACGCGATCCGGCCGCCCTCCATCACCAGCGCCCGGTCCGCGAGCAGCAGCGCCTCCTCCACGTCATGGGTGACCAGCAGCACCGCACAGCCGCGCTCCTGCCACAGGTCGGCGACCAGCCGCTGCGCCCTGATCCGGGTCAGCGCGTCTAGCGCCCCGAACGGCTCGTCGAGCAGCAGCAGATCGGGTTCGCGCACCAGCGCACGGGCCAGCGAAGCGCGCTGGGCCTCACCACCCGACAGCGTCTTGGGCCAGGCATCCGCACGGTGGCCGAGGCCGACCTCGTCCAACGCCCTTGTCGCAACGTCGCGTTGAGCCCGTCCGGGAAGCCCCAGCAGCACATTGCGCCAGACCCGCTTCCAGGGCATCAGCCGCGGCGCCTGGAACGCCACGGCCTTCCGCCGCGGCACCAGCACCTCACCCTCGATCTCCCGGTCGAGCCCGGCCAGCACCCGCAGCAGCGTCGACTTGCCGCAGCCGCTCCGGCCCAGCAGCGCCACGAACTCGCCCGGTCGAACGGTCAGTTGCAGACCGTCGATCACGGCGCGCCCGCCGAAGGACCGCACCAGCCCGCCCACCGAAACGGCGTTCCCGGAATCCGCGGCCTGCGGTGCCGATATCCGCTCCTTCCCGCGGTGAGTCACTGCCCCGTGAATGTCGGTCGCCATTGCAGCAACAGCCTTTCGAGAGAACGGACGATGAAGTCGGCGATGAGCCCGAGAACCGCGTAGACCACCAGGCACACCACGATCACATCGGTACGGAAGAACTCCCTGGCCTGGTTCATCAGAAAGCCCAGGCCGTCGTCGGCGTTGATCTGCTCACCGAAGACCAGCGCCAGCCACGCCGTGGCCAGCGAATAGCGCAACCCGGTCATGGCCCCCGGCAACGCACCCGGCAGCACCACATGCCGGATCAGCCCCCATCGGCTCAGCCCCAGCGACGTCCCCGCCTCGACCAGCTGCGCATCCACACCACGGATTCCGGCGTGGACATTCAGATACAGGTGAAAGGCCACACCCAGCGAAATCAGCGCGATCTTCGGCGCCTCGCCGATACCCAGCCAGATGATGAAGAGTGGAATCACGCCCACCCACGGAACCGAGCGCAGCATCTGCACCGTCGCGTCCACCAGGTCCTCGCCGAGCCGCGAAAGGCCCGAGACGAGCGCCAGCACCACGCCCGCCACTCCGCCCAACAGCAGTCCGACGACGACCCGTTGGAGCGATACCAGCATCGCCGACGGCAGTGTTCCGTCCGAGACCAGGTCCCCGGCCGTGGCGGCGATGGTTCCCGGCGACGCCAGAATGTCGCCCGCCAGCGCCCCGGTCGCGCTGAGCACCTGCCACCCCGCCACCAGCGCGACGGGACCCACCGCACGCCGCAACCACCGCGGCACCGCCACCCGCCGCCCGGACGTCGGAACTACCCGCACCAGCTCAGGCCCGCCGTCCCCGGACCCGCGTTCCGGCACATCGGCCGGCGCATGCCCGAGGACAGCCTGATCAACACTCATGAGCACTCCACAGGGCTCCGCAGAACTCCGCACAGGGAGAAAGGAAAAGAACAGCAAACAGAAGAAGAGAGCCGGCCGATCCGCAGCACAAGTCCGGCAGAAGGCCGGCACAAACTCGGCGCAAGGCCGGCACAAGCCCAGCGCTCACCCGACGCAAAGCCAGCACAAGGCCGGCGCCAAGCCAGCACGAGGCCGAAGCGAAGCCGGCACGACGCCAGGCACATCCGGCCCGGCGCACTTCAGCGCATCAGAAAACCCCTGCGCCAACTCGACAGCGCGCAAAGGGGAGCAGGCCAAACGGAGCAGGCCCGCAGCCGCGGCATCAGCGCCGGAGCATCAGCACGCGCCGCGGCGACACGCGGCGGACGCCACCCGCACCAGGTCGATATGACCGCGCGTGGTGAGCAGGGCTGAAGTAGACATGTCGCCGAACGTAGCGGTGCCATCCGAGACGGGTCAAACGTCGTCTCGACAGCTGGACCTTTGTTGCCGGAGCATGGCTGCGGTATTGCGGGAAAGGCCAGCCGCGTCGGGGTTTCCCGGTATCCAGGTACTGCTCTGCCCTCGAATATCCCGTATGCGCTCGAATACCCCGCCGGCGCGCGATCCCGCTCAGCTCTTGAGATAGGCCAGAACGGCCAGCACCCTGCGATGGTCGTCCGTCGACGGGCTGATCCGCAGCTTGGTGAAGATACCGGCGGTGTGCTTGGCGACGGTGCTCTCGCTGATGTGCAGAGCACTCGCGATCGCGGCGTTCGACCTGCCCTCCGCCATCAGTTCCAGGACATCGCGCTCACGTGGCGTCAGGCTCCCGATCGTGCCGCGGGCGTCGCCGCGCGCCAGCAGACGGGAGATGACCTGCGGGTCCATCACCGTGCCGCCGGCGGCGACGGACCGGACCGCGTCGACGAACTGCTCGGTGCGGGTGACCCGGTCCTTGAGCAGGTATCCGACGGCTCCCTCGCCCCCGGCCAGCAACTCGTTGGCGTAGAGCTGCTCGACGTACTGGGAGAGGACGAGGACGGGCAGACCGGGGCGCCGGCGGCGGGCCTCCAGGGCCACCTGCAGACCCTCGTCGGTGAAGGTCGGCGGCAGCCGCACGTCCACCACCGCGATATCCGGCGCCGGGACCTCCTCGTCGAGCAGCGCGCGCAGCAGGGACGGGCCGTTGTCCACCGCCACGACCTCGCAGCCGTGCTCCTGGAGCGTGCGGGTCAGCCCGTCCCTCAGCAGGAAGAGGTCTTCGGCGAGGACAACGCGCACGGGATCTCCATCGTCACGGTGGTCGGTCCGCCCTGCGGGCTGTGCAGGGCGAGAGTGCCATCGAAGGTATCCAACCGCTGCCGCACACCGGCCAGCCCGGTGCCCCGGGAGAGGTCGGCGCCGCCGTGGCCGTCGTCGGTGACGATGACGCGCAGCAGGTCGTCCTCGTGCGTCAGGGCGATATGGACCTCGCGGGCTCCGGAGTGCTTCGCCGCGTTCGCCAGTGCCTCGCTGACCGCGAAGTAGGCCGCGGACTCCACGGGAGCCGGGTGCCGCCCCGGCAGTCGCGCCGCGACATGGACGTCGAGGAAGCTGTCGAGCGCCAGCGACCGGACCGCGTCGCCCAGGCCCCGGTCGGCGAGGACCGGGGGGTGGATGCCGTGGACCAGGTCGCGCAGGTCCTGCAGGGCCCGCTCGGATGTGCCGCGGACCTCCAGCAGGAGTTCGCGGGCCGCCGCCGGGTCCTTCTCCAGCAGGCGGGCGGCCCGGTCCAGGGTCATCCCCAGGGTGACCAGCCGGGCCTGCGCGCCGTCGTGCAGATCCCGTTCGACGCGTCGCAGTTCGGCGGCCAGGGTGTCCAGGGCCCGGCCGCGGGTGTCGGTGAGCCGCTCGATCCGCCGGGTGAGCTGTGTGCTGCGCGGCGCCGACAGCAGCGGCCGGCTCACCCGGGCGTGCAGACGGAGCACGGCGGGGGCGGTGAGCAGGCCGCCGGCCATGAAGGCCAACCCCAGGAGCAGCGCGGCGAGCATGGTCGCGGTGGTGTGCACCGGGACGAACGCATACCAGTTGCCGTCGTCGATCAGCCGCCAGACGAAGGGCTGCACCAGCGCGCCGAACGCCCCGTACTCGACCAGGGCGAGGGGCACGGCCACCAGCAGCCCGCCGGCCACCGGCTCCAGCCACGCCCACCGGAGATCGCGCCAGAACCCCTCATCGGCGAGGATCGCCCCCGACCTCTTGCGGGCATTCGCACCAGGATCGGCGGGCAACGGCTCGGGTGCGTCGACACGGACGTCCGTCCAGCGGGCGATGCGCGAACGGGACCGGTCGGACAGCGCGCGCAGGGCCCGCGCGGCAGGAGGCAGCAGCCGGAATCCGACACCCACCGGCAACACCAACAACGCCAGCACCACCAACGCCCCGGCCGCCGACGCCGCGAGGGCATGCAGACTCGCCAACTGGCACCGGCCGACGGCGGCACAGGTGCGGGTGACGCCCTCGCGCGGTTTATCGAACATCTTCCATGATCGCGGTGAGCTTAGCCGGTGCCGCAGTCCTCGCCCACCCCCGCCCTGCGCTCAGCCACGTCCACACGACGGCTGCCATCAGACACGAGACGCCGAACAGCACCATGGGGAGCACCGCGCCGGACTCCTCGTCCATGAACAGCAGCATGCCGAGGTTGACCAGGGCGTGGAAGCCCCCCGCGAACAGCAGCCGGGAAGCCCGCGCTCCTTCGAGGGCCCACCCCATCACCACCGACATGGACACCGCCGCCACCAGGAACGCCCCCGCGTACACGGGGTGTTGCGCGAAGACCTGGACATGCCAGACGCCCCACACCACGCCGACCACGACCGAGGCCGCCAGGGGCCGAAAGCGCCTGCGCAGCAGCGGCTGCAGGAAGCAGCGCCACCCGATCTCCTCCCCGCACGCGCCGATCAGCTGTGCCGAGGCGATCAGCGCGAACGGAGCATCCGGACGCGTTAACCGCACCTCCCCGCTGAAGGCCGCGTACGCACCGGCACTCGCCACGATGATCAGCGGCGCCGTCACGATCAGCAGCACCCCACGGCCGCGGCGGCCCGGCAGACCGCCCGTGAGCAGGGCCCGTACGCGCCCCGGCCACAGCACCGCGGCGACCCCCACCCCGAGGGCGGGACCGAACTGCGTCAGCTGGATCACCTCGACGGGTATCCCCGTCGAGGGCTGGACCGCACCCAGCACGCCGGCGGCCAGAAACGTCACGGCGAGGAACGAGACCATCGCCCTGATGTCCACAGGTGTCATTCGCATGCCACCGACGATCCCGCACCACGGGGCCATCGCCATTGGACCTGCCTACCGACCAGGGGTGTACCTGGGTACACCCCCGACTGCGGTCCCCGGCCCCCATCAGGTCCCACCCGGCCGAGCCGCCGCTCGAAAACCGCGCCCCCTCTGAGAAGGTCCCTCCATGGCTGAGACCTTCACGACACGAGAGATCGACGTCCGGACCGGCTCCCGCGAGACCGTCCACGACCTGACCCGCGAGTGCGCGACCTTCCTCCGGGACGTGGCCCAGGGCCGCGACGGCCTGCTGAACGTCTTCACCCCCCACGCCACAACGGGTGTCGCCCTGGTGGAAACCGGCGCCGGCAGCGACGAGGACCTGCTGGCCGCCCTCCGCGACCTCCTCCCGGCAGACGACCGCTGGCACCACGAACACGGAACCCCCGGCCACGGCCGCGACCACGTCCTCCCCGCCCTCGTACCCCCGCACGCCACCCTGCCCGTCATCGGTGGAGAACTGGCCCTCGGGACCTGGCAGTCGGTCTGCCTGGTCGATACGAACGTGGACAATCCGGATCGGCGGGTGCGGTTGAGCTTCTTCGCGTGACGGTGATTGATGTCGTGGTAGGTCCAGTCAGTGCCTGCGGCGGGGCGCCGGCCCGGTGCGGCCTGCGAGGGGAGTGGAAAGCGAACCCCGTGGTGCCGCCGGCTCGGCGCCACAGGGCCTGCGACCACGTACACAAGGTTTTGACTCCTCGCCAGTTGTGCGGAGACCGCGGCGTCGGCGGCGGCGGAGGTCGCGGCGTTGGACGCCGCGTGGTCGGCGTCGGCCTCGGCCTTGCGGGCGGTCTTCGGGGACTCGGCGGCCCGCGCCGCGGCCCGTCGACCAACCGGGCAAGCCGGGGGTCGGCAGGGCGTAGTGCCGCACCAGGGGCGCATCGGTATACCTCGGGCTCGGCGACGGGGTGGGGTGGGCCGGATATCGCCGCGCCAGTAGGGTGCCGCCATCTGGGGGCAGGGGCGGCGACCTGAGGAAACGGACAACCGCATGGACTACTGCGTGGGATGCGGGAGCTATCTCGATGGGGTGGAGGCGTGCCCTACGTGTGGCTGTGCCCGCGGTGGCGTGTCCACCGGGCACCCCCCGTCACGGCCGCACCCCCTCTACCGGAGCGGCGTCCCGCTGGTGCCCGAGCCGCCGGTCTACGAGCACACGGGAGCGCCCGGATACGACGCGGGCGTTGAGGCCCCGTACGCCTACGAGCAGACGCAGGCATACGCGCCCCTGGAGTCGTACGGGACAGGGCCCCGTCCCGAAAAGGGCGGCGGGCCCAACGGAACCGAACGGGGCGGCGAGCGCAACGGAACCGGCCTGGCCGGCGGCGTTGGTGCGGGTGTGGATGCGGGTGCGGGTCCCGGTGACGGCGACGAGGCGTATGCCTCCCACCGGATGTCGGCGACGCGCCGCCGTGGCAAGGGGCCGCGCCGGGCGCGACGCCGCAAGGGCGGCAAGACCAAGCTGGCCCTCGGCGTGGCGGGTGGGGTCGTACTGGTCGGCGTCGTCGCGACAGGTCTGTCGGTGGAACTGCTGCCCACTGGCCCGACACACGGAGAGCACAAGGAGTCGCAGGCGTCGCCCACGCCCGTCGACGCGTCCGCCACCGCGCAGCCCGCACCGAGCCGGACCGCGGGAGAGCAGGCTCGTCCGTCGCACGCCGCGAAGCCGTCGGCATCGGCATCGGACGTCGCGGGCTCCCACTCTGCGGTTCCCGCATCCGCGACCACGGCACCGCCCGCCGCCACCCGCCCCCCTGCCAAGGAGCCGTCTCGGCCCAAGCCGTCACCCACGGACGCGGGGACGAAACCGACGCCCGCACCACGCCCGACACGGTCGCGGACCTGCTTCCTCTTCTGGTGCTCCTAGGCAGGGGACAGGGACAGGGACAGGCGCAGGGGACGGGGGCGCGGTCAGCCGCGCTGCCGCCTGGGCCGCGGGGCAAACGGTCAGCCCTTCACCGGGGCGAGGTCGGCGGCGCCGAAGGAGACCGAGAACCGCTCGCACCAGATCACGGCGCTGCGGAACTTGGACAGATCGGTACCGGCCGGGACGGCGTAGTTCTGGTCGCCCAGGTTGCCCTTGAGCTTCCCGAGCTGGACGGCTCCGTCCCCGAGCCCGGCCTTCACCGCGCCGGCGTCCCTGGGCGAAAGGTAGACCCGGACATCCGGCCCTTCGCTGGTCATGAGGTTCTCCAAGCGCAGCACCTTGCCGCCGTCCGCGAGCCGGACGGTACGGGCCGTGCCGCTGGTGTCGTGCTCATGGGTGACGAAGCTGCCCTTGGCGAGGTCCTTCGCCCTTGTGTCCTTCATCGCCGGGCCGTTCGCGGGCGCGGAGGCGGCCGGCAGGGCCTCGTTCACTGCGGTGTCGGTGAACGCCTTCCAGGGTTGGAAGAGATAGAGGCCGATGCCGGCGGCGACCACCAGCACCAGAAGAACGGGCACGACCGTACGGCGGGACATGCGGGACACCAAGACCTCCTGAAAAGGGAACGGGCGGGTGGCTGCGAACGGCCGCCCCGTCATGCAACCAGCCAACACGCGCGCCGCCCGCTCGGGTATCCGCACGGCGCCCCTGTAAGACACCGGTAATCAGCCCCCTACTGGGGCCCGTGCGGTCGGTCGGATGGGCGAGGCACGGCAGGCAAGGCAAGTGCATCCGGGGGCCTGGGCCGGGCTGGTCCGGCGGTCGGGTGCGGAAGCGACCGCCGCGGCGGTGGAAATGGTGCGCCCAATGAACCGGGCTCCGGGGATTCCCGTCTTATGGCGCGAAGGCAGGAGCGTCACCCGGCCTGGTGGATCCGTGGATCCACGTCCGTACACGCGCTATGGGCAGCTCGTCGGCCGACGTCTCTGATCGCCCGCCGCCGGACGACGTCTTGGAGCTCGGTGCGACGCGAGGACACGGTGCCCGCGAAAACGTCGGAGCGGCAGCAGCGACAGCGGCCAAGCGGCTACAGCGGCGGCAGCGGCGGCCCGCGCCCTCCGATGGGCCGTAGCCGCCCGGCGTGTGCCCGGGGGCATGCGACCGGCCGCCCTGCCCCCTCCGGTCGCGAAGGCCCGGCGGTGCCGGAGCCGCCCTGGGTGCCCGGACGCGGAGTGAGGTCGCCCCGCAACGCTCTGGGAACCGCAGCTCTCGTCCTCGCTGTTCTTGGCGTCCTCGGCCTGATCGCCGGGTCCGTCATCCCGGCATTGTTCTGGGCGGCGGGGGCTCTCACCGTCATCGCGGTGGTCCTGGGTGCCCTTGGCGCCCGTAGGGCGAAGCGGGCCGGCACCGACAACCGGGCCGCGGCCGTGACCGGGGCGGTTCTGGGTGCCTTGGCCACCGCATGGTTCCTCAACGGCGCGATGGTCACCACCAACGCCTTCCACCAGGTCTCCTGTGCCGCCCCGCAGCAATTACCCGCCTCACCAGGGGCAAAGACCGGCACGTCGGCCTCCGCGGCGGCCGGTAGCGGACCGTTGGGATACGACACCACGCGGTGCTTCGGGGACGGGGTACAGGTGACGGCCTCGGCCCCCAGGCCGTACCCCCTCGGCAAGGAGCAACAGCGACGGCAGGACGCCGACACGCAGGGCAAGCGGATCGTGTCCGTGCAGATCACGATCCGCAATGGATCCACCAGTGTGCTGGATCTGGACGAGTTCTACGGCATCGGGGCGAAGGACGCCGACGGACGCCAGGCCCGAGCCCTCTTCGAGGGCGACGAGCACTCCGGCGGACTGGGCCGCACCCTGCTGCTTCCCGGCATGAAGAAGGTCATCACCCAGCGCTTCGCCCTCCCCCCGAACGCGGCCACCCGGCTCGATACGGAGGTGGAGTTCGCCCGGGCCGCAGACCGACGCACATGGCTGACCGCACAGGACGACGAAAGCGTCGGGTGGAGCGGCCCGGTGCGGTGAGCCCTCCGGGGCGGCATCGCCGTGTACGAGACCGAGGCGCGGGGGCGGGCGCTCCCTTCGGCGCTGAGCCGGCCCTCCGGGCGTCCGTCGTTTCTCACTGCTTACGGGTGAACCACGCAGCCACGCCGCCACGGCGACCGAAACTGGCAGATTTACACCGTTATTGTCAGCTCTTGTGGTGTTGAGCTGTGCATTTGTGAACCTCAAACCCGGCGTCGGGAAGACGACGAGTGCCGTGTGGCTGGCCCATGCCCTTCATGAGTCGGGCCTGTCGCCGCTGCTCGTCGACGGCGACCCGGCCGCTTCCGCGCTGCGCTGGAGCGAGCTGGCCGGTGGCTTTCCGTTTCCGGTGATCGCGCTGCCGGTGGGGGACGTCCACCGTCGTGTGAACGACTTCCTCGGCAACCGGCAGGCCGTCGTGCTCGATGCGCCTCAGCTGGAGGATCATCCCCGCATCGCCCGCAGCATCATGAGGTACGCGGGCGAGTGGATCGTGCCCGTGACCCCCGCCCCCATCGAACTGGACCGGATGGCACCCATCCTCGGTGAGATGGCGGACGTGCAGTCCCTGCGTGCCGAGCCGGCCCGCACGGCGGTCCTGCTCAATCGCACCAACCGCCCCGACGCCACGCGCACCGGGCCCGATGCCGACGCTCGCGAGGCACTCACCGAGCGGGGTTTCGAAGTGCTGGACACCCAGATCGCGCGGCTCGACCTGTACGCCCAGTCCTTCGGGAACGCCGTCCAGGCCAAGGGGGCGGCGTACATGGACTTCGCGGAGGAACTGATCAAGCGTCAGGATGAGGTATGAGCCAGCGCAAGGACAACTACCGCGCGGCATTGCAGCGCGGGGAGGACGTCTCCGCACCCCGGTCCTCCGCCAAGGTCACCACGGTGCAGAACAGATACTTCCGGGTGACCCTTGAGGTCGAGCCCGACCTCCAAGGCGATCTGACGCGATGGGTGGGACGGCCGGTCACCTCGGTCGTGCTCGCCGGCACGGCCGTCCTGCGCACCCTGGTCGCCACCGTGGGCAGGGTGTCCCGGCCCGGAGGCTGAGGGCCCGAGGCGAGCGAGGGCCTTGCTGACATGCTGGGCGGCATGGCGACACTCGATGGAAAGCCCGTATCCGCCGACGACCTGCTTCCCCTGGCCCTGATCAACCTGGGTCACTTCACCTCGATGCGCGTCGACGCCGACGGCACCGTCCGCGGACTGTCACTCCATATGGAACGCCTCGCCCGGGACTGCAAGACGCTCTTCGGCGCCGATCTGGACACCGAGCGCGTCCGCGCGTTCGTCCGCCAGGGCCTGGACGGGCGGGACCTGCCCTGCGTCGTCCGGGTCACGGTCTACGACCCGAGCGTGGACCTGGGACACCTGGCGGACGCCGACGATCCGCACGTTCTGGTGTCGGTGCGCGCGGCCGGCGCGATGCCCCCCGCGCCGCTGCGCGCCATGAGCGTCACCTACGAACGCGACCTTCCGCACGTCAAACACGTCGGGCTCCTCGGCGCCCTGCACGCCCGCCGCACGGCGCAGCTCGCCGGATACGGAGACGTGCTGTTCGTCGGCCGCGACGGGTGCGTGAGCGAGGGCAGCACCTGGAACGTGGGCTTCGTCGACCGGGACGGCGCGGTGGTGTGGCCGCGGGCCGACGTGCTGCCCGGCGTCACCATGGCGCTGCTCCGGGAGCGCGCCGAGCACCGGGTCGCCACTCTCACCTTGGAGCAGGCCAAGGGCATGGCGGCCGCGTTCGCGACGAATACGAGCTTCGGCGTCCGCGCCCTGGCGGCGATCGACGAGACCGGACTCGCCGCCGGGCACCCGGTGTTGCACCGTCTCGGCGAGACGTATCTGTCGATTCCCGGCGAGACGCTGTAGGGCGAGACCGAGGGAGCGGGCCCGCGCCCTGCGGAGAGGGAAGCGGGCCGCGCCCTCGGGAGGGGGCAGGCGGGCCGCGCGGGAGAGGCCGGTCCGTCCGCCCGCCCTATGCGGCCGTGGTCAGGTCCCCAAGTTCCCCATGAGTAGGGGGATATGAACAGGTGCGGCCTCACTCGGCTGACCGGGCCTTCACTTCCGCGACGGCGCCCCTGGCGGTCGACGGTCGGCAGCCCCGCAACCGTCGGTTCGCCCTGCCGCCGCGGCCCCCGAGCCGGCACGTCGGGCCGGTGTGCGTACGAGGGTGCGCCGCGGGCTGCGCGCGGGCTCCACGAGGACGGTCGACGCAGGTCACAAGGCTCTCGTTAGCAAGTCCATGCCAAAGCTTTACGTTTTATCACAGGCGATATAGAGTGTGATCAAGTCGCCGATCCGAGACGGCTCTAGGGGGAATTTCGCCGATGGGTGTCTAGGTATGCGCGCAGGTACTTGAGTTTTCACCGGGTATCGCCACGCGAGTGGTGAAGGGGGTGCGTGAGGATGCAGTCTGTCCCGCCGAAAAGCGAAATCAGAATGTACCGACCACAAGTGGATCCGTCCTCGCTGGAACGTCTCCGGGAGGTTCTGGAATCCGGCTGGATCGGGCTCGGGCCCGTAACGAAGCAGTTCGAACAAGAGTTAGCACGCTCAGATTTAGTTGGCAAGCACCCGGTCGCCGTGAACTCCGGCACCGCGGCCCTTCATCTTGCGCTGGTAGTGGCAGACGTACCCAAGGGCAGCGCCGTGATCGTGCCCGCCAATACCTTCGTGTCGACGGCGGCGGTGGCCCTCCAGCATCAGTGCCGGGTGATTCTCGCCGACATCGAACGCGCGACGGGCAACATCGACCTGGATTCGGTGCGGGAAATCCTGGACGCCGAGTCGGATGTCAGCGCCGTCATCGCCGTGCACTACTCGGGGATCCCGTGTGACATAGCGGGCCTGAACGAGATATCCAAGAAACATGGAGTGACGGTCATCGAGGACTGCGCCCACGCCATCGGTGCGATGTGGCAGGGGCGTCCGATGAGCGAGTCACCACATATTCAAGCCTATTCCTTCCACGCGACGAAAGCCCTCGCCATCGGCGAAGGCGGATGCGTCACCTTCCCTGATGCGGCCTCCGCCGAGCGGGCCAAGCGGCTGCGCAGACTCGGGATCGACATGGGCGCCCGCTCCTGGTCGAACCCTTACGACATCCCCGAACTCGGCTTCAAGTACAACATGGGCGATATCGCGGCGGCGGTCGGCCTCGCCCAGCTGGAGGGCCTGCCGGAGAAGCTGCAGAAGCGCAGGTCGATCGTGCGCCGCTACCGCGAACGGCTGGCCGGCGCACCGGTGGAGCTCGTGCGCGAACCCCACGACTCCGACCGTTCCGGGGGCTTCGCCGTGCCGGTCCTGGTCCGGGACCGGGAACGTGTGCGGAAGGAACTCGACGCCGCCGGAATCGAGTCCGAGATCTACTTCAGACCGCTCGGCGAATTTCCGCTCGATGCGACCCGACCCACACCGGTGGCGGAACGCTTCGCCCGCGACATCATCTGCCTTCCCATCCATCCGCTGATCAGCCTCGACGAAGTCGACTACGTCTGCGACCGGTTATGCGGATGCGTGACATGAACGCGTATGCAACGGGGGTCACACATGACATCAGTAGATCCAGCATGCAGGTGATCGACAGCGTTCGGGAGCTGCGCTCGGAGTGTCTTCGCCGGCGTCATTCGCTCACCGCACGCGTGCTCCCCGTGCCGCTGGCCGACTTACGCTCCTGGTCCCTGAACGAGGACGGGGAATTGACCCACGAGACGGGTCGCTTCTTCCGGATTGTCGGTGCAAGAGATCTGTCGGATCCGAATCAACCCCTGGAACAGCCGCTCATCGAGCAGCGCGAAGTCGGAATGCTGTGCCTGTTCGTCACGCGATTCGACGGTGAGTTCCACGGCCTGATCACCTTCAAATTCGAGCCGGGCACTCCTGACGGCATCGAAGTCGCGCCGACCGTGCAGGCCACCCGTAGCAACTACGAGGCCGCGCACGGTGGAACGCGGGTGCCCGCAGCCGAGATCGCACTGTCGGAGGAGGCGTGCACGATTGCCGATGCCGTGCAGCGCGAACAGGAGTCATGGTTTCTCGGAAAGGTCAACCGCAACCGCATCATCCTGCTCGACACAGCTGAAGCCGTCGATATCGCGCGGACCGTCCCGGAAAGCCGTTGGGTGCCGATACCGGTTCTCCTGGCGGCGGCACTGGAAAGTCGTCTGCTCAATATGGATCTGCGGTCGGTCCTGTCGATGTGGCCGCTGGAAGGCGCCACATCGCCGGACGTCCTCGGCCTCGGTCAGGCAAGGTGCGGACCGCGCCAGGACGGGGAAGGCGGTCCGGAACCGGCGGGCTCGAACCCCGAACTCGTGCCTCTGGACCAGCTGTCGCACTGGCAAATGGCGGAAAGCATCGAGCACCGACAGCGTCGCTTCTTCTCCGTCGTGGGCTGCCGCGTCGAAGGGCAGGGCCGTGAGGTCGCGTCCTGGGACCAGCCGCTGCTGGCACCGGCCGGCATGGGCCAGTGCACGCTGCTGATCCGGCCGGGCCCCGACGGACCGGAGCTGCTTGTCGCGGAACGGGTCCGGATCGGATCCGTCCGCGGACCCAGTCTTGAGGCGCGGTTCCAGCGGGGCGATATCGCCGACCACACAACGGAGTCCCGGCGCAGATCGATGATCGAGGAGTCGTCGGCTCTGGTCCGCTGCCGTGAGATCCATTCCGCGGTGCACACCGAGGAAGGCGGCCGGTTCCGCGGCGCCATCGCCACCTACCAGTTGGGACTGCTCGCCGATGCCGTCGAGGAGCAGCCGGCCGGCCGATGGATGGCGCTGAACGAGGTGGAAGCGCTCGATCAACGCGGTGACCGGCTCAGCGTCGAACTGCGCACCTGTCTGACGATGATCAAAGGTCTCCTCACGATCGGGGCCCTGGAACCATGATCGCGGCGATGGGAAACTCCGAGTACCTGAGCCGACGGACCGCGCCACTGCTCCGGGAGCTCAACCGCACCGACGATCCCCTCCTCGTGGGCACCGACCATCCCCGCGGGGCGCGCACCGCCGTACCACCCGAAGGCATCGAGGTCACCGATCGCGAGGCGGTGCTGGCCGACCGACACATCGACATCGTCTACATCTCCAGTGCGACCGGCCGTCACTTCGCCGACTGCCGGGCGGCGTTGGCCGCCGGGAAGCACGTGCTGGTGGAGAAGCCGGTCTGTCTGACGGCCGCGGAGGCCCGCGAGCTGGACACGATGGCCCGTGCCTGCGACCGCACGGTCTTCGAGTGCCTCTCCTACCCGTACCACCCCGCCTGGGCCGACTTCCTCGCACGGGTACGTGCCGAGGACTGGGCGGGCCCGGTGTCCGTCTCCGCGGTCTTCCGCATCCCGGGGCGAGAACCGACGGACTTCCGTCGGCGCCCCCGCCACGGAGGGGCGGCCGCGGACCTGGGGACGTACTGCGTCGATGCGCTGGTGAGGCTCGGCGCCGTCGCCGAAGACCTCGACATCGGCGCGGTGTTGCTCGGTGGCTCGGAGAGCGACGGCGGCGCTGCGCTCACGAGTCGGCCGATCGACGGGCGCACCTTCACCTACACCGGATCGTGGGCCATCGGCGACTCCTACGCCAACAGCGTCGTCTTCGCGGACCCCCGCCGGCGTCTGGAACTGCTCCGCGTGTTCTCACCGCCCGTGGACACTCCGGTTCAGGTCGTCGAAAGAAGGCCGGGCGAACCCGAGCCGGCCGTCGTCGCGACCACCGAGCCGACCAATGCGACACGCGCGTGCCTGACCGCAGGAACAAGGCACTTGCGCGACACGAAGACGGCGGGCCTGGTCGACTGTCCGGGCATTCTGCGCCGCATCGCCGTGCTGGAAAAAGCAACGGCGACCTTTTCCGCGTAACCCACACCTCTCGACCGTAGATCGACCACGGCCCCGCTGCGGGCCAGAAGGCGGTAGGCAATGGGAGAAATCAACCCTGTCAAAGAACGAGTCGCCGGAATCGTGCTGGTAGGAGGCACCGGATCACGACTGTTTCCGACGACCCGCGTGGTCAACAAACATCTGCTTCCGGTTTACGACAAGCCGGCCATCGCATTCTCCATGGATGTGATGGCAGAATGCGGAGTCGACACCCTGGTCCTCGTCTGCAATGCGGAGGACGAGGAGATATATCAGAGCATCCCGGCCTGGCTCGGCTACTCGGGCATCGAGATCCGGACGGTCGTCCAGGAAGAGCCGAACGGTATCGCCGGCGCCATCGCCTGCGCCCGGGAGCATCTGGAGCCCGAAGGGTACGAGCGCATCGTCGTCGCGCTCGGGGACACGCTCTACGTGTACAGCTCGACCTGGGCCGGAGGCATCCTCAAGGAGACCGAGGCCACCGGGTGCAGCGCCGCGGTCGCGGTCATCGAACACCCCGATCCGAAGGACTTCGGGGTAGTCGAGAGCACCGCGAACGGAACGGTCGTCCGTGTCCGGGAAAAGGCCGATGTGCGGCACAGCAGCCAGGTGTGCACGGGTCTCTATTCTTTCGACGGCTCGATGTGGAAGCGGCTGGAGTCCATTGCTCCGTCCGGCCGCGGTGAACTGGAAATCACCTCACTGCTGGAGTCCTACATCGATGACGGCGGCCTCGCCGCCGTGGCCGTACCCGAAGAGGCCGGGTGGTTCGACGTGGGCACGCCCGATCGTCTGGTCGACGCCGCGGTCGCCCGCCGCAGCCTGCTCGCCTGATTTCCGCCATACCTCAATGGAGTTGAAATTGACTGTTCAGCAGGACACCAACGACATGTCGTCCGACGCGGTCGACGAGATCGTCATCAGGGACGCCACGGAAGCGGACCGCGCCGTCATCCAAGGGCTTCTGCACGGTTCCCTCAGGAGGAACTACGACGGTGACCACGTCGCCCAGGCCGACCGCATCATCGATGCGCACCTCGGCGGCGGCAAGGACCCCGTGGGCCATTTCTCGAAGACACAGCATGTGTACGTCGCCGAGGCCGGTGGCGAGGTGGTGGGCGTCATGAACATCGCCGAGAAGCGCCAGGGCACGATGAAGATCAGCCCGCTCATCGTCAACCCCGACTTCCGCGGCTCCAACGGCGCCGGATCCGCGCTGCTCGCGAAGTCCGTCGAGGTGGCGAAGGCCCGCGGGGTCCGGCAGCTCTACGGCACCGTCGCCGAGCCGAGTTCCTGGATCGAGACCTTCTACCTCAACCGCGGCTGGACGTGCGGGTCGCAGTCGAACAGCCAGTACCGCCCCGGCGTCGTCGAGCACGCGATCTACTACAACGTCGACAGCGACGAGTCCGAGCCCGTGGGGGAGCCGCTGAAATTCGAGGAGTACTCCCCGTCGAAGTACGAGGAACTCGAACAGTTCCTGATCTCCCGCATGGACGTCTTCGTCGACGGGATAGACGAGGAGTTCGTCCGCGCCTTGGTGGCGGGGCACGAGCGGCGGAGCTCGGGCGAGGTGGAGTCCAAGTACAAGGAGATCTACCTCGGTTACGACGCCGACGTCCTCAGCTCGGTCATCGCGTTCGGACCGAAGAAGGGCGGCGCGGTCAAGCTGATGCCGCTGAGCGCGATATCGCAGCGCGCACTTCAGGAAACCCTCAGGTTCGCGCAGTCCTGGGCGGCGGGGCGGACACACAAGCTGTACACGCACCAGCATGTGGATCCGGCGGTGGTGACGGCGTTCCAGAGCGAGATGTGGACGCTCGAAGGACTGCTCCCGGAGGCGTATTCCGGGAAGAAGGTAGCCGCCCAGTGGGGCTGGCTCCCCGGCGAGACCACGCACCTGGGACGCAATTCCGACCGTTTGAAGGCATACACCGAGCGCTTTTTGACGTTCGTCCAGAAGCGGGGCTGGGACCAGCTGGAGGAGGCGCGCAGCCTGGCGATGGCGGTCGGCGGCGAGGCCGGCGAGCTGCTGGCCGAACTCCAGTGGCTCAGCGAGTCCGAGGTCGTCGAACTGCTCGGGAACGACCGGGAGTTCAAGACCAAGCTGTCGTTCGAGGCGGCGGACATCCTCAACTACCTGATCCGCTTCGCGCGCTACTGCGACTTCGATCTGATCGAGGCGGCGGACAAGAAGCTGGCCGTCAACATCGACCGATTCCCCGTGGAGGAAGTGCACGGCTTGAAGGGGAAGCGCTACAAGGCCAACCGCTGAGCGGAAGGGCCGCCGGCCGGTCGGACGAGGAGGCGAAGCCAGTGAATATTCTATTCGTATGCAGCGTGTACTACCCGGTCACCGGTGGTGCACAGGATCCCATCGACCAACTCGGATCCGAGCTGGTCGCACTCGGACACCACGTGGACGTGCTCACCAGGCATGTTCCCGACACCACACCGAAGGAGGAGAGGCGCAATGGGGTGCACATACACCGGGTCCCCAATGCGGTGCTGCCCTCCGACTTCAGGGCGCTGACGGCCGAACTGCAGGAATTCGTCCGGAGCGTCCGGAAGCCGGATGTCATTCATGTCGTCGGCCTGCGCCGGCCGCTTCCGATGATCGCGGAGCTGCTGGCCTGTCTGTGGCACGTGCCGGTCATCCAGACCGTCGGCGGCTACGACATCCCCGATGTGGTCGATCCCGATCCGCGGCTCGTCTGGCTGACCGGCCGGGACTTCGTCCTGCCGGCCATGCGGCGGGCGGACCTGCTGAACGCGGCGTCGGACGACCTCGCCCGGCAGACCGAGCTGCTGGTCGGCGAGCAGGCCCCGGTGCCCACCCTCTACGTGGGGATCGACCACGACCTGTTCAGCACCGCCGAGCCCCATGAGAAGGCGGCCGCTTGGGGGCCCTACGTACTCTCGCTGCGCCGACTCGAACCCGCCAAGTCCGTGGACAGGACGATCGAGGCGATCGGTCTCCTCAAGGACGAGATCCCGGAGCTCCACCTGGTCGTGGCCGGGGACGGCAGCGAGCGGGCCGCCCTTGGGGAGCACGCCGACCGGCTGGGCCTGGCCTCCCGCGTCCACTTCATCGGGGAGGTGCCGATCGAGGAGGCCGCCTCCCTGTTGAAGGGGGCCTTCGCCACCGTCGTGGCCTCGAAGTCGGAGGGCGGCGGCCTGGTGAACGTCGAGGCCCAGGCGGCCGGCTGTCCGGTGATCGCGACTCGGGCAGGGGGCATCAGCGAATACCTGGGGGGCGAGTCGGGCGCGCTGTATGTGGACGCGCCGGACGGCGGACTGATCGCGCAGGCACTGCGCACCCTGTGGCGCGACCCGGAGGCCAGGGAGCGGCTCGTCGAGGCCGCCCGCCCCCTGTCCGAGCGGCTGTCGACCCGCTCGCTGGCCGCGGAGTACACGGCGGTCTACGCGGAACTGGCCAAGGCCCACCAGACGCGGGAGTTCGTCCCCTGGGACGCGATCACCGCGGCCCTGTGGGAGGACCTCTCCGTCCCCGCGGGGCGCAACCCCACCCTGGACGCCCCGTGGCGGGCACCGCAGGCCGTCGAGGACCTGGTGCTGTCGACGGCGGATGAGGAGTTCCGCGCGCTCGGGCACGGTGCGGATGCCTTCTACTACCTGGCCTGGTCCAGCGGCGTGCCGGTCGAGCAGCTGCGAAAGGTGTGCGAGTTCGTACTGCGGGCCACCGAAGGGCTGCCGAAGGACGCCGTCGCCGCCGGCCTGGAGCACGCCGCGGACTGGGGGCGCTTCGACACCCAGAGCTGCCTCGGATACATCCGGAATGAGGAGACGCATGTCGAAGGGATCCACACCGCAGACCACCTCGGTGACGTCGAAGCGGTTCTATGACGCCTATTCACGCGGCTACGCCACGTACTTGGAGCGACATAGCGGGTATTTCCGCGCCGTGGAGAAGGAGATAGCCCGAGCGGCCGGGAACCGGCCGGGCCTGGCGTTACTCGACGTGGGCACCGGTACTGGCGAACGCCTGCAACGCGTGGTCGCGGAGATCCGCCCCGATCACGTCGCCGCCATCGACGAGAGCCCCGAAATGGCGGCCCTCGCCCAGCGCAACTGCCCCGGCGCCCAGGTGCTGGCGATACCGCTCGCGGCGCCGGAGCTGCCGGCCGCTCTTGCGGTGAAGTTCGACCTGGTGACCTGTCTGTCGAACGTCCTGGGCCATATTCCGCGGGCGCAGCTGGTGCCGGGGCTGCGGCAGGTCAGAGACCTGCTGAAGCCCGGCGGTGCATTCGTGTTCGACGTCAACAACCGGTACAACGCCGTCACGTACGGTCCGCTCAGCGTGATCCGCAATGTGGCGCGGGACCGTGTGCGGCCCGGTGGTGGTGATTTCACGGCGTCCTACCGGAACGGCGACGAGGTGTTGCACACCCCGGTTCATCTGTTCAGTCCGTCCGAAGTGGCCCGGCTGCTCCGGGAGTCCGGGTTCAAGGTGGCGAGCCTCGGCTTCCGGGACTACGCCACGGGGCAGGAACGCGGCCGATTCGGCGGGAGCATCGTAGTGAAGGCGGTCAGCGCATGAGCGGTTCCCCCATCCACGGTCCGAAGGTGTTCCTTGCGGCGACTTTCGGAAACCATGTACGCGATGGTGTGTTTCTGCCGGAGAAGAAGGCGGAAATCCTCAGCTATCACACACGGCTCTCCGAACTGGGTGCCGCGGTCTTCAGCTCCCATATGAACGAGGAGTGGGGTGCCGCGGGGCTGCCGCCGGAGGACTGCATGCGCGACGACCTGCGTGCCCTGCACGCGTCGGACAGCCTGTGCGCACTCGTCGGTGACGAGCCCTCTGCCGGCGTCGCCTTCGAGCTCGGCTACGCGGCCTCGGTCCGTCGGCCCACGGTCCTGGTCACCTCGTCCTTCCACTCGCTCTCCTCCATGATCCGCGGTATGGGAACCCTGCTCGAACTGGAGGTGGTCGAGGGAGACCTGGGCAGCCGGGCGGTCGTCGAGAAGGCCAGTTCCCTGGCGTTCGACCTCGGCTCGAAGTACCGGCGGTCGGACCGCTTCTGGGAGAGCCCGGACGTCGACCGCGCACTGAAGTTCCGCTCGCGGGGAGGAACGCGGTGAACGCACCGAGCACGGCTCCCGACCGGGTCCGGATCGGCATCCTGGGCGTGAACTTCGGCTGGGGGCCGCACGCCGCGTTGGAGACCATCATCGGCGAGATCCGGCGGGCGGTGCCGGGCGACTGCCAGGTCGTCGCCTTCGGGAGCGAGTACGGGCGTTCCCTCATGGAGAACGTCGTCGACGAGTGGTGCGAGTTCGACGGGTCGGACTACGCCGCGCTGACGCGGGCCGCCGCCGCGAAGAACCTCGATGTGGCGCTCGTGACGCTGGAGGGTTTCGCCGCCCGCGCCTTCGAGGCGGCGGGTGTGCGCACCGTCTTCGTCGACCTCATGCCGTTCCTGTGGCACGGTGCGGACCTCGCCGTGCCGCCGCTGGAGGTGAGCCACTACCTCGCCCTGAGGCTTCCCGGGCTGTCCCAGGAGACCCTCGGCTGGATGCGGGAGATCCGCAACCTGCGGTGGATCGGCGCGGTGGTCCCCTGGCAGCCGCGCGCAGCCACGCGACACTCGTACGGCTACGCCGACGGCAACCGACGAGCGATCGTCACGCTCGGCGGGATGCTCGGCCTGACCACGCAGGACACCACGACCTACCCGTCCCTGGTGCTCCCGGGGGCCGTCGAGGCCCTGATCGAAGCCGGATTCGACAGCGTCCTCATCGCCGGCAACACCCCTCAGGCGGATCTGGACGCCATCGTCGCGCCGTACCGGGGGCGCGCGGAGTTCCGTTTCGGTCCGCTGACCCGTGCCGAGTACCGCACCCGCATCGCGGAGAGCGCGCTGTGCCTGAGCCAGCCGGGACTCATGAGCCTCCTGGAGGCGAGTTCCTGCGGGACGCCGCTGATCCGGCTGCCACCGCAGAACGTCTCCGGGTTCCAGCAGGCGGAGATCCACCGGATCGCGACCGGGGCCCGCACCGGAGTGCGGTGGCCCACCGACGTCGTCGACGAGGCGGTGGTCACGCGGAAGGCCGCAAAGACCGAGGCGGCCGGGAACGACTACGTCTACGGGGCGATCGCGGACGGTCTCCGCCGGCGCCTGGACCCGACACGGCGGTCCGTCCGGGCGCAGCTCCAACGGTTGATCCCGGAGTGCCTGGCGCTGCCCGCCGACACCTGGACCGGCCTGGTGGAGAAGGTGGGGACGGACGGCGCGAAGGTGGCCGCGGAGGTCGTGGTCGACACGGCCCGTACGGGCGCCAGGAATTGACGGGACATCAGAATGGCAAGGACCGTGGTCGTCTTCGGCGCCAAGGGGTTCATCGGAAGGTGCGTGACCGCGGCGCTCACGGCGGACGGATGGCGCTGTGTAGGGGTGGACCGGTACGGGCGGGCGACGGGCGGCCCCGGGGACGTCGGCGGTCCCTACTACTCGGGGAGCGACTGGTCGTCCGCCGCGCTGTCCGGCTTCCTGCGGGCCTGCGGACCCGCCGTGATCGTCAACGCCGTGGGTGCGTCCTGGTCCACCGACCCCTCGGTGGTACGCCGGGACAACGTCGTGTGGCCGTGCCGCCTCGCGGAAGCGTGCGAACTGTCCGGGACGGCGGAGTCGATCCTGCACCTCGGGTCGTCGCACGAATACGGGGACAGCGCTCCGGGCGTCCCGGTGAGCGAATCGAGCGTCCTGGCGCCCATGACGGAGTACGGGAAGTCCAAGGTCATGGGCGCCTCCTACCTGGTACGCGCGGCCTACCGGATGAACCGGCCGGTGACACTGATCCGTGCCTTCAACGTGATCGGACCGGGTCACGGCACGCAGGGGATCTGGGCCGCCGCGGCCGGGCTGTACCGGGCCGCGGCGGAGGCGGGCTCGGACCAGGTCGTGGCCAACGTGCCGCTCCCGGAGACGGCGCGGGACCTGATCGACGTC
This sequence comes from Streptomyces sp. NPDC026575, assembly GCF_055567415.1. Taxonomy (NCBI): domain Bacteria; kingdom Bacillati; phylum Actinomycetota; class Actinomycetes; order Kitasatosporales; family Streptomycetaceae; genus Streptomyces; species Streptomyces sp. NPDC026575. The sequence goes on from NZ_JBVHQM010000009.1 coordinate 267,898, forward strand.
CGGGACGTGGCCGGTCTGGTGAGCCTGGCCGCCCGCCGTCCGGGAGCAGGAGTGGCCGCCTACAACGCGGCATCCGGGACCGCGACGAGCATCCGACAGCTCTTCGATGCCTTCGCCGAGCGGACCGGCATTCCCTATCGGCTCGCGCGGAATCCCGACGGTCTGCGCACGGGATCGACGTGGCAGTGCGCCGACATCTCACGCGCGGCATCGCACCTCGGCTGGATGCGGCAGTTCACCCTGACCGACTCCATAGGCGCGGTCCTCGCGCTCGACGCGGCGACGCCGGCCGCGCTCGGCTGATCAGGCCCTTACCAGGGCATATCCATGGAACCGGGGAGATCCATGCACAGCGATACATCCATTCTGGCCGCACGCCTTGCGGACGGGGGCGGCTGGAGCGACACGGCCGCCGTCATAGACGAACAGACGGGTGACATCCATCGGCACCGGGACGTGCACGCTCGTGCCCGGAGCCTCGCCGGCGAATTCCTCGACCGTGGGATCGGCGCGGGTGATCACGTGGGGTTCCTGGTGGGCGACCGGCCCGCATGGATGCCCGCCTTCCTCGCCCTGCATGCCATCGGTGCCGTTCCGCTGGTCGTCAATCCGGACCTGGACGAGCGCGTGCAGTCCAGGATGCTGGGAATTCTGCCCACCACGTTCGTGCTCTCGTATCGAGAGGGCGGGCTGCACATCGAGCGCCGCGAACCGCGACTCCCGGTCGATCGAGACGAGGGCGAGGACGGGCCGGCGGCTTCGCGCTACTACCTGTACAGCTCGGGCACGACCGGGATTCCCAAGGCCGTGGCCCATACGAGTGCCGACCTGCCTTTCTTCCACGCGGCGGTCGGCGGTGCGAACGGCTTGGACATACGGGCCACCGACACCATCGTCTCGCTCTCGCAATACTATTTCACCTTCGGATTCAACAATCAGTTCGTCTACCCGTTGTTCAGCGGTGCCTCGGTCGTGCTGAGCCCGCAGCGCAGGAGCGAAGAGAAATTCGCCGACGCCTTGCATCGGCATGGCGCCACCCTGGCGTTCTCCGTTCCGTCGGCGCTCGCCAAACTCGCCGATCACATCGAGAGCGCGGCGGTCGAACGTCCGGCGGGGCTGCGGGCGATCGTCTCGGCCGGCGAACCCCTTCCCGACGCCGTCGCCGCCCGCCTGGAGGACCGCTGGCAGGTCCAGGTGCTGAATCAGATCGGCTCCACGGAAGTGGGCAACGCCTTCTGCGCGAACGGAGTGACGCGCCGGGCCGCGGGCACCGCCGGTTTCGTCTGCCCCGGTTACGACGTGGAACTGCGCGGCGACCCCGATCTCCCGCTTCCGGCGGGCGGATCGGAACACAAGGTCGGCGAGGTGTGGGTGTCGGGACCGACCATCCCACGCCATGCGGTGACCGCGGACGGGACGAAAGAGCTGCTGGTCGACGGCTGGCTGGAGACGAAGGACTACGGCTACTGGGCCGACGACGGCGGACTCGTGGTCGTCGGCCGCACCGATGACTTCCTGCATGTCGGCGGGATCTCCATGTCGGCGGTGGAGATCGAAGCGGCCATCAGAAGCTGCGCGGGCGTCGAGGACTGCGCCGTTCTCGCACCCCTGGTCGACGGTGTGTCCACGCTCTCGGCGCTCGTGGTCCTCGCCCCGTCGGCCGGCGATCCGGAGGAATCCTTCGCCGCGCTCCGGACGCACCTTCGCCGACAACTGGAACCTTTTCGCGTACCGAAGCGATGGGTGCCGGTGGCGGAGATCCCGCGAACCGGCAGCGGCAAGATCATGAGGCACCGGCTGAGTTCTGCGCCGGGCGGCGGAATATCTGGAATGGTTCGATGACCCGTATCCTTCTCGTCGATAACTACGATTCCTTCACCTACAACATCTGGATGTATCTGAGCGAGCTCCCGGATGTCGAATGCGTCGTCGTCAAGAACGACGACCCGCTGTCCTCGATATCCCTGGAGGAGTTCGACGGCATAGTGATATCGCCCGGCCCGGGCAGCCCCGATGTACCGGCCGATGTGGGTATCTCCCGCACGCTCGTGACATCGGTGGACCTGCCGGTTCTCGGAGTCTGCCTCGGGCATCAGCTCATCGGCAGCGTCCACGGAGCGAAGGTCGGGCCGGCACCGAAGATCATGCACGGGAGGACGTCCCGGGTCCGCCACCGCGGTGACCGTCTGTTCCGCGGTATGGCCGAGGAGTTCACCGCGGTCCGGTACCACTCCCTGGCCCTGTCGGGCATCGAGGAGCCGCTGCAGGTCATCGCCGAGGACGAGGACGGTGTCGCCATGGCGATCCGCCACGGCGATCGGCCGGTATGGGGTGTTCAGTTCCATCCGGAGTCGATTCTCAGCGATGACGGAAGGGTTCTTCTGCGCAACTTCGCCGAGATCGTGGCGGAGCGTCGGAGCGCATCGCGCGATCACCTCTTCCGGAACGGTGCGATCGACTGCAGTTGGGTGTGCGTGGACGCAGAGGTCGAGAGCCGGGCGCTGTTCGAAGCGTTCTGCGGCGCGTCGACGGAGAGCTTCTGGCTCGACAGTTCCGCCACCGGCCGGGCGCGGTTCTCCATCATCGGCGGGCTGCCGGACGCCCGGTCGACGACGGCGAGTTACCGCGTTGCCGACGGACGCACCACGGTGACGGAGCCCGACGGTTCGGTGCGGTACGTCGACACCGACATCTTCACCTTTCTGAAGGACCAGCAGCGCACCGTCGACATCGACGGGGAAGAGCTGCTGCCCTTCGAGTTCCGCCCCGGCTTCGTCGGCTACTTCGGATACGAGCTGCGGGCGGACACCGAGAAGATGACCGTTTCCCGGCATTCGCGGCTGCCCGATGCCCGCTTCCTGCTCACCGATCGCTATGTGGTCGTCGACCATCACGAGAACAGGGTCTATCTGCTGTTCGCCTCCGGCCCCGGTCTCGGGGAACGCGGTGATGCGCGGGAGTGGTTCGAGACCGCGTCGCGCACGGTGGCACAGGTGAGGACGGCGCCTTCGCGCGACCGGGAAGCGACGCCCCGTGCGAAGCCGGGCGAGGTCGTCTTCCGGGACAGCAAAGAGGAGTACCTGGCGAAGATCCTCAAGTGCCAGGACTATCTGAGCGTCGGCGAATCCTATGAACTCTGCCTCACCAACTCCGCCTCGATTTCCGGTGAGTTCGACGCCATCGAGACCTACACCCGGCTGCGCGCCACCAGCCCGGTGCCCTACGGCGCGTTCCTGCGGACACCCGAGTTCTCCGTGCTGTCCGCCTCGCCCGAGAGGTTCATGACCATCGACGGTGACCGGTTCGTGCGGGTGAGTCCCATCAAGGGCACGCGCCGGCGCGGCGCCACCGAGAACGAGGACACGGCGCTGAAGCAGGAGCTCGCGGGCGACGAGAAGGAGATCGCCGAGAATCTCATGATCGTCGACCTGATGCGCAATGACCTCAGCCGCGTCTCCGAGATCGGATCCGTGCGTCCCGTGGAGTTGTTCGGGGTCCACACCTTCGCGTCGGTCCACCAGATGGTGAGCACCATCGAGTCCAGGCTCCGGCCGGACGTCGCGGCGGTCGACTGCATCCGCAGGGCGTTTCCGCCCGGCTCGATGACCGGTGCGCCGAAGCTGCGCAGCATGGAGATCCTGGCCGCACTGGAAGAGGAACCGAGAGGCATCTACTCGGGCGTGCTCGGATGGGTCTCCCTCGACGGGCGTGCCGACCTGAGCGTGGTGATCAGGACCCTCGTCCTGGAAAAGGACTCCGCGTCGTTCGGAGTCGGGGGCGCCATCACCCTGCTGTCGGACCCGGAGGCGGAGTACGCCGAAACGCTGGTGAAGGCGAACGCCCCGAAGTCGGCCTTCGGTGACCTCGATTGATCGAGCACGTCCGTGACAGCACAGGTGAACAATCAGGAGGCAGTGTGTCCACCGGCAGCGACAAAGACCAGATTCTGGAGCTCACCCGCACCTACCATCAAGCCGGTGCCGCGGAGGAATTCGTTCCCGGCACCACGCCGATCTGGCCTTCCGGCGCGGCCCTCGACGAGGACGACCGCGTCGCCCTGGTGGCCGCGGCGCTGGACATGCGCATCGCCGCCGGTGTCACCGCGAGGAAGTTCGAGCGGGGCCTGGCGCAGTACTTCGGGCTGCGGAAGGCGCATCTGACGAACTCCGGATCGTCCGCCAACCTCCTGGCCGTGTCGGCGCTGTCCTCACGGCAGCTCGGCGAGCGGCGGCTGCGTCCCGGGGACGAGGTCATCACGGTGGCCGCGGGTTTTCCGACCACGGTGAACCCGATCGTGCAGAACGGCCTGGTCCCCGTGTTCGTCGACGTCGAACTCGGGACGTACAACACCACGGTCGAGCGGGTGGCGGCGGCCATCTCGCCCCGTACCCGGGCGATCGCGATGGCCCATACGCTGGGCAATCCGTACCAGGTCGCGGAGATCGCCGCACTCGCCGAGGAGCACGGCCTCTATCTGATCGAGGACAACTGCGACGCCCTCGGCTCGACGTATCAGGGCCGGCTCACCGGTACCTTCGGCCACTTCGCCACGGTCAGCTTCTACCCCGCCCACCACATCACCACGGGGGAGGGCGGCTGTGTGCTCACCAATGATCTCAAGCTGGCACGGCTCGTGGAGCAGCTGCGCGACTGGGGCCGGGACTGCTGGTGCGAGCCCGGCCAGGACAACACCTGTTTCAAGCGTTTCGACTACCAGCTCGGAACCCTCCCGCACGGCTACGACCACAAATACATTTTCTCCGAAATCGGCTACAACCTGAAGACGACCGATCTGCAGGCCGCGCTCGGCCTCAGCCAGCTCGGCAAGGTGTCGGAATTCGGCGAGGCCCGGCGCCGTAACTGGAGTCACCTGCGAAAGGCGCTGGACGGGCTGCCCGGCCTGCTGCTGCCCGAGGCGACCCCGGGGAGCGATCCCAGCTGGTTCGGCTTCGTGCTGACCGTGCTGCCGGACGCGCCGTTCACCAGGCGGGAGTTGGTGGCCTTCCTGGAGGAGCGGCACATCGGGACCCGGCGGCTGTTCGGCGGCAACCTCACCCGCCATCCCGCGTACATCGGACGCGACTATCGGATTTCCGGTGAGTTGACCAACACCGACGTCATTACCGAGCACACCTTCTGGGTGGGGGTCTATCCGGGTCTGAGCGTCGAGAAGATCGATTATGTGGCGGAGAGCATCGCCGAGTTCGTGCGGGGCCGCAGCGGCGAGGTGGCGTGAAACCCGAGCGTCTACTATCACACCCGTGATAAGATCACGTCCGTGGGATATATCGACGTCAACTCTGTTTCTTACGGACTGCCGGACGGCCGGGTGTTGCTGGACGAGATCTCGTTGCGGGTCGGTGAGGGGGCGAAAGCCGCACTGATCGGCGCCAACGGGTCCGGCAAGACCACGCTGCTGCGCATGATCGCCGGCGATCTGGCACCTCACGGCGGAGCGGTGAACCGGAGCGGAAGCCTCGGTGTCATGCGACAGTTCACCGCCCGCCCGGGTGACCAAGTACGCGATCTGCTCTTATCGGTGGCGGACCCGCGCATCCGCCGAGCGGCGGCGACCGTGGACAAGGCCGAAGCGGCCATGCAGGCGAGCGGGGACACCGCGGCGCAGATGGCGTATGCGAACGCGTTGGCCGAGTGGGGCGATGCCGGCGGCTACGACGCCGAGGTGCTGTGGGACGTGTGCACCACGGAGGCCCTCGGCATGCCCTTCGACCGCTGCCAACGACGGGCCGTGGACACGCTGTCGGGCGGCGAGCAGAAGCGGCTGGTGCTGGAGGCACTGCTGCGTGGCACCGATCAGGTGCTGCTGCTCGACGAGCCGGACAACTACCTCGACGTTCCCGGCAAGCGGTGGCTGGAGAACCGCCTGATCGACACTCCGAAGACCGTTCTGTACATCAGTCACGACCGCGAGCTGCTCGCCCGCACGGCACAGAGCATCGTCACGATCGAGCTCGGTGCGGCGGGCAACACCGCCTGGGTGCACCCCGGCGGTTTCGACACCTACCACCAGGCCCGGGTCGAGCGGTTCGAGCGCTTCGACGAAATGCGCAACCGCTGGGACGAAGAGCGCGCCAAGCTGAAGGCCCTGTTGCAGATGTACAAGCAGAAGGCCTCCTACAACTCGGACATGGCCTCGCGGTACCGCGCCGCCCAGACCCGGCTCGACCGGTTCGAGAAGGCCGGGCCGCCCCCCGCGCAGCCACGCGAGCAGCATCTGTCGATGCGGCTGCGCGGCGGCCGTACCGGCAAGCGGGCCGTGGTCTGCGAAAGCCTCGAACTCACCGGTCTGATGAAGCCGTTCGACCTGGAGGTCTGGTTCGACGACCGGGTCGCCGTGCTGGGTTCCAACGGCTCGGGCAAGTCGCACTTCCTGCGGCTGCTCGCCGCCGGCGGCAGCGCCCCCGAGCCCGAACACGAGCCGGTGGGTGACCTTCCGGTGGAGCCCGTGTCGCACGCGGGGGTGGCCCGCCTGGGCGCGAGGGTGCGCCCGGGGTGGTTCGCGCAGGTGCACGGACGGCCCGACCTCGCCGGCCGCACGCTCGTGTCGATCCTGCACCGCGGCGACGAGCGCCGGGAGGGGCTGCCGCGCGAGGAGGCGTCCCGGGTGCTGGCGCGCTACGAGTTGGCGGGTGCGGCGGAGCAGACCTTCGACTCCCTCTCCGGCGGGCAGCAGGCGCGATTCCAGATCCTCCTGCTCGAACTCGGCGGTACGACACTGCTGTTGCTGGACGAGCCCACTGACAACCTCGACCTGGTCTCCGCCGAGGCGCTGCAGCACGCCCTCCGCGGCTTCGAGGGGACCGTGCTCGCGGTCACCCACGACCGGTGGTTCGCCCGGGACTTCGACCGGTTCCTGGTCTTCGGTTCCGACGGCACCGTCTACGAGTCGCCCGAGCCGGTGTGGGACGAGAAGCGCGTGGCCCGGCGCCGGGGGTGAGCCCTCGTCCGGCGGGGTCCGCCCGCTTCCCTGGCGGGTCGTGCGGGGACAGTGGGCGGCAACTCCCGTACAGTACCCAGTTGTTCGACCGGTGGTCGGTGCGCCGGCTGCGGCTCGACCACTCGGGCCGTACACCGCTGCCTGCCCGCTCCCGAGGTCTCGACGCACTCCCGATCGGGCCGGGAAACGGTGCGCGATCCGGGTCGGGCTCAAGATTCGCCCGTAGTTCCTGTCATCCCGTATCGAGTTCCGTGATTCCGCATCAGCGCTCATTTGGGGCCCGATCAGGGGTTATACGAGGACCGACCGAATTGACGGAACGCGCTCGCTCCCCGTCGTTGTCACACCTGTGATACTGTTTGGCAATGCCATCTCGGATTGACCTCGAACAGCGTCGCAAGGATGTTATCGAGGCGGCTTTTCGCCTCTTGGTCACCGAAGGACTCAGCGGCTTGTCGCTGCGGAAGGTCGCCGCCGAATCGGGATTGAACATCGGTTCGGTGCGCCACTACTTCGACGATCACCGGAATCTTCTCGTGGCGGCCGTGACCGAGGTCGGCAATCGCATGGGGAAAAGGCTCACCCGGTATCCGACCGACGCATTGGTCGGACTCACGGGCGAAGGCGCCGTGGATGCCCTGCAGTCGCGGCTGGAGGAGCTGTTGCCGATCGACGAGGAACGCCGCGTCGAGTCGATCGTGCTGACGGAATTCATCGTCGCCGCCCGAGTGAATCCGATTTTCCGCCCGGTGACCGAGCAAATGGCCGCCGACATGCGCCAGGTCATCACGGACGCCCTGCACGTCCTCGACGTGCACGATCCGGCCGAGGAGGCCGAACGGCTCATCGCGGTCCTGGGCGGTCTGGTCCTGGACTCGGTGACCCCGCACGGATCGCTCACCGTCGAACGCCTTCGGGCGACGCTGCGGGCGCACCTGCGATCGGTCCTGGCGGCCGCCCCCGGTGCCGACGCCGCACCGACCGACGACTGACCTGATATCTGCGCATCAGGCACGGTCGACGTACCTAAGGAGATCAGTTGTGCCCGCGTGGCTGTTTGCGCTGCTCGCTGCGGCTTTTGTCCTGTATACCGATGACTATGTGATCGCCGGAGTCCTGCCGGAGATCGCGCGAGATCTGCACGTCAGTGAGGCGCACGCCGGCCAGCTGGTGACCGTCTTCTCCCTCACCGTCGCCGTGGCCGCGCCGATCGCCGGCGTCGCTCTGGCGCGGGTGTCCCGGCGGTACCTGTTCACCGCCGCGTTCGCGATCTTCATCGCGGCGAACCTGGTGGCGGCCTCGACGACCAGCTTCGGGCTCCTGGTGGCCCTGCGGATCGTGGCGGCGCTCGCGGCGGCGGCCTCGACTCCGGCGGTGTTCGCCTTCGCCGCCGAGCGCGCTCCACAAGGCCATATCGGACGGTACGTCGCCGTTGTGGCCCTCGGTGTCACGGGCTCGATCGCGGCCGGAGTTCCGATCGGCACCTGGATCGGCGGCCACTACGGCTGGCGGGCGACCTTCGTCTCGATGGCGGTGAGCGGGGTGCTGGCACTGGTCTTCCTGCTCGCGACCCTGCCCCGCGAGGGCGACAAGGCCGGCGAAGTGCCGGGCATCCGGGAGCAGTTGCGCACTCTGGCCAGTGCGCCGGTATCGCTCGGGCTCCTGGCGAACTGTGCGCTCATGACCGGCTCGATGATGATGCTGACGTACATGGCGCCCTATCTCGCCGCGGTGAGCGAGGCCAGCGTGGATCAGCGTGCGCTCGCGTTCAGCCTGTCGGGGTTCGCCGGCATCGTCTGTATCTGGGCCGGCGGGAAGGTCACCGACCGATGGGGTCCGGACCGCGCCCTGGTCACCGGCATCGGCATCTTCACCGGAATCATGGCGGTCCTCGGGCTGCTCTGGTTCGTCCGCCCGGTGCCCTTCGTCGTCCTCGTCGTGGTGGGCACGATCTGGGGCGGCATGGCCTTCTGGAATTCCCCGGCCATTCAGGCACGCCTGTACCTGCTCGCCGGACCGGTCGCCGCTCAGGCACTGGCACTCAACACGTCGAGCACCTATCTCGGGGTCTCGCTGGGCGGGGCCATCGGCGGCCTGACCCTCGGCAGCCTGGGTGCCGGACTGCTGCCGGCGGTCGCGGCCGTACTCGGCATCAGCGCACTGGCGTTGCTGGCCCTCGCCATCGGTGCCTCGAAGAAGACGCCGAGCGGTGCGGAAGCGATGGCGGAGCACTGAATTCCCGCAAGGCCGAAGATTCCCGCAAGTGCGAAGGATTCCCGCAAGTGCGAAGAATGGAGTGGCAATGACGACGTTCCTCTTGTTCGGACCCGCCGACGCCGCGGTAGATTTTCGCGGATACGAACCGATGCTGCGGAGTTCGGCGGTCGCGCAGTCGGTCTATCGGGAGTTCGCCGAAGCGGTCGACGTTCCGGTGGACCACCTGATCGACGGAGAGGTGCGGCAGGTCCATCCGGTACTGCTGCGCTGGATCCGGCAGATGGCAGCCATGGTCAGCGTGGGTCGGATCCTGGAGCAGCAGCACGGTGCGGTTTCCGTGTACGGCGGTATCTCCTTGGGTGAACTCGCCGCCCTGCGTGCCTCCGGAGCGGCCTCGACCGAAATGGTGGTCCGCTTCCTTCGGGAGAGGCACCTTCAGGACACCGAGCGGGACGAGGCCATAGGTTTTGCGTTCGTGCCCGCGCCGGTCGACTGGCGCTATTACGAGCAGCCGGAGCGGATGACCATCTCCTGCGACTTCGGTTCGGTCCTCGGCGGCGCCGGTCGCATGATCATGGTGTCCGGCCTGCGTTCGGCGCTCGAATCGGCGCGGAACGAGGGCCCCGCGGATCTTCAGGTCGTGGAGCGGTCCCTTGCTCACCAGGCATATCACTCGCCGTTCCGTGAGCCCAGCCGTCAGCGGCTTGAAGCCCTGCTGAAGCAGAACGCGCTCGACCACCCGGAAGTACCGGTGGTCACCGCGATTCCGGGCATGTACACCCTCTCCTCCGCCGCGGAGGCCGCGCAGGCCCTCGTGGCGAGTGAGACCCAATCCCTCGATGTTCCGGGCCTGGTGACGGCGCTGCGGCAGTTCGCACCCGACAAGGTCTATGTGATCAGTTCCTTCCTGCGCCAATTGGAGATTGATTTCCATGCGGCGACCGAATATGTTGACGATTCCTGGCTGAAGCAGAACTTCAGCTAGTTCCACCGGCGTGAACGGCCGCACCCGCACTGTGGCGACCTGCGGCAACCACCGGTACAGCCCGCAGCGGGCTTCGCTCGGAACCCCTTTGTGGCCGAGCTGATCCCAGTAATGGATTCCAGTCCTTATTCGGCGCGACCTGCACCGCGCGATCGCACTTAAGGAATCTCCCGTGCTTGAATCTGGGCAAATAACAAACCCTACGACCAGGTCCATCGCCGCGCTGGGCTGGGACGCGCTGACGAGAAACGATCCGGATCTCGGAGCGCTCCTCGACGCCGAGGCGGCTTACCAGACCGCGAGCCTGTCGATGGTCGCCTCGGCCAGCATGGCTCCGCCGTCCGTGCTCTGCGCCAACGGCACGGTCCTGTCGAACCTCACCGCCGAGGGCTATCCGGGCGCGCGCTACCACCCGGGCGCCGTGCACTTCGACGAAATCGAGACGCTGGCCGTCGAACGTGCCAAGCGCGTCTTCGGCGCCCGGTACGCGAACGTCCAGCCGCACTCCTGCTCATCGGCCAATCTGGCGGTCATGGGGGCGCTGCTTCCCCGTGGCGGCAGAATTCTCGCGCTGGATCTCGATTCCGGCGGACATCTGACGCACGGCGCCGGCGCTTCGGTCAGCGGCAAGTACTACGACGTAGCCCACTACGGCGTCGAACGCGACGGAAACCTCGACTACGGCACGATCCTCGACCGCGCGCTCGCACACCGCCCGGACATCATCATCGCCGGAGCGAGCGCCTACCCCCGGTGGATCGACTTCCCCCGATTCAGGGCCATTGCGGATCGTGTCGGCGCCTATCTGCTCGCCGATATCTCCCATATCGCCGGCCTCGTCGCCGCGGGGCTGCATCCGAGCCCGATCGACTACGCCCACATCACCACGACCAGCACCTACAAACAGCTCGCCGGCCCCAGAGGCGGCCTGATCCTGCTCGGCAAGGACCATCGCCGGACCGCGCCGGACGGCCGCACCGAACTGTGGAGGCTGATGCAGCGCGCGGTGTTCCCCGGATTCCAGGGAACACCGGACCCGTCCTCGATCGCGGCCAAGGCGCGCGCCCTGGCCATCGCGTCGAGCGGCGCCTTCCAGACCACGATGAAACGCGTCGTGGACAACGCGAAGGCGCTGTCGGACGAACTCCTGGCCCTCGGGTACGACGTCCTGACCGGCGGCACGGACAACCACATGGTCCTGGTCGACGTCCGGTCCGCCGGGCTCACCGGGATCGTTGCGGAACGGGCCCTGGAGGAATGCGGAATCCTGGTCAACCGAAACAAGATCCCAGGAGATCCCCATCCGCCTACGGTGGGCGGCGGTCTGCGCTTCGGCACCAATATCCTCGCGCAGCGTGGAATGGGGCCCTTCGAGGTTCGTGCCTGCGCGGGAATCGTCCATGACGTGCTCTCCGGAATCAGCGTGCGGGACGCCGGTCATTACGAACTGGACGGCGCGCTGCGCGCTGCGGCGCGCGACCGGGTGAACGCTCTCTGCGTACGCTTCCCGCTCCAGTTCGATGACGAATAGACGGCCCGGCCCGATCGGAAGGCTTCCCAGGGCATGACTTTCACCGAATCCATGACTCAGCCGGCCTCCCACTCCTTTCCTTCGGGGCTGGGATTCCCTTCGACACGGAACCGGGGGAGGCCGGGCGAGCGCCGGGAACGATCCCTTGATGTCGTGTTGCCGCCGGAGGGCGGTGAGCTCTCCCGCGCCTCGATCCTGACGGTGGCGCTGGCCGTCCTCGTCCATCGGTACACCGCCCTCGACCGGGTCCCCATCGACGTACTCGATGGCCGGGACACTCTCTTTGTCGCCCTCGCCGACGAGTCGAGCACCCTCGATCTCGTAGCAGGGCTGCGCACCGCACCGCGATCGGATCGCGCACCCGGCCCCTTCGCCCTCTCGTTCACCGGCGATTGCGGCAGTGCGGACACCTCGGCCGTACCCGACCCGGCCCCCTCGGCCGTACATGAACTGGTCCTCCACGCGGACCCGGAGGCGTCGAAGGCGACGCTCAGTTTCGATGCCGCGCGATTCGACGACGCCTACGCCGACCGGATCGCCGGTCACTACCAGGTCCTCCTGGACCACATGGTGCGCGCGCCGCACGCTCCTGTCGCCCGACTGAACATCCTGACGGCCCAGGAAACCGACACCATGCTCCGCGCATGGAACGACACGGACACCCGGCTCACCGAGGACATCTGCCTCCACCAGGCGTTCGAGGCCCGGGCCGCGGAGGCTCCCGACGCGGTGGCCGCCGTCTTCGGAACCGCATCGTGGTCCTTCGGCACGGTGAACCGACGGGCCAACGAAATGGCCCACCGCCTGATCGCACTCGGAGTCGGACCGGATGTCAGGGTGGGGATCCACCTCGAAAAGACCCCCGATCTCCTGATAGCGATCCTGGGCGTACTGAAGGCCGGAGGGGCGTATGTGCCCCTGGACCCGAAATACCCGCGGGACCGACTGGAGACGATGGTCCTCGGCACCGGCTGCACAGTGATGATCAGCAGCCGGGAACTCGACCGGACGCTTTCCGCACAGGTGCGCCACCAATTGCTGGTGGACGACCCCGGAAACCGGACCGACGCGCCCGCAGAGAATCCCGTCACCGAGGTACGCCCGGACAGCCTCTGCTATGTCATCCACACATCGGGTTCCACCGGAAAGCCCAAGCCGATCGCCTTGTGCCACCGCGGCGTGCTCAACAACCTCGCGGATCTCAACGCCAGATACGGGGTGGGACCCGACGACGCGGCCCTCGCGCTGTCCTCGCCGAGTTTCGACATGTCGGTGTACGAGTTCCTCGGCATCACCATCGCCGGCGGCACGGTCGTCATCCCGGAGGCCGAGGCCGGATACCACCCGGCTTCGTGGTGGGAGCTCGTCGAGCGGCACCACGTCACGGTGTGGAACACCGCGCCGCCGCTGATCGAGCTGTTCCTGGACTTCGTCGAGACCGGCGGCGACACCCGTCCGCTTCCGCTGAAACTCTGCATGACCGGCGGGGACTGGGTGCCGGCGACGATGCCGGCACGCTTTCGGAGGGTCGCCCCCCGCCTGCGGTTCGTGGCGCTGGGCGGCGCGACGGAAGCCTCCATCCATTCGACCGCCTACGAGTGGGACGCGTCCGAGGAGTGGAGCGGCGGCCACCTCCCTTACGGCCGGCCCCTGGCCAACCAGCGGACGTACATCCTCGACGAGCGGATGATGCCGGTGCCGGTCGGTGTCCCCGGAGAGCTCTATCTCGCCGGGGTCGGCCTGGCCCGCGGATACCTCGACCGCCCGCAGGAGACGAGTGAGCGGTTCGTCCAGTGGTCGGGTGGTGGCCACCTCGCGGAACGCCTGTACCGCACGGGGGATATGGCGAGGTTCTGGCCCGACGGACTGATCGAGATCCTCGGGCGGCAGGACTTCCAGGTCAAGATCAACGGGATCAGGGTGGAACTGGGGGAGATCGAATCCGTGCTGGCCGCGCACCCCGGGGTCAGGCGTGCGGTGGTCGTCTCCCGGACGGCCCCGGACGGGCATGTGACGCTGGTCGCGTATGTGACCGCCGAACGCGGTGGAACGCTGGACTACGCGTCACTGTTCGACGCGCTGCACGCACGGCTCCCGAAGCATATGGTCCCTTCGTCGATCGAGATCGTGGACTCGCTGCCCCTGAACAAGAACGGCAAGGTGGACCGGCGCGCGCTGAGTTCACCGACGCACCAGAGCGCCCCGGCCCCGCCCGCGCCGCAGGGGGCCCCGGAGCGGGCCCGGGACTGGTATCGCACCGTGCTCGATGCGTGGCGGGACGTCCTGGGCGTCGACCATCTGGACGGCCAGGACAACTTCTTCGCGCTCGGCGGCGATTCCATGAAGGCCATCAGAAGCATGGTGCGCATCGACCGACGACTGCGCGTCTCCGATATCTACGAGCATCCGACCGTGACCGCCCTGGCGGATCACCTGACCGACCGTTACGGCGAGCAACCGGGCGCCTAAGGGCTGTCCCGCCAGGGACTGCGGGACAGCCCTTAGCCCGAAAGCCGCCCGACTTCCGGAGTGACCATGCCCGTTTATCTCGTGACCGGCGCCGCGGGTTTCATCGGCGCGAACTATGTGCAGCACCTGCTGAAGTGGGAGTCATCGGATGCCGAAGTGATCGCGGTGGACTATCTGGGATTCGCCGGCAATCAGGCGAACTTGGACCCCGTGTCCGACCGCGTGGTGTTCGAGAAGGCCGATATCGCCGACCTCGACACCATGGTGGAGATCTACCGCCGGTACCGGCCGGACTACGTCGTGAACTTCGCGGCGGAGTCGCACAACGACCGCGCGATCCTTGGGCCGAGCGCGTTCATGCGATCCAACGCGCTCGGGGCGCAGGTGATGGCCGAGTGCAGCCGGCTGGTGCCGGTCCGGTCCCATGTCCATGTCTCGACGATCGAGGTGTACGGCGAACTGCCGCCCGGGGAGGCGTGCTTCACCGAGCGCTCCCCGCTGAACGCGAAGACGCCGTACAGCGCGGCCAAGGCCGCCGGGGACCAGATCGTACGCGCCTACATGCAGACCTATCCGGAGCTGAACATCCGGATGACGCACTGCGCCAACAACTACGGCCCCTACCAGTTGCCGGAGAAGCTGATTCCGCTGGCGGTGACGAACCTCCTGCGCGGCCGGAAGGTGCCCGTCTACGGAGACGGCCTGCAGAGCCGCGACTGGCTCCATGTGGCAGACCACTGCGCCGCGGTGCACCGGGTGCTGCATGCCGATCTGGGACCGGTCCCGCCGCAGGCGGCCACGGAACCGGAACTGCTGCCGATCTTCGACATATCCGCCCGCTGTGAGGTCACCAACCTGGACATCGCCCGCCGGGTCGTCACGGCGCTCGGCCTGGACCCGGCGGAGCGGATCGAGCACATCCCGGACCGGCCCAACCACGACCGCCGGTACCTGATCGACCCGCAGAAGATCGAAACGCAACTGGACTGGCGGCCGGAGCATGACTTCGACGCCGGCATGGCCGAGACGGTCGACTGGTACGTGGAGCACCGCGCCTGGTGGGAGCGGATCCTCGAAGAAAAGGGTGAACTCGGCTTCGACTGGGGTGTGGTGGGCCCGGGTACCACCGCATCCCGGTAGCGGGAGTCGCCGCAGGGGGAAGCCGAAAGGGCTTGCCTCGCTCCCTGGCCGTAATGCGTTTGACCGGGCCACGGGGCAAACGCTGGACTGTGGTCGAACACCCTGGATCGTGATGCCCGTATCCCCGAGGAGGCCGCGGCAGCAATGGAGATCCGTCCGACGACCGACAAGGATCTCGACGTCTTCGTCGACACACTTCATGCCGCGTTCGGGCGCTTCCCGGAAACCCCGGCCGAGGGTGGCGGCGGGGTCTGGTGGGCGGCGCTCGAAATGGACCGCAGCCTGCTCGCCCTGACCGCGGACGGGCGGCCCGTCGGCACCGCCGGCGCGTACTCCTTCGAGCTCACCCTGCCCGGCGAGATCCTCGTCCCGGCCGCAGGGGTCACCGCCGTCGGTGTCCTGCCCTCGCACCGACGCCGGGGCGTGCTCGGCGCGATGATGCGGCATCAGCTCGCCGAGCTGCGGGTTCGAGGAGAGTTCCTCTCCGTACTGCTGGCCTCCGAGGCTCCGATCTACGGCAGGTTCGGCTACGGACCGGCGACCTACACGCAGCGGCTGACCGTGCCGCGCCACCAGGCCGCCTTCGCCCTGCCCCGGTCCCACGGCGCGTCCGGCGCCCCGGCGACCGGATCGGAAGCGGGCTCGGTCGAGCTGCTGCGGCGTGCCGAGTGCGGCGAGATCCTGGAAGAGGTCTACGACCGGTACCGCCGCGCACAGCCCGGCGCGCTGTCCCGGCCGCACCGCTGGTGGGCCTCGGGCGCGGGGCAGCCCCCGGTCTCTCCGGCGCCGCGCTACGTCGCCGTCCACCGTGACGCCGACGGCGTCCCGGACGGCTACGCCGGCTACTCGGTCGAGTCCGGCACCCTGACCGTCGACGAGACCATCGCCACCGACGACGCCGTCTTCACGGCCCTGGCCCGGTTCGTGCTCGGACACGACCTGGTCACCCAGGTCGTGTTCAAGCACGTCCCGCCCGACCACCCGCTGCGCTGGCAGCTTGCGGACTTCCGCGCCGGCCAGGTGACCGAGGACACCGACTGGCTCTGGGTGCGACTGCTGGACGTCCCGCGTGCGCTGACCGCCCGCGGCTGGTCCACGGACGGCGAACTCGTCCTCGACGTCGACGACCTGTTCCTCGGCGAACACGGCCGCTACCTCCTGGCCGTCCGGGACGGCAAGGCCGACTGCGTCCCCACGGACCGGGAGCCCGACCTGTCCCTGGACATAAGCGACCTGGGCTCCGTCTACCTGGGCGGCACCACCCCGAGGACGCTCATCCGCGCCGGCCACATCCGAGCCCACCACCCGGCCGCGGTCCCCCTCGCCGACGCCCTCTTCCGCGCCGACCGCACCCCGCACTGCCTGCACTGGTTCTGATTGCGCGTCGACAAGGGCCACGACTGCGCCCGCCTGCGCCGAAGGCTCGGAGGCATTCGAGCGGGCCCGATCGGCATGCGCACCGAGGAGCTCCGCCGCCATTTCCGACGGTGAGGTCGGCGGACTTGGCCGCGTCGGCGGCGGACTCCTGATCCCGCCACATCGCACACCCCCTCCCCAGGACCCGACACCCCCGCGCCGCGCCCCCTGTGGCCGCTCAGGGCCACCGCGTATCGCGCGCCGGGCCGGGCGGGCGGACCCGCGGAAACAGAGGTTTCTGGTCAGGTTTGCCTTGCATGTGTCCGGGTGTGTCTCTCATGTGCGATATCTTCTACGGCGTTCCCTCGTGACGGGACGTCGGATGCGACGACGGCACGACGCCGGGAGGGCGGTCCACACGCTCCCCGCGGAACGCACCACGAGAACCGGTACGTGACGCCCGGGCGCGGCTCTGCGCCCTCGTCACAGCTTCGGCGTGCCGGCAGACCCGTACAGCCACCGTCCGCATCACCTAGGCAAAGGCCGCATGTCCGTTCATCCGCTATCGAACCTCGTACGTCATGCCCGCCGGCACTCGCCCTTCTACTCCGAGCTCTACGCGGCGCTCCCGCCGGCCGTGAGCGAGCTCACCGCGCTGCCCGTCGTGGACCAGGACTCCTTCTGGGCGGCCAACACCGTCCAGGACAACCGCGTGCTGACCGGCCCGCTGGCGGAGGCGGTCGTCTACAAGACCGGCGGGACCACCGGCGCTCCGAAGTTCTCGTACTACAGCCGTGAGGAGTGGCGGGAGTTCGTCACCGCCTTCGGCCAGGGCCTCGTGGACGCCGGGCTGCGTCCGGGCCACCGCGTGGCGGACCTGTTCTACGCCGGCGATCTGTACGCCAGCTTTCTCTTCGTCCTGGACTCCCTGGCCCACGCCCCGGTCGCCAACGTCCGCCTCCCCATCGGCGGGGCCGCTCCCCTGGAGACCACCGCCCCCGCGCTGGCGGACTTCCGGGCGCAGGTGGTGGCGGGCACGCCGACCACGCTGTGCCGGCTCGCCGCGCATCTGCTGGCCACGGGGCGCCGGCTGCCCGCGGTGGAGCTGCTGTTCTTCGGCGGCGAGCCGCTCTTCGCCGACCAGCGGCCGCTGCTGGCCGCCGCGTTCCCCAACGCCGAACCGCGGTCGCTGGGGTATGCGAGCGTCGACGCCGGCCTCCTCGGCCGTCCGGTCCCCGGGCCGGACCCGCGCGTGCATCGCACCTTCACGCCGTACACCGTCGTGGAGATCCTCGACGAGACGACCGGGGAGCCCATCAGGGAGGCGGGGAGGGCCGGGCGCGTCGTGGTGACGCAGCTCTACCGCCGTCTCATGCCCGTCCTGCGTTACCCCGCCGGCGACCGCGCCGAGTGGACGGACCCCGAGGCCGGCTGCTTCCGCATCCTGGGCCGGGCCGACGAGGGGGTGCGCGTGGGACCCGTGTCGCTGTCCGCGCAGGACGCGCAGGACGCCGTCGCCACGGCGGACTCCGGCGGGCGCATCGTGGGCACCCAGCTCGTGGTGCGGCGCTGGGAGGGCCGCGACGGGCTCGTGCTGCGCCTGGTCACGGCGCCCGGCGACGACGGCCGCGGACTGGCGGCCCTGGGCCGTACGGTCGTCGACGGGCTGAACCGGGCCCGGCCGCTGTACCCGGAGAGCGTGGCCGCCGAGCATGTCCACCCGCTCACCGTCGAGTGGGCGCACCACACCGACCTGGTGGTCAATCCCCGCTCGGGCAAGCTGGTCCGCGTGGTCGACGAGAGGCCGACCGCGTGACCGCCACCACCGTGCGGCGGCGCAGGCTGCCGCTCGTCCTGCGCAACCGTGCCTTCGGCGCGGTCTGGCTGAGCCAGGTGCTGACCCAGGCCGCGGTACGCATGTTCCAGGTCGGCGTGTCCTGGTGGCTGGTGGCGTACGCGGTCGGCGCCGGACGAGGGCTGGCGTCGGGCCTGTTCATGGCCGTCAGCACACTGCCGGCCGTGGCGCTGGCGCCCGTGGTCGCCCGGGCCGTGTCCCGTCTCGCGTACCGGTCGGTGCTCCGCACGGCCGCGGCGACGGCCGGTGCCGCCGTCCTGCTCCTGGCGCTGGTGGCGTACGGCAGCGCGCCGCCGACCGTGGCCGCCTACGCGGCGACGCTGGTGCTGGCCTCGTGCCAGGCGTTCTTCGACCCCTGCCTCACCACCTCCGTTCCCGAACTCGTCGACGACGAGGACATCGAGGCCGCCACCGGTTTCGAGCTGTCGACGCAGTCGCTGGCGAGCCTGGGCGGTGCGCTGCTGGGCGCGCTGGTCGTGGACGCGGCCGGCGTGGCCGGATTGGCCGCCGGCTGTGCGGCCGCCTACCTGGCCGCCGCGCTCCTCGTCACCACCGTCCGCTTCCGCCCGGCCGTCGCGCTGGAGCCGCAGGACGGCGCGGAGCCCGGGGCCGGTACGGCGCGCGGACTGCGCGAGGTGCTGGCCGGGCTGCCGGCCATCCGGAAGATCCTGGTCTGCTTCACCGCGGCCAACCTGTTCACCACGGCGGTCTTCGTGGTCATCCCGCTCTACACCAAGTCGGAGCTGGGGGGCGGCGGTTCGACCGTGGCGTTGCTGGAGGCGGGGCTGGGTACGGGTACGCTGCTCGGCTCGATCTCCGGAGCCCGGGTGCCCGGCCGGCCCACGCGCCTGGGGGCCGGTCTGCTGGCTGTGATGGCCGCGGCGTTCACCGTGGCGTACCTGGTGGCCGGGCGGTTGGTCCTGGCGGGCTGCCTGGTGGTGGCCGGCTGGTGCGTGGGCGTCATCGGCGTGCGCTTCGTGGCACTGTTCCAGCGGCTCGTCCCGCCCGCGGACAAGCCCGGCTTCTTCGCCGTCATGCAGGCCGTGCTCGGCGCGTCCTTCCCCGTCGCCTCACTGCTGTTCGGCCTGCTCGGCGACCACCTTCCGGCGCGGACGCTGTGCCTGGTCCAGGCCGCGGGGCTGGTGCCCGCGGCGATCGCGCTGGCACTGCTGCGCGGACCGAGCGCGGACGACCGGGAGCGCGGGCAGGACGGCGCGAACCGGCAGCCCCGTCCGTCCGATCCGTCACCCGAGTTCGTGGCCACCGGAGGAGAACGATGACCGGCACGATCGACCCGGCATCGCCGGCCGACATCGCCGAGCTGCGCCAGCTCTACTACGCCGTCTACGGGCCGCACTACCCCAGTGCGCTGGGCACCGACCCTGCCGAGATGTCGCGGCTCATCGGCGACCCGGACACGCTCTGGCTGGTCGCGCGCTGCCCGGACACCGGCGCCCTCATCGCGTCGGCCGCGATCCACGGCGAGCCGGGCGGCCGCGTGGGCCGCTTGGAGGGCCTGGCCGTGCACCCCGGCCACCGGGCCGGCGGGCTGGCCTCGGCGCTCACCGACGAGCTGTGCCGGCGCACGCTGGGGATCGGCCGCCTGGACTCGGTATACGCCACCGTCCGTACCGTCAGCGCCGGTCCGCAGCGTGTCGTCGCCCGCAACGGCTTCCGGCCGCTGGGCCTGCTGGCCAACGCCGTGGACCTCAGCACCCGTGAAAGCCTCGCGCTCTACGCGCGTCACTCCGCGGGCGTACTGGACCGCCGTCTCCCCGTCGCCGAGGTACCGGCCCCGTTGGCCCCCCTGCTCCGTGCCGCCGAGCGCAGCCTGGGCATCGACTACGGACACACGCGTACCACCGCACCGCGCCCCGTGCCGGCCCGCCCCGCCGCTCCGCTCGACCGGCTGGAGATGATCGAGGCACCCGGCTTCGTCCGCCGCCGCTTCCGCGACCGGTTCCCCGGCGCCGAGCGCTGGTTCTACCCGCTGCACCTGCCCAACACCCTGCTCGTGCCCGACGACGACGGCTTCGAGGTGTACGCGTACCTCAACCGGGCCGGACGCTACTGCTCCCTGGTCGCCGCCTACCCCGAACCGGAGGCGGCAGCCGCCTGGCTGGAGCCCCTCACCCGGGCCCTGACCAGGGCCGGTGCCGGTTACGTCGAGGCGCTGCTGCCGCTGGCGCGGCACGACCTGCTCTCGACGTTCCTGGCACAGGGCTTCATCCCCGGCGCGCTCTATCCGGCGATGCGCCCCGAGCCCGACGGCGACGGCCGCCACGACTACGTGGTGATGTCGCGGACCACCGAACAGATCGATTTCCGCGGCGTGGTCGCCGACGGCCCCCTTCAGCCCTATCTGGACGCCTACTTGTCGACCTGGGCGTCGACCTATCTGCCCCCTTTCGAGGTTGCGTCATGACCGTGAGCAGTTCCCCCGTCGCCAATCCCCATCTCGCCCCCGTCGAGGTCCCCGACCCCGGCCTGCTGGCGCGGGTGCAGGAGCTGTGCGATCTCACCGATCCGTACACCTGCGGCCCGCGGCAGGAGGAGCTGTTCACCGCGGCCATGGCGGAGATCAACGCATGGCACGCGGACCGCTCCCCGTTCTACCGCTCGCTGGCCGGGCGAGCCGACCGGGGTGCGGCCGAGCCGTACGGCGCTCCGCCCGTGCACGCCAACTTCTTCAAGCGCCACGAGGTGCTCTCGATCCCCCGGGACGAGGTGGAGCTGCACCTGACCTCCTCGGGCACCACCGGCCAGAAGTCGCAGATGTTCTTCGACCGTTGGACCATCCGCGCGGCCCAGCGCATGGTCGCCCGCATCTTCGAGCGCAACGGCTGGATCACTCCGGACCAGGACGTCAACTACCTGCTCTACAGCTATGAGCCCGCACCCGGCCTGAACCTGGGCACCGCCTTCACCGACAACTACCTGTGCGACTTCGCACCTGCCCGGCAGGTGGAGTACGCGCTGCGGCACACCGGCAGCGGTCATGAGTTCGACCCGTTCGGCACCGTGGCGGCGCTGCGCCGGTTCGCCCAGGACGACGTGCCGGTACGCATCCTGGGCTTTCCCGCCTTCCTCTGGTTCACCCTGGAGCGGATGCGGGCCATGGGGCTGCCGCCGCTCAGCCTGCCGGAGGGCTCCCTGATCGTCCTCGGCGGTGGCTGGAAGGGCCACGCCGACCGGCAGATCGGCAAGGAGGAGCTGTACGCACGCGTCACCGAGCAGCTGGGTGTGCCGTCGGAGCGGATCCGCGACACCTTCGGCTCGGTCGAGCACTGCGTTCCGTACATCGAATGCGACCACCACCGGCTGCACGCCCCCGTGTGGTCACGGGTGTTCGTCCGCTCGACCCGCACGCTGGAGCCGCTGCCGCACGGCGAACCCGGTTTTCTGCACCTGGTCTCCCCGTACATCACCTCCGTTCCCGCGCAGAGCGTCGTCATGGGGGACCTGGCGGCCCTGCAACCGGGCCGGGAGTGCCCGTGCGACCTGGAGACCCCCTGGTTCACCGTCCTCGGCCGGGCCGGAGTGAGCCGCAACCGAAGCTGTGCGGTGGCCGCCGCAGAACTGATGAAGGGACTGTCGTGACGACACCGCCTGCGAGCGCAACAGCCGACCTGCACCACTACTGGCAGGGCTCGTTCATCGGCGACGAGGAGGCGGGCCGCCGTCTGGCGCACCTGGCCGACACCGCCCTGGCCGCCCTGTCCACCCCGCTCGACACCGCGGCCGTGCTGTCCGCGTGCGATGCGCTGGCCACCGCCCTGCGCGACCCCGCGCACCCGACGCGCGGACGCCTGGCCGCACACCTGCCCGCCGGCGAGGACGAGGGTGTGCTCGCCGAACTGGGCCTGGCCCTCACCCGCGCCGAGCTGTCCCGCAAACTCCGTCGCGAACTGGGCGGCACGGCGCCCCAGCGGCTGTCCCGGCCCGACGCCAAGGAGACCGTCTACGAGGCGTGGGCACCGGTGGGGCTGGTCGCCCACATCGCCCCCGGCAATGCCGCGACCGTAGCCCCGCTCAGCGTCGTCGAGGGCCTGCTCGCCGGCAACGTCAACGTGCTCAAGACCAGCTCCGGCGACCCGCTGTTCGCCCAGCACGTACTGGCCGAACTGGCCGCGCTGGACCCCACGGGGGCCATCTCCGAGCGGGTGATCGTCCTGCGCTTCCCCTCGTCGCGGCAGGAGTGGCTGCGCATGATGTGCGCGCCCGCGGACGCGGTCGCGGTGTGGGGCGGAGAGACGGCCGTCGCGGGCGTCGCCGAGCACATACCGCCCGGTTGCCGCCTGGTGGAGTGGGGCCACAAGATCTCCTTCGCCTATCTGGCGCGCGCTGCCTGGCACGACGAGCAGGCGCTCGCGGCACTGGCCGCCGACGTCTGCGCGTACGAACAACAGGCGTGTTCCAGCCCGCAGGTGGTCTACCTCGACACCGAGGACGAGGAGGAGCTCTTCGCCTTCGCGGAGCGCTTCGCCGACGTGCTGGCCGCGGCGCCCGCCCCGGCCGCCGCCGAGGCGCCCGGCATCGCCGAGGACGCGGAGGTCACCACCACCGAGCTGATCGCCCGGCTGGAGGAGCACCTCGGACTCACGCGCGTACACGCGGCGGCCGACGGCTCCTGGCGCGTGCTCGCCGACACCCGGCCGACGCTCACCGCGTCCCCGCTCCACCGGAGCGTCTGGGTCAAGCCGCTGCCGCGCAAGCGCGCCGTGGCCGTGCTGCGACCGATGCGCCGCTACCTGCAGACGGCCGGCGTGGCGGGCGGCCGCAGCGACGTCGCCGAACTCTCCCACCTGGTGCTGGCCGCCGGCGCGACCCGGGTCACGCCACTGGGCGCGATGCCGTCGGGCTACTCCGGCGAACCGCACGACGGGGTGTACGCGCTGCAGCGCTACAGCCGCCGGGTGGCGGTGCAGGCCGACGAGCGGTTCGCCACCGTGGCCTGCCTCGACGACCTGGTACGCCCGGTGCCGCCACCCGCGCAGCGCGGGCCGCTGCGCGACAAGGCCGCGGTGCAGGAACTGAACGGCCGGGTCTCCCGGGCCGACGTCGAGCTGTACTTCCGCAGCGGCGGCAGCACCGGCGCCCCCGCGCTGTCGCTGTTCACCTACGAGGACTACGACGCGCAGATGCACGCCGCCGCCCGCGGCCTGCTGGCCGCCGGCTACGACCCGCGCCGCGACCGGACCGCCAACCTCTTCTACTGCGGCGGCATGTACGGCGGGTTCATCAGCTTCTTCTCCATCCTGGAGCGGCTGGGCGGCGTGCAGATTCCGCTGGCGGCCGGCACCGACCACCTGGCGACGGCTCGGGCGCTGGTGGAGTGCGAGGTCGACACGCTGTTCGGCATGCCCTCGTACCTGTGGCAGCTGCTGCACGACCAGAGCGACCTGCTGCGCGCCTACGGCGGGATCCGCCGGATCTTCTACGGCGGTGAGCACTTCACCGCCGAGCAGCGACGGGTGCTCGTGGAGGACTTCGGCATCGAGACGGTCCGCTCCCTCACCTACGGCAGCACGGACCTGGGCCCGCTGGGCTACCAGTGCACCGAGAGCACCGGGGGAGTGCACCACCTCCACGCCGATCTGCACGCCCTGGAGATCCTCGACATCGACGAGGACCGAGCGGTGCCCCAGGGAGAGACCGGCAGGCTGGTGTTCGCCACCCGTACACGTCGGGGCCAGGACCTGGGCCGGTACGTCATCGGCGACCTCGGCCGCGCCGTCCCGGGCCCCTGCCCCTGCGGCAACCACGCCCCGCGCTTCGAACTGCTGGGGCGACTGGGAGAAGTGATGCGGGTGGCCACGCACTTCCTCAACTACCGCCGGTTCGTCACGCTCGCCGAGGAACGCCTGGGCCACCGGGGCGGAACGCAGCTCGTGCTCGCCCACGACGGGCTGCGGGAGCGCCTCACCGTCCGCCTGGAGCGGACCGCCGGCGAGCCGCGGGCCAGCCGGGCCCGCGAGGTGTTCCTCGCGGCCTACCCCGAGCTGCGCACGGCCGTCGCCGAGGGGCTCCTGGAGCTGGAGGTGACGGAGGTGGACCGCCCCGGTCTCGAACGGGCCCCCGGCACCGGCAAACTGCGAAGCGTGGTGGACAACCGGCGGTAGCCGGTCGGGGCTCAGGAAGCCGGGTTGAGGCAGATGTCCTGAGTCGTGCCGGCCATGGTCGACTGGGTCAGGGCGACGAGTCTGTTGATATAGCCCTCCCGCATGACGAGCACGAGATAGCTCTCCCACTCCGTCGGGATGACGGCGATGAACTGGCTGTTGACGTCGAACTGGTAGGTCGAGGTGCCGTCCGTGATCCACGAGTACGGCAGCAGCTGCCGCCCCCGTCGGTCCACATCGGCCACGAGGCGGAACTGGCTTCCCTGGTGGCCGCTCTGGAACCCGACGCCCGGCCGTCCGGAGCCGCCGCCTGCCTGGTGACCGGGCCGGGCGGGGTGGCAAGAGCGAGCTGCTGCTCCAGGCCGCTCACACCGCGCACCGACGACGGCGATTCCCCGGCGGCGTCCTCTTCGCCGATCTGCAAGGACATACGGCGGACACGCCCCCGCTCCCGCCGGGGGAGGCGCTCGGCCGCCTGCTCCACCAGCTCGGCCTCCCGGAGCCGGCGATCCCGGCGCACGTCGGGGACCGGGCCGCCGCCTACCGCCAGCACCTGGCGGAACGGCCGGTGCTCGTCGTGCTGGACAACGCACACGACAGTGTCCAGGTCCATGCCCTGCTCCCGCCGCCCGGCGGGAGCAGGGCACTGGTGTCGAGCCGGCGGTTGCTCCCCGCGCTGGACGACGCCCACCGCATCGCCCTCGACGTGCTGCCGTCCGACGCCGCGGTCCGGCTGCTGCTTGCCGCGGCACGCCGCGCGGATCGCCGAGTGCTGCGGAGGACTGCCGCTGGCGCTGCGCATCGCGGCTGCCCGGGTACGCGGAAGGCAGCCGGCCGCCTTCGCCGACCTGGCCGCATGGCTGGCCCGTACGCGCCCTGATCGCGGAGGTGCGTGCGGAGCGCCGGTGAACCGACGGGACGAGCCCCCGACTCAGCCCCCCGCCGTGCTCTCCGCCGTGTTCTCCGCCCGGGACAGGGCCGCTTCGAGGACGACCAGGAGGGCGTCGCGGACCGAGCCCGTTTGGCGGGCGTCGAAGACCAGGAGTGGTATGTGGTCGGAGACGTCGAGTGCCCAGCGCACCTCGTCGAGGTTGTGGTGGACCTCGCCGTCGAAGGCGTTCACGGCGACGGCGAACGGGATGTCCTTGTGCTCGAAGTAGTCCACCGCGGCGTAGCAGTCGTCCAGGCGGCGGGTGTCCACGATGACCAGCGCGCCGAGAGCGCCCTGGACCACGTCGTCCCACATGAACCCGAACCGGTCCTGGCCCGGCGTGCCGAACAGGTAGAGCTTCAGCGTCGGGTCGATGGTGACGCAGCCGAAGTCCATGGCGACCGTGGTGGTGGTCTTGTCCGGGGTGTGGGAGAGATCGTCCACGCCCGCCGCGACCTCGGTGATGGCGGCCTCCGTGGTCAGCGGCCGGATCTCGGAGATCGCGCCCACGGCCGTGGTCTTGCCGACGCCGAAGCCGCCCGCAATGACCAACTTGACCGGAACCGGCGGTTGTTCAACCGCTGTCGCGGAGTGTGTCCCGTGAGTCGGGGACGGCGCGGAGACCATCGATAACCCTTCGCAGTACGGAGATGTCCTGGGTGGTCCTGGCGTTCGGGACGTGGACCGTCAGGTGTCCGGCGGCGCGCAGGTCCTCGGCCAGCACCCGGACGACGTTGAGGTGCAGATGCAGCCGCGCCGCCAGTTCCGCCACCGACTGCGGTCGTCGGCAGGCGGCGATGATGTCGTGTTGTTCGAAGGAGAGGGAGTGGAGGGAGGCCAGGCCGGACGACGTCGCCACGACCTGGGTCTCGACCGGGAGCGGAGGCCCGGCGCCGCGCCCCGCCACCCGGCCCGCGGTCAGCAGGAAGGGCCTGATCGCGGAAGCACGGCCGGCCGGTTCCGACGGGCCCCGGGCGCCGCCCTCCCCCAAGCTCTCGGCTCCGCTGGAGGGGGGACCCCCACCCTCGTCCGGTCCTGGTCCACCTGAGGCCATCATGATCCTCTTCTCAGCGCCTGCGCTCCTGGCTCCGCGGTGCGGGACGGGTCAGCGGGCCGGTGCGGCGCCGGCGTTGTTCTTGAGCTCCAGCACCAGCTGGGGGGTGAGCGCGCTCCCGGCCCGGTTGGCGAAGAGGGTCATCTCGTAGGCGATGTTGCCGAGCTTGGCCTCCTTCGAGGTCACCACGCCCAGGACGGCGCCGCAGCCGATGGCCGACACCAGTACGTGGCCGCCCTCCAGGTCGATGATGACCTTGTTGAGGCCGCCGAGGCCGTAGTTGCCGGACGCACCGGCCGCCAGACTGGTGACGCCCGAGACGATCGCCGCGAGCCGCTCGGAGTCGGCCTGCTCGCGCAGTTGGGAGACGGCGATCAGCAGACCGTCGGAGGACACCGCGATGGCGTCGACGACACCGGCGGTCTGGGTGGCGAACCGGTCGAGCAGCCAGGTGAAGTCGGCTGCGGCGGCTGTCAGGTCCATGGGCTCCTCCCGCTCGGAGCTGCTCTTACCTGTCGGCGTGGTCACTGCCCGACTCCTTCCGGGTTTGCTGGTGTTGCGATGGTGCTGAGTCTTCCGGGGCCGTGGCGGTCTCCTGCTCCGCCCTGCGTACGGCGGCCTCGAACTCGTCGAGTTCCGAACGGACCGTGTCGGGGTCCACGGGCCTGCGCACGGCCTGCGCCCCGCGGTCGGCCGCCGGGGCGGTCATATCGAGCGTCGCGCCCCGTACCCGCCGCCGCAGCGGCCGAGCGGACTGCGCCGGCCGCGGCTCTTCGGCCACGGGGGTGGTCTGCCGCTCGGCTTCCGCGGGGTGCGGGAGGCGTCTGGGCAGCCCGCCGTGCCGTGCGGGGGCGGTCGGCCGCTGTTCGGTGGTGGCGGGGCGCACCGGCAGGGGCGTGGCGGCGTCCGGTACCGGCTGGAGTGCGGGCGCGCCGGACTCCAGCTCGGGCGCTGCCGGGTGGTGCGCCGACGCGGCCCGGGACGTGTCCGCTGCCGGGGACGGCGTGGCGGCGGGGGCCACGGACAGGAGCAGCGCGGTGGGGAGCCAGACGGTGCCGGTGACTCCGCCGCCGGGGGTGCGGCTCAGCGTGACCCGGATGCCCGAGCGCCGGGCGAGGCTGCCGACCACGAACAGGCCCAGGACCTTGGTCGGTACGAGGTCGAGCCGCTCCCGGCGGACCAGCCGGGAGTTCTCCTCGTCGAGGCGTTCCGCGCTCATACCGAGGCCGTGGTCGATGACCTCGATCAGGGCACCGCCGTCCGAGGTGATGTCGGTACCGGGCCGGACCACCACCTCGACGGGGGTGTCGGACGGGGAGAACGAGACCGCGTTCTCCAGCAGTTCGGCGAGCATCAGCGTCAGATCGTCGACGACGTCGGGCGCGACGGTGAACTCCGTCTCGGACCGCAGGGACACCCGCTGGTAGCCCTCGATCTGGCCGAGCCCGGCCCGGATGACGTTGGCCAGGGTGGTCGGCCGGGCCTCCATCTCGGGGTCCCGGATACCGGCGAGCAGCATCAGGCTGTCGGCGTTGCGCTGGAGACGCACGGCGATGTGGTCGATGCGGTACATCCGGTTCAGGATGTCGGGGTCGGTCTCCTCGCGTTCCACGGCGTCGATCAGCATGAGCTGGCGTGAGGTGAGGTTGCTGACGCGGCGGCCGACGTTGCCGAACATCTCGGCGACGTTGCGGCGGCTGAGCACCTGCCGCTCCAGCAGCGCCGCGGCGGTGATCTGCACCTGGTTGAACGCCTCGGCCAGGTGGCCGATCTCGTCGCGGACCGGGACGGGGATCGGCCGGGGCCGCAGCGGGGTACTGTCCGCCGGATCCTCGTCCTCGACCTTGGCGAGTTCCTGGCCGGCCACGTCGACCACCTGCTGGGCGGCACCGGTCAGCGCCGCCAGGGGACGTACGACCGAGCGCCGGACCAGGACGGAGAAGGCCAGCCAGGAAGTGAAGCCGAGCAGGGCGAGGCCGAGCATCGCCAGCGCGTTGTGCAGGGCGCTTCGCGACAGACCGTCGGCCTCGGTGGCGATCTGGCCGATCAGCGACCGGGTGATGTCGAGGCGGGCCTCGGCCTGCCGGGTTCCGGCGGTCATCGCCTCGCGCAACTGATGCGGGCTCTGACCCTGCAGGGAGCCCGGATCGATCTGCAGCTCCGCGAACTGGGCCTCGATGCCGTTCTCCTCGGCGTCCCGCTCGATCCCGCCCAGGCGCAGCGCCTGGTCCGGGTCGGCGATCCTGCCGAAGCGTTTCGTCTGCTCCTCGTAGAGCTTGTGGGCGCCGACCGCGCGGGTGTACTCGGTGAGCGCGTTGGCGTCCCGGGTCTGGGCCGAGAACACCCCGCTCTCGAAGGCCGCGTGGGCGGCGTCGGCCCGCAGCACCGTGTCGAGGAGATCGGTGACCGAGGACGACGAGGTGCCGACGAAGCGGTCGAGGCCGATGCCGTCGATCAGGTAGCCGACCGCGGCGGCGTACGCGGGGTCGATGCCGGCGGCCGGAATTGAGCCCCGCTCGACCTTGTCGCGCAGTACGGCGAGGCCCCGGATGTAGTCGAGGGCCTGTGCCTCCTGCCGTGGCAGGCCCGCCCCGAACGCGGAGCGCACGGCGGTGACCTGCTCATCGGTGTCCCGCTGCGCGCGGCGGTAGGCGGCGGTCGACGGCAGGGCGGTACCGGGCCGGACCGACTCCTGCTCCACGGACAGCAGCAGCGCCTGCCGGTGTTCGGCCTGGACGTCGTTGATCAGCCGGGTGACCTGTTCGCTGTCGCGCACCAGCTCAGCGCTCCGGCTGGCGTCCGTGGCCTTCTCCACCTGGGAGTCGACGCCGAGGCCCAGCAGTACGCCGACGACCGCGACGGGCGCGATCACCAGCACGTTGAGCTTCCGCCGGAACGGCCATCGGTCCAGGAGGACGCCCGCCTGTTGGCGGAAGCCCGGCCTCAACGGTGAACGCCGAGACGGGTCCGCTTCGTGTGGCGGGTCCACCGCGTCCACAGACACCCAGCCTCCTCCTTGCGACGTGCTCCTGAGCGGTGACCGAGGTGTCGTTGTCGCCGACCGCCGACGATGGGGGATTGCGGCGTTTGCGCAGTTCACCCTAGATGCGAGCGAAAAGATTGCGCCACATGCCCAACCGGCCGTGAACACTACCGCTTGTGCACGCGCATGCAACACATGGCAGCAATGGCCAGCCGGTATTCAACTCTTTGTCACTTTTGGCGCGTTACCCCTGCGGCGCCGTGCCGGCCCGGTCGACGGTCGGGTGTCCGTAGGGGAACGGGCCGTGGACCGGGCCGCACCGGGGTCGGCGCCGGTGGCCTGCGCGGTACCTCCCGGAGGCGGCTGCCTGGCGCGGCATCGCCACCCGTAACCTGTCTCCCCCCACCCCAACCCGCATCCTCAACCTGCCCTGCGAGGAGACCCGTGCACCCCACCCGCAAGGCGGTCGCGTCAGCCGCCGCACTCCTGGTCATGGCCGTTTCCGGCTGCGAATCCGGCGCCGGTACCACCGCGGCCCACAAGGACTCCGCCAAGCCCGGATGCCCGGCCGCCCTTGCCAGGGCCAAGCAGGCCGTCGCGAAGGCCGAGGAGGCCAACGCCCCCTGGAGAGGCCCCACCACCGGGCCCAAGGCCGCCCGCGGCAAGAGCGTCGTCTTCATCGCCCAGACCCTGACCAATCCGGGCGTCGCCGGGGTCGCCCAAGGTGTCCAGGAAGCCGCCAAGATCGTCGGATGGCACGCCCGCACCCTCAACGGCAAGGGCACACCCGACGGCCTCCGGGCCGCGTTCAAGCAGGCCGTCGACCTCAAGCCGGACGGCATCGTCATCGGCGGTTTCGACCCCGGGACGGCCGCGGAGAGCGTCAAGAAGGCCACCAAGGCGGGCATCCCGCTGATCGGCTGGCACGCCACCGCGGCTCCCGGCCCCAGCGACGATCCGCAGCTCTTCAGCAACATCACCTCCCGGGTCGAGGACGTCGCGAAGATCAGCGCCGACTGGATCATCGCCCGGTCCAACGGCCGCGCGGGCGTCGTCCTGTTCACCGACGCCTCGGTGCCCTTTGCGAAGCGAAAGTCCGACCTGATCAAGAAGGAGCTCGCCACCTGCTCCGGCACCGAGCTGCTGAGCTACACCGACATCCCCATCCCCCAGGTCAACCGCCGCTCCATCGGGGAAGTCCGCTCCCTGCTGTCCCGTTTCGGCCGCAAGTGGACCTACTCCGCGGCCATCAACGACCTGTACTTCGGGCACGCCGCCCCCGCCCTGCGCGCCGCGGGCAAGGACGGTGCCGGGGCCCCGTTCAACATCGGCGCCGGTGACGGCGACCCGTCGGCCTTCGAGCGCGTCAACGGCAAGGAGTTCCAGGCCGCCACCGTGCCCGAGCCGCTCTCCGAGCAGGGCTGGCAGATCGTCGACGAGTTCAACCGGGCCTTCGCCGGAGCTCCCGACAGCGGGTATGTCGCTCCCGTCCACATCGCCACCGCCGCCAACAGCGGCGGTGCACTGTCCTGGGACTCCGAGGGCTACCGCCAGGCCTACCGCAAGATCTGGGGCGACTGACGCGCTGCCCGGGGCGCCGGGGCCGGGCCGGGCGCTGGGGCGAGGGCTGCGGTGTGCTGGTCGGCGTCACCGATCAGGCGAATCGACCGTCTCAAAGGATCAGCCCCGCTCCCAGCGCGGGGACGAGGGCGGCGTTGCTCTCGGGGCCTTCGGAGAAGGCGTGGGCCGGTGCGGCAAGGGCGAGGCCCCCCAGGGAGAGCAGAGCGACGGTGGCCAGGACGGTGCAGGAACGGCGGATGTACTTCATGGAGTCCTCTCGCTGCGTGGCGGACGGCGCGCGGTAGGCGCGGGGCCCGGGCCGGCGGGCTCCGGCGCCGGGGTCGAACGATCCGCAAGAGGGTTTCCGGTCCTTCATCCGTGCAAACGCCTCGTCACTCTGGTGCCGGAGGGGAGCCCCCGGCTCACCGCGCTCACCCGGGCGTCTGGCTCCGCCGTTCCGCCTTGTCGAGGTAGCAGACGGTCGCGCCGGAGCGGGCGTAGCCGCGATTGCCCCGGGCGGCGGTCTGCACGCTCCACAGGGTCCTGCCGGTCGCCGGGTCGAAGGCGGTGAGCAGCCCGCCGGTCGCGCCGGAGGCTCCGGTGTCGGGGTAGCAGAAAACAGCGTTCCCTGGAGCAGGCTCAACGAGCCCTGTTAGAAGAGGATCTGACTGTTCGTCGGGGGAAGGCTGGTGGAGGTGCTCCGCGCGTGGCGCCGTCGGCGGGGTCGAGGGCGAGCAGCCGCATAGCGCCGTCGATGGCGAAGACCTCCTTGCCCTTGGACGGTGCGTAGAGGGCGACGAGGTCCTTGGCCCACAGACGGTCGCCCGAGTCCGGAGCGAGGACGGTGCAGCCGTTGAGCGTCGCGGTCGTGGAGGTCTTCGCGGCACGGCCCCAGACGATCAGCCCGCCCGCCGGGGTGGTGCCGGCGGCCGCGATTCCCCCCAGGTCGGGCGACTTCCACCGGACCTTGCCGGTCGAGGTGTCCAGGCCCTGGACGCGCCCCCGGTCGCCCGTGGTCACCAGCTGCGCGCGGACCTTCCCGTCGGTACGTACCGTGTAGACGCGCTCGTCGTCGGCGAGGGCGGCGGTGTTCTGGCTTCATGTTCTCGCCGATGCCGCGCCGGTAGGCACGCGTGCGTGACGCCGGGCATCGGAATGCTCAGGTCAGTACGGAGACCAGGTCCCGGCGACCGTCCACGGCGCGGGAGATCGCGGCGACTTCGAGGAGCCCGCCTCCACCGTCGAAGATCATCGGATGCAGAATGTCCCGTATGCCGATAACGAACACGCCGCAGGCGGCGACGGTCGACGACGCTCCGCTGATCGCTCCCACCCTGGCCCGCGCCTTCGACGACGACCCGATGATGCGCTGGTTCTTCCCCGACGGCGCCGCGCGCGAGGCGGCGCTGGGCCGCTACTTCACCACGATCTTCACCCGGCAGTACGTCCGCCACGGTGTGTGCGAGCGCACCGAGGCGGCGGCCGCGTTCTGGGTGCCGCCGGAGGCGCAGGCCAAGGCCGTCCCCGATGCGGAGACCATCCAGGAGCTCCTCGCCCTCCTCGGCGACCGGGCCGGGCTGTTCAGGGACGCCGTCGAGACGGCCGCCCGGCACACGCCCCAGGAGCCGCACTGGTACCTGGCGCTGATCGGCGCCGACCCGGCCGCCCAGGGGCAGGGGCACGGGGCCGCCCTGCTGCGCTCGGGGCTGGCCAAGGCCGACGCGGCGGGTCTGCCCGCCTATCTGGAGTCCTCCAAGCCGTCCAATCTCCCCTTCTACGAGCACTTCGGCTTCACCGTGCGCGCGGAGGTGCGGCTGCCCGGGGACGGGCCGACGCTGTGGGGGATGTGGCGCCAGCCGCGCCGCCCGGCGGACGACTAGGGCCTGTCCGATGGGTCCTGGCCGGGCCCGCGGCGTCTGGCACGGCACCTCGCGGCGTTGCCGGAGCGTCCCGATAGCTCCGCTATCGAGACGCTCCGGCGCCTTGCGATGCACCGCACCAGACGCCGCGGTCTTTCCGACCC